>CANBXZ010000120.1 GCA_947373495.1 Acetobacteraceae bacterium
GTGGGAGGTAGCCGGTACATGGTCCTTGAAGATCGGCGAGCCATAGGTGGTGCGCACCCCGGCCACGTCGGTCAGGTCCTTGATGGTCAGCGGCAGGCCGCCCAGCCAGCCGCGTTCGCCACGGGCCTCGGCACGGTCGCCGCGCATCAGCGCGCGAGCATGGTCGCGGGCGCGGTCCAGGCAGAGCGTGGGAATGGCGTTCACCGCCGGTTCCACCGCGGCGATGCGCGCGGCGGCCGCCTCCACCAGGTCCAGCGGGGATACCTCGCCGGAAGCCAGGCGCTGCGTGGCCTCGGTGGCGGTCAGGCGGATCAGGTCGTGCATGCCGGCGTTCCTCGTCAACGCCGGCATGGTGCCCTGCTATCGCGTGGCTGTCAGTCCTGGTCCTCGTAGGGGTTCACGCTGCCGCGGAAGTTCACCCGCACCGGCACGCCGGGCATGTCGAACTGTTCGCGGAAGCTGTTCACAAGGTAGCGGCGCCAGTCTTCCGGCATCATCTCCGCCCGGGTGCCGAACACGGCAATGGTCGGCGGCCGCGCCTTCGGCATGGTGCAGTAGCGCAGCTTGATCCGCTTGCCCTCCACCAATGGCGGCGGATGCCTGTCCCGCGCATGTTCGAACCAGCGGTTCAACTCGCCGGTCGGCACCCGGCGGTTCCACAGCGCGTAGACCTCCCGCACCTTGGGCATCAGCTTTTCCACGCCGCGGCCGGTGGCGGCCGAGATCGGCACCACCGCCACGCCGCGCATCTGCGCCAGCGAGGCCATCAGCGTGTCGCCCACCGCACGGCCAGCGGCGGCGCGGTCATCCACCGCGTCCCACTTGTTCAGCGCGATCACCACGGCACGGCCCTCGCGTTCCGCCAGCCGGGCGATGCGCAGGTCCTGCTCGTCCATGCCCAGCAACGCATCCACCACCAGGATGCAGATCTCGGCTTCCTTCAGCGCGGCGATGCTGGCGCCCACGCTCATCACTTCCAGCTTCTGCTCCACCCGCGCCTTCTTGCGCATGCCGGCGGTATCCACCAGCCGCACCAGGCCGCCGGTATGGTCGCGCCATTCCACCGCCACCGCGTCCCGCGTCAGGCCGGGTTCCGGCCCGGTGATCATGCGTTCCTCGCCCAGCAGGGCGTTCAGCAGGGTGGACTTGCCGGCATTCGGGCGGCCGACGATGGCGATGCGCAGCGGCCGGTTCGGGTCCCAGGCCGGGGCGTCCTCGTCATCATCCGGCACTTCCTCCACCGGCTCCGGCGTGGCCGCCAGCGCGGTCGCCACCTCGACATGCAGGATGGACATGCCCTCGCCATGCTCGGCGGAAACCGGGATGGGGTCGCCCAGGCCCAGCTCGTACAGTTCCAGGCTGGCATTGCCGCCACCGCGGCCCTCGGCCTTGTTGCCCACCAGCAGCACCGGCACCTTCTGCCGGCGCAGCCACTTGGCGAAGGCGCGGTCCGAAGCGGTGAGCCCGGTGCGGACATCCACCACGAAGATGGCCAGGCTGGCCTGGCGCAAGGCTTCTTCCGAGGAAGCGCGCATCCGGCCCGGAATGGTGTCGGGGTCGGCTTCCTCCAGCCCGGCGGTATCCACCAGCCGGACGGAGCGGCCGCCGATATTCGCCTCCGCCTCCTTGCGGTCGCGGGTCACGCCGGGCGTGTCGTCCACGATGGCGATCTTGCGCCCGACCAGACGGTTGAACAGCGTGGATTTGCCGACATTGGGCCGGCCGAGGATGGCAACGAGGGGAAGCATGCGCGCCTTGTAGCAGAAACCGGGGCAAATGCGCGCCCCCGCTTGCATGGCGGCAATGCGCCAGGGCCAAGGCCCCGGGAAGCACCGCCCCGGGCCGCCATCAAGGCGCCGGGGCGGCGATAGGGAGCAGCCGTGGGCGAGGGCCTTAAGCCCCGCGCACAGCCATCAATTCGGCCGATTCGGTCAGCAGGTACAGCGTGTTGCCGAACACCGCCGGGGCCAGCAGCGTGGCGCTGGGCAGCTTCAGCCGGCTCAGCGGCTCGCCATCGGCCACCGCCAGTTCCAGCATCTCGCCATTGTTGCCGGTGATGAGCAGCCGGCCGCCGGCCACCATCGGGCCACCCCAGGTGATGGGGTCGCGGCGCCGCGCCTCGTCCCGCCAGCGCGGCAGGGCGCGCAGCCAGCGCACCCGGCCGTCATTGCGGCCCAGGCAGACCACTTCCATCGCGGTGGTCAGCAGGAACAGCCAGTCCCCCACCGGCCAGGGCGTCTCGGCGCTGGCCACGTCGCGTTCCCACAGCCGGCGGCCGGAGCGCAGGTCCAGCGCCACCGTGGCACCGCCCTGGGCGGTGACGAAGACGCGACCGCGGTCGATGACCGGCAGGCCGGACACGCCGGCGATATCGGCCAGGCTGTTGCCGCGGTTGCCGCTGCCCAGGGTTTCGGTCCAGATCGGCCGGCCATCCGTGGCGCGGATGGCAGCCAGTTCACCGGTCGCCAGGCCGCACACCACCATGTCGCCCTCCACCGCCGGCGCGGGCAGGCCCAGCGCCATGGCGGTGATGGGGGAGCCGGCATAAGTCCACAGCTTGTCGCCATCCGTGGTCTTCAGCGCCACCACCTGGTTCTGGATGGTGGGCACGAACATCCGGCCGCCGGAAATGGTCGGCGCGCCGCGCGCCGGGGCGGGCAGCCGCACCCGCCACTTCACGCTGCCATTGGTGGGGTCCAGCGCCAGCGCCTCGGCCAGGCCGGTCACGCAGTACAGCACGCCATCGGCCAGCCCCAGGCCACCGCCCAGCTGGCCGTCCTCGTCTTCCTTCGGCGTGGTGTCGAAGCGCCAGGCACGGCGGCCGGACGCGGCGTCGGTGGCCATCACCACGCCCTCGGCATCCACCGTGAACAGGGTCTTGCCGTCCGAGATCGGCGGCGCCACCAGGCGGCGGCGGAAGCTGGAACCACTGCCGACCGAAGCCCGCCAGGCCTCGGCCAGCGGGCTGCCCAGGCTGGGGTTGCCGGCGCTGTGGCCCAGGTTGCCGCCGGCCTGCAACCAATCGCTGCGCTCGGTCGCGGCGGGCACGGTCACCGGCGTGCGCGGGCCGTCATCCACCTCCAGCCGACGGTCGCTGGACAGCACCGGCCGGCGTTCGCCGGGCAGCGGGGTCTTGCGGTCGCCGAAGATGGAATCGGCGGTATCGGTGATGGTGTCACAGGCCGCAAGCAGGCCAGCGGCGCCCAGCAGGGCGGCCCGGCGGGTCAGGTTGTGCATGCCGTTTTCCGTCCTTGTCCCGTTCTTCAACCGCCCAGGCCGGCCAGCAGCCGGCCGGCGCGTTCCCGCACACCCTGGGGTGCCGTGACGTCGTTGGCCAGGGCTTCAAGCCCCTGGCGCGCCGCCGCGGAGTCACCCCGCTGCAAGGCCGCCAAAGCGCGGACTTCCTGCGCCGAGGCATGCCAGGGGTTGGCGGCCGCCGCAAGCGGCGCCAGGCGCGATTCGATCTGTGCCGGCTCCACGCTGCCCAGCCCGTGCAGCCCCCACAGCAGGGTGGCCAGGTCGCGGTACAGCGGTTCCACCGCGGTGTCCTTGCTCACCTGGTCCCACAGCGCCAGGGCACCAGGGGCGTCCTCGGCGGCCAGCAGGGCAGCGGCGCGCAGCCGGGCCAGGGTGCGGTAGCCCCCCGGCGCCTCGGCCGCCACCGCGGTGAACTGGCCGGCAATGGCCTTCACATCCGCATTCGGCGCGGCCGCGGCGGCACTGGCGGAAAGGAACACCTCGGCGGCCTGCATCGCCTGGCGGTCCTGCCACCAGCGCCAGCCTTGCAGGCAGCCGACACCGGCCACCACCAGCAGCATGGCGGCGGCGATCCAGGTGCCATAGCGCTTCAGGAAGCGCTGGGCCCGGTCGGCGCGGAGTTCCTCGTCGACTTCCTCGAAGATATCGGACACGGCGTTCCCCAACAGGTGCCCCGCCCAAGGCGGGCGGCGGCGAAGGCGGCGGCCGTCCTATAGCGTTCGGCAGCGGGCGACCTATAGCGTTGTGTTGGGGGGGCGTTAAGCCCGAAGGGCGATTGATGGCGTCATGCGCACCCTTTCCCCCCCCAACCTGGCCCCCTGCCCGACCCCCGAGGCCCGGCCTGGCCTTGCCCCGGCGTTGCTTTCAGCCCTGCTCCTGGGCCTGCTGCCGGCCCTGGCCGGCTGCGCGGCGCTGAAGCCGGACAGCCTGGTTTCGGCGGCGATGGAACGGGAGTGCTCGGTGCAGAACCTGAACCGCGGCCAGCCCTATTGCCGGCCGGCGGCGGCCGCGCCGGAACCGCCGCCGTTCTGCACCCGCAGCCGCGGCAGTGTGGACTGCTGGCGCCAGCCCCCGCTGGCCCAGCCGCCCTATCGCGGCGTGGGCGACACCCCGGCCGGCCCGCCGCCGGAAGCCCCGGCCCGGCCCTTGGCCGCGCCCGAGGCCGCCTCTGTAGCCACTCCTGTGGCCACCCCCTTGGTCGCGCCGTTGGTCGCCCCCTCGGCCGCGCCCGAAACGGCGCTCAGCCGCGGAAGTTGACCGCCGCGCCCACCGGGCCACCCAGGATCTCGTCTTCCCGCATCACCACCTGGCCGCGCACCACGGTCATCTTCGGCCAGCCGGTGCAGTGGTAGCCGTCGAACGGCGTCCAGCCGCAGGGCGAGACGATCCACTTCTCCTCGATGGTGCGCTGCTGCTTCATGTCCACCAGGGTGAAGTCGGCGTCGTAGCCCATGGCCAACCGGCCCTTGTTCAACGCGCCATAGACCCGGGCCGGGCCGGCGCACATCAGGTCCACCAGGCGGGTCAGCGGCAGGCGGCCGGCGTTCACGTGGTCCAGCATGATCGGCACGATGGTCTGCACCCCGGTCAGGCCGGCGGCGCAATCCGGCCAGGGGCGTTCCTTGGCGGCACGGCTGTGCGGGGCGTGGTCGCTGCCGATCACATCCACGGTGCCATCCAGCACCGCGGCCCAGGCGGCATCCTTGTGGCGCTGGTCGCGGATCGGCGGGTTCATCACCGCGTAGCCACCCAGGCGGTCATAGGCCTCGTCGGTCTGGGTCAGGTGGTTCAGCAGCACTTCCACCGTGCAGATGTCGCGGTAGTCGGCCAGGAAGGCCAGTTCCTCGGCGGTGCTGACGTGCAGGATATGGGCCGGGCGGTTGGTCTTGCGGGCAATGGCCATCAGCCGGCGGGTGCCGAGCAGGGCGCATTCCACATCCCGCCACACCGCGTGGTTCCGGTGCGGCATGCCGCTGGTATAGTCCGGCTTGCGCGCCTGCAGGCGGTACTCATCTTCCGAATGGTAGCAGATGCGCCGCCGGCCGGAGCGCATCACCGCTTCCAGGCTCGCGTCATCCGCCACCAGCAGGTCGCCGGTGGAGGACCCGGCGAAGACCTTCACCGCGCAGACATTGGCTTCCTGTTCCAGGCTGGCCAGTTCCGGAATGTTCTTCATGCTGGCGCCGACATACATGCCCACGTCGCAGAAGGCGGTGCCGTGGATGTAGTCCCGCTTCCAGTCCAGGCGCGGCTTGTCGGTGATGCTGGGGGCGGTGTTCGGCATGTCGAACACCGTGGTCAGGCCGCCCAGAATGGCGCCACGGGTGCCGTCGGCCAGGTTTTCCACCGCCGGGTCGCCCGGATCGCGCAGGTGGACATGGGCGTCGATCAGGCCGGGCAGCACGTGCAGGCCGGTGGCGTCCACCGTCTGCGCCGCCACGGCGGTGCGCAGGTCGCCCAGGGCGGCGATGCGGCCGTTGCGCACGCCCACGTCGGTGGTCTCGATGCCCCAGGGCAGCACGCAGGCGCCACCGCGCAGAACCAGGTCAAAAGCCGCCATGGGGGGTCTCCTTCGCCAAGGTCGCGATGCTTGCCACCAGCGGCCGCGACGCGAAAGGGGCAGTACGGCGCGACGATGGAATTTATTCCACGCCGCCCCGCCGAACAGGCTGACCACCTTGCTGATATCGCAGGGTTTTCCAGGCCGCGACGTGCCCACCCGGGGCCAAGGTGGCGCGGCAGGCGCCCGGGGCCGGATAAACGTGACGGCAACAAGAACAAATCGCCCTGGGCGGTGTTTTGCCACCGCCAACCCCTGGCCGGGCCGGGGCGCTTCCGCCATATCCCAGGGATGCCCCCTGCCCCCGCCCCCCTCGCCGGCCGTTCGGCCTGGCTGAACAGCCTGCTGGTGGACCATGCCGTCCTGCGCCTTGGCTGGCGCAACTGGGGCGTGGTGGAAAAGGGCCGGCTGTACCGTTCCAACCACCCGCTGCCGTGGCAGCTGCGCGAAGCGGCGCAGCGGCATGGGCTGCGCACCGTCATCAACCTGCGCGGCCACCGCACCAGTTGCGGCAGCGACGCCCTGGGCCGGCGCGAAGCCCAGCGGCTGGGGCTGGCCTATATCGACGCGCCGTTCGAAAGCCGCGGCGCGCCGCACAAGGACCGGATCCTGCGCCTGGCCGGCATTTTCCAGGACATGGCGGAACCCGCCCTGCTGCACTGCAAGTCCGGTGCCGACCGGGCCGGGCTGGCTTCCGGCCTGTGGCTGCTGCTCCAGGGCCGCCCGGTGGAGCAGGCGATGGCGCAGCTTTCGCTGCGGCACGGCCATGTGAAGCAGGGCCGCACCGGCATTCTGGATGCCTTCTTCGCGCTGTACGCGGAGGCGGCGCCGAAGCCGTTCCTGGACTGGCTGCGGCAGGACTACGACGAGGCCGCGCTGCGCGCCCAGTTCGATGCGGTGCGCCGCCGGCCCTGGGCGGATGTGCTGGTGGACAAGGTGCTGCGGCGGGAATAGCCGCGGCCGCCGCTACAGCAGCCTCCAGCGCACCCCGAGCCGATACATCGGCTTCACCAGCACGTTGCTCAACAGGCTGCGCACCAGGTGGAAGCCCAGCACCAGCGGCACCGCCAGGTCCAGCGCCTTGGCGGTGAGGGACATCTCCGGCATGCCGCCCGGCGCCATGCCCAGCACCACCGCCGGCCAGGGCAGCCCGGCCGCCCAGGCCAGTGCCAGCGCCATGGCCGCCAGCACCACCACCAGCACGCCGGAAGACAGCACCGAAGCCACCAGCAGCCCGCGCGAGCCCAGCAGGAAGCTGCGGGTCAGCCGGCTGCCCAGCGTGGCGCCCATGGCGATCTGCGCCACGCTGACCAGCCAGCCGGGAATGCCGGTGAAGCCATGGCCGCTGGCGGCGATGGCGATATTCAGCAGGCAGGGCCCGAACATCCAGGGGTTGCCGAAGCCCAGCTTGCGCAACGGCCAGGCCGCCAGCGGCGCCACCGCCAGCAGGCCGAGCAGGCCGGGCCACCACACCTGCGCCGCCATGGCACTGAACGCGCCGTATTCGCCATGCGGCGCCACCACGCCCAGGATCGGCGGGATGCTGAGCACCACCATCACCACCCGCACGGTCTGCGAAAGCGTCACCGCCGCCACCTGGGCGCCGGCTTCCTGCGCCAGCACCACCATGATGACCACGCCGCCCGGCACGCCACAGAAGAAGCCGGTGCGGGCATCCACCTTGGCCAGCCGGGTGAACATGCGCGCCACCAGCAGCCCGGTGGCGATGGTGACCGCCCCCGCCACCGCCAGCGCCGGCAGGGCGCCGGTGACGGCACCCAGCACCGGGCCGGAAAAGCTCATGCCGAAGGCGGTGCCCAGCACCATCATCGCCGCCGGCCGGGCGTGGGTATGCACCGCCACCGGGCGAAACCAGCCCAGCAGGGCGGAGCCGACCATGGCGCCGATCATCCAGGCCAGGGGCACATGCAGCAACGCGAACAGGGCGCCGCCGCAACAGCCGGCCAGCGCGGTAACCAGGAACACCTGAAGCGGCGGGGTGGGGCGTGGCGGCAAGCCGGGGTCACTCACAACGGGAAGAGTTGGACCTTCGTCCTCGTTTTGCGGCGCGTCAAACCCAGGGCCGTGGGGCTGGCGACCTGGGCCAGGGCTCAGCCCGGGTGGCACCAACGCAGCGCGAAGCCTTGCAATGGTTGGGTTTTTCCACAGCCGCAGGCAAGGGCGAAGGCGGCGCGCCGTGGTACGGGCTAACGGTTTCTTAACCAGATGTCCCTATTTTTGAGACGGAGGCTCCTCATGCGCATGACCCCAGCCCTTGGCGCCGTGGCGCCCACCCCAAGCCTGGCCTTGCCGCCCTCCGGCCTGGCGCGGATGCCGCGGCAAGCCGCCCCGGCGGCGCCCATTCCAGCCCCGGCGCCGCGGTTGCGGCTGGAACCGGCGCTGGGCCTGGTGGTGCTGGAATTCCAGGACAGCCGAGGCCAGGTGGCCGAGACCATTCCCAATGCGCGGCAACTGGCCGCCTACCGGGCCAGGCCACCTTCGCGCTGAAGGGCGCGTCCCCCGGGGGCATGCACCAGGGAGGGGGCGGCCAACGGGCGGCCCGGCATGCGCCGCCGCGGCGCGTCGGGACGCGGCGCGGCGGGGGCGGGCTATTCGCCCGCGAGCATCGCCTCGGCCCGCACCGGCTCCAGCCGGGCGCCGGCGGCCGGGGCAATGCCCAGCACCTCATCCTCATGCCGCATCACCCGGCGGGCGATCTTCAGCGCCTGGTAGCAGTCATCGCCATCGGCCAGGTCCAGCGCCTGGCGCAGCATGTCCCGCGCCAGGGCGGAGGTGGTGGCCTGCTGGAAATCCTCGATCAGGTGGCGCGCCGCCCGCAGCCCGGCGCCGCGTTCCTCCTCGGTGCCGATATAGGCGGTCTGCAGCGCGAAATAGATCCGCCGGGCCGGCGTGGTGGCGGCTTCCGGCGGCATGATCTGCTTGCCGAACAGGAAGCGGGCCTTGGCGGCCAACTCGATCCGCGTGCGGTTGCGGAAACGGATGGGGGCGCCGTTGACGACCATCATGTCGCCCTGGCGAAGCTCAAGCACGAGCGTCGACATTTGTTTTCCTTTCGCAGCCAGTTTTGGCGTGCGGGGCAAGTCTGCGCCGCCATGGTTAATCGGGGATGAATTCGGCAGGCGGCTCAGAGGAATTGCACCAGGGTCAGCGTGCCCAATTGGCTGATGGCGCTGTAGCTGGCCTGCAACGTGGTCTGGGTGCCCTGCAGCCGGGTGATGGTGGCGGCCATGTCCACTTCCTGCACCCCGGCCAGCTGGGTGGTCAGCGCCGTCACGGTGGCGGCCTGGGTGGTGCGCAGTTGCTCCAGCTGCGCCTGGGCCTGGCCCAGCGCGCCGCTTTCCTCCCCCAGCGTGGTGGCGGCGCCCTTCACCCAGCCGGTCACGCCCTGCACCAGCTGGCGGAAATCCGCCGGCGCGGCAGCCGCGGAGGCCGGGGTCATCGCCGCCAGCATGGCCAGGCCGCCCAACAGGTCCCGCGCCCAACTGCCGGTGGTGTTGGCGCCGGTGGAAACCGCGGCGGCGTTGCGGTTGGCGGCCACGCCATAGGCCATGGTCTGGCCATCGGCCGTGGGCACCGCGCGGCGCGGTTCGGCCAGCCCGGTCGCCGGGTCCGACAGGAAGGCGGAAAACGCGGTCACCCCGGCGACATTGGAAGCCGCTGCCGTCACCGCGCTGTTCAGTACCGTGGCGGCATTGCCGCCGCCCAGCGTGGCCAGCGCGGCGGTGATCTGGCTGACGAAGCCGGCGCTGCCGATATTGGCCGGGTCAGGCACCGGCGGGTTGGCCAGGTCGGTGCCGCCGAACAGGTATTGCCCGCCCTGCTGGCTGTTCAGCAACCGCGCCACCTGCACCAGCGCGTCCCGCGCCTCGGTGGCGGCGCGGGTGATGCCCTGGGGGTCGTTCGGGTCCAGCTTGATCGCCACGCTGTCGGCGAAATGCGCGGCGATGTCCTGCAACCGCGCCAGCGCCGCCTGGGTGCCGGTGGCGCGGCCCCCGGCGGCCGAGATGGCGGCGCTGTAGGTCTGCTGGCGATGGATTTCCCCCTTCAGGTCCAGCGCCTGCGGCAGGTCGGCGCCCAGCCCGCCCAGTTGCTGGCTTTTCAGCCCGGTGGCGGTCTGCTGGGTCAGCGTGGCCATCCGGGCCCGCAACACGGTGGTGTCCATGTTGAGGCGCGACAGCATGTCGATCACGGCCATCGGTCAGGTCCTTCTATCGCACCGTGCCCAGCAGGGCGTCCCACATGCTCTGCACCGCGCCCACCACCTTGGCGTTGGCGGCATAGGCCTGCTGCAGCTGGATCATGGTGGTCATCTCATTGTCCACGCTGACGCCGGACTGGGTGTTGAAGCGCTGTTGCAGCGTGGCCAGCAGCCCGGCCGCCTGGTCCTTGGCGGCGCTGGCGGCGGCACGGTCCGCGGTGTGCACCGCCACCACCGTGGCGGCGTAGTCCTGCACCGCGCCGCCGGCGGTGAAGGGGGAACTCAGCGTGCCATCCGGCCCCAGCCCGCTGCCGGCGATGGGCCCCCAGCCGATGCCGGTGGCGGCCTGCCGGCCGAAGGTGAAGTTCACCACATTATCCACCAGCGTGGTGAAGCCGGCGGGCCCGCCGCTGGCATTGGGGGTGAAGTCGGTGACGCCGCCGCTGGCCAGCGCCACCGGCCGGGTGCCGTCCCGCACCAGCGCCGGGTTGGCCACCACCGCCGGGTCCACCCGCACCAGGCCGGCGAAGCCCAACTGGCCGCCGCCGAGATAGGGCTGGCTCATGTCCGGCACCGCGCCACCGGGGGCGCTGAACAGCGTCAGGCCCTCCTGGTCGAAGCGATAGGCCAGTTGGCCGGCGGCGGTATCGGCCTCGGCCTGGTAGCGCGGCAGGGTGCTGTCGCGCAGCTCGATCGCGCTGCCCAGCGCGCCGCCGGTCAACTGGCGAGTGATGTCCACCCCGCCCAGCATCACCCCGGGCAGGCTGCCGCCGGGGCCGTACCAGGCGCCCGGCCCCAGCGTGGCCGGCGCCAGCGCCAGCGCGTCCTTGTTCGGGTCGGTCGGCAGCATGGCGCCGCCCTTGCTCAGCACCAGCATGCCGCCATCCGGCTGGCGCACCACCTGCACCTGCAGGGTGGCGGCCAGGGTCTGCACCGCCATGTCGCGCTGATCCTCCAGCCCGGCGGTGCTCTGGCCCTGCTGCTGCGCCAGCTGGATCTGCCGGCTCAGCCCGCCGATGCCCCGCAGCGCCGCGTTGGCCGCGGCCACCTGCTGGCCCATGCTGTCCTGCGCCTGCTGCCGCGCCTTGAGAATGGTGGCGCCGACCCGGTTGAAGTCCGTTGCCACGGTGCCGGCGGCGCGCACCGCGGCGCGCTGCGCCCCGGCATCCTCCGGGCTGCCCTGCAAGGTGATGAAGGCGGCGCGCAGCGCGTTGATGTCGTCACTGAGGGAGCTGTTGCCCTCCACGCCGGAGACGCTGCCATAGGCGTCCTCCACCCCCTGCAACACGCGTTCGCGCAGCGTGGCGCCGGCCTGGTCGGAGGTACTGGCGCCGATCTGCCCCACCACCGCCAGGTCCACCGCGCGCTGGGCCACGCCGCTGATGACGCCCGCCGGCTGGCCGTCCAGCGCGCGCGCCAG
>CANBXZ010000121.1 GCA_947373495.1 Acetobacteraceae bacterium
ACCTGCGCGCCACCAGCCTGGAGGAGGCGCTGGCGACGCGGCGCGCGGAAGGCGAGGCCGCGCGCGTGCTCGCCGGCGGCCAGTCGCTGATGCCGATGCGGAACATGCGCCTGGCCCGGCCGGGCGTGCTGGTGGACATCATGCGCATCCCCGGCATGGCTGCGGTGGCGGAGGTGCCGGGCGCGCTGCGCGTCGGCGCCGCCATGCGCCAGGCGGCCATGCTGGCGCGGCCCGGGCTGCACCCGCTGCTGGCCGCCGCCCTGCCCTGGGTGGGGCATGCACAGACCCGCGGCCGTGGCACGCTGTGCGGCAGCGTGGCGCATGCCGACCCCAGCGCGGAAATCCCGCTGGTGCTGCTGGCCTTGCAGGGCGAGGTGCTGCTGCGTTCGGCGCGGCGGGCCCGGCGGCTGCCGGCGGCGGCGTTCTTCACCGGCATGATGCAGACCGCGAAGGCCGAGGACGAGTTGCTGGAAGCGATCCACCTGCCGCTGCCGCGCGCGGGCGAAGGCTATGCCTTCCGGGAGGTTGGCCGCCGCCATGGCGACTTCGCCATCGTTGCCTGCGCCGCGGTGGCCAACGCCCACGGCGTGCGGCTGGCGGTGGGCGGCGTGGCGGACCGCCCCACGGCGCGCGACCTGCCGGCCGATGCCGCGTTGTGGGACGACGCGCTGGACGCCTTCGCCTGGAGCCTGGAGGCGCGCGACGACCTGCACGCCACCGCCACCTATCGCCGGCAATTGGTGCGCCGCCTGGGCCGCCTGGTGCTGGAGGAAGCCGCCGCATGCCGCGCCTGAACGCCACCGCGCGCCACCTGGTGCGCTTCACGCTGAACGGCCGCCCGGTGCAGGGCGAGGCCGAGCCGCGCCTGCTGCTGACCGACTTCCTGCGCCATGTGCTGGGTGCCACCGGCACCCATGTCGGCTGCGAGCATGGCGTCTGCGGCGCCTGCACCGTGCAGGTGGATGGTGTGCCGGCGCGCGGCTGCCTCACCCTGGCGGTGCAGGTGGAAGGCTGCGAGATCCGTACCGTGGAAGGGCTGGCGCCGGAGCCGGCGCGGCTTTCGGTGTTGCAGGACGCCTTCCGCCGCCACCACGCGCTGCAATGCGGCTTCTGCACCGCCGGCATGCTGATGTCGCTGGACGCCTTCCTGCGCGACCAGCCACGCCCCACCGAGGCGGCGCTGCGGGACATGCTCTCCGGGCATCTGTGCCGCTGCACCGGCTACGCCCCCATCCTGGCCGCCGCGCTGGACGCGGCCGAGCGCCTGGCGGAAGGACCCCCCGATGCTTGACCTCGGCACCAGCTTCCTGGCCAGCGTGGCCCGCAGCCCGCGCGCGCTGGCGCTGGTGGATGGCGACGTGCGGCTGGACTACGCGCAGTGGTACGCACGGATTTCTGCCGTGGTCGCCGGGCTGGACCGGCTGGGCCTGCAACCTGGCGACCATCTGCTGACCGTGCTGCAGAACCGCTGGCAGGCGGCGACGCTGCATTGGGCCTGCCAGTTCGCCGGCCTCATCGTCACCCCGCTGAACTGGCGCGCCAAGGCGGATGAGGTGGACCATGCCATCGCCGATGCCGGGGCCAAGGCGGTGGTGTTCGAGGACATCGCCGCCGAGGCGGTGCGCGGCGCCCGGGCCATTGCGCGCATCACGCTGGGCACGCCGCTGCCCGGCGAACTGGGCTTCGACGCCTGGCTGGCACCGGCCCCGGCAGCAGCACCGCGCGCCAGTGCCGAGGATTGGTCGGTGATGCTGTACACCTCCGGCACCACCTCCCGCCCCAAGGGCGTGCCGCGGCGGCACCGGGCGGAACGCGCCGCCGCCATCGCGCATGTGGCGCAGAACCTGTACGCCATGGGCGAATGCACGCTGGGCGTGATGCCGCTGTACCACACCATGGGCGTGCGCAGCCTGCTGGCCATGGCCGCCATCGGCGGGGCCTTCGTGTGCCTGCCGCGCTTCGACGTGGCCACGGCGCTGCGCCTCATCGAACAGGAGCGCATCAGCAACCTGTACCTGGTGCCGACGCTGTACCACGACGTGCTGCACCACCCGGACTTCGCCCGCGCCGATGTCTCCTCCGTCCGCAAGCTGGGCTTTGCCGGCGCCAGCATGACCGATGGCCTGCTGCGCGACCTGACCGCGGCGTTCCGGCCGGAGCTGTTCGTCAACCACTATGGCAGCAGCGAGATCTACACCTTCACCGTGGACCAGAAGGCGCCGCTGAAGCCGGGCAGCGCCGGCCGCGCCGGGTTGAACCAGATGGTGCGGGTGGTGAAGCTGGGCAGCACCACCCAGGCCGCACCGGGCGAGGCAGGCGAGATCATCGCCCTGCTGGCCGGTGATGAAAGCTTCGAGGGCTATTGGCGCCGCCCGGACGCGGACGCGAAGTCGCTGCGCGACGGCTGGTACTTCACCGGCGACACCGGCTTCTTCGACGCCGATGGCGACCTGTTCGTGACCGGGCGGGTGGATGACATGATCATCACCGGTGGCGAGAACGTCTCCCCGGTGGAAATCGAAAGCTGCCTGTCGCTGCACCCGGCGGTGGCCGAGGTGGCGGTGGTCGGCCTGCCGGATGAACGCTGGGGCAAGGTCGTCACCGCCTTCGTCGCCCGCCGCGCGCCCTGCACGCAGGCCGAGCTGGACGCACATTGCCGCGCCGCCGGCCTGGCCAATTTCAAGCGGCCGCGCCGCTATGTCTTCGTGGCCGAAGTGCCGCGTTCGCCGGTGGGCAAGCTGCTGCGCCGCAAGCTGGTGGAAGGCGAGTACCGCCCCGCCGATCAGGAGAAAACGTGATGAGTGTGTTCGACAACCTGGACGGCTTCCGCGTGGAGGTGAACGGCCCGCGCGCCGACATCATCCTGCATCGCCCGCCGCTGAACGTCATCCACATGCCGCAGCGCGACCAACTCCGCAAAGTGTTCGAGGCGCTGGACGAAGACGACGGCGTGCGGGTCATCGTGCTGCGCGGCATCGGCGAGCATTTCTCCTCCGGCGGCTACATCATGGGCTTCCTGGAAAGCACGCCGGAAGTGGTCTCGAAGCTCGCCTGGAACATGGCGGCGCCGGCGCGGTGCTCCAAGCCGGTCATCGCCGCCAATCGCGGTTATACCTTTGGCGTCGGCTTCGAGATCAGCCTGGCCTGCGACTTCCGGATCTGCTCCGAGACCACGCAATACGCGCTGCCGGAACAGCAACTCGGCCAGATCCCCGGCTCCGGCGGTTCGGCGCGGCTGCAGAAGATCGTCGGCATCACCCGCACCAAGGACATCGTGATGCGCAGCCGCCGCATTCCGGCGAAGCAGGCGCTGGACTGGGGCATCGCCACCGAGGTGGTGCCGGACGACCAGCTGGAAGCCGCGACCGACGCGCTGGTGAAGGAGCTGCTGCGCTTCGCCCCGCTGGCCCAGCGCACCGCGAAGAAGCTGCTGAACGACACCGAGGATGCCTCGCTGTCGATCGCCATCGAGTTGGAAGGCCACGCCTATTCGCGGCTGCGCTCGTCCGAGGATTTCGCCGAGGGGGTCAAGGCGTTCCACGAAAAGCGCAAGCCGAACTGGCAAGGGCGGTAGCTTCCGGCGCGGCGCTCAACAGCGCCAGGTTGGCGGCGGCGTGGCGGCCCGGGGTGGCGCCCGCCGCCGGCCAGCGGGCCGTGGCCCAGCCGAACAGCAGGGCCTGCTGCCGCTGTTCGGCGGCCAGTTCCTGCGCCGCCACCGCGCGGCGCAGCGCGTCATCCCGCTGCTTCAGCCAGCGCCGCACCGCGCGCAGCGGCTGCACCACCTGGGTGCGCCATTCACGCACCAGCGCCTCGGCCTCGGCCAGCGCGGCGGCGTCCAGCGGCTCCCCCACCCAGCAGCAGAACAGCGCCAGGTTCACGTCCAATCCGTGCTGGTCCTGCAAGGCCAGGCAGGCCGGCATCACCCCGGGCTGGGCGTAGAACTCCAGCGAGAAGCGCCAGAACGCGGTCACTCGACAAAGACCGCCCGCGCCGCCGGGTCCCACTCGATCCGCGCCCGGCGCAGCGAGGCTTCCAGCGCCTCCCGCGGCATCCGCGCATAGTCCGCCAGCAGCTTCAGATACAGCCCGACGAAGATCGGCCCATGGCCGTCGCTGCGTTCCTCGGCGGTGCTGCTCATGCAATGCGCCATCTCATGCAGCAGCACCCAGGTGGCGAGGTGCTCCGGCGCCTCGATCGCCAGGCGGGTGGCCCGGGCCACGGTGCGGCGGGCCTTCCTGGTCAGCGGCCGGACCAGCGGTGGCCAGGCCAGGCCTTCCTGCACCCAGACATGGTCCACCAGCCCTTGCAGCCGGGCAAAGGGCACCAGGGAAAGGTCGCGCGGCGCCACCTCGCGGTCCTCCCAGGCATAGACCTTGCGGCGCTGCGGGTCGGCGGTCATCGGCGGCCTCGCGGCAGGGTGCTGGCACCGGTGGCGCCGCCCACCGGCCGGTTCAGCCCAACGCGCCCGCCGGCGGCCGCGCCATGGCCATAGGCACCGCGGTCCCGCACCGTGGCGGTGGTGTAGACGCTGCGCAGGCGCACCCCCAGCGCGCGGAACTTCTCGCCGATGATCTGCTGCTTCACCAGCACCAGCGCGGTGCCGGTGGCCGGCGCCGGGCGAGCGGCCTCGGCCTGCTCACGCTCCCGCGCCATGGCGTCCAGCCGCTTGCCCACCCGGTCGGCGAAGCCATAGCGGAAGCTGCGCAGCACGGACTGCGCCGGCTGGGTGCGGGCGGCATAGTCCGCGCCGGCGCGGTAGCGGGCTTCCTCGGTTTCCAGCGCCCGGCCGATGACGGCCAGCAGGTATTCCGCCATCTGCACATCCGGCTCCAGCCCGAACAGCACGAAGTCCTGCTTGCCATCGGTCCAGCCGCGGCATTCGCACAGCCGCAGCAGCGCCGGGTACAGCCAGCGCAGCGCCTGGCGGCCGGTGCCCTGCACGGCGATGCGGCGCTGCACGCAGGCTTCCTCGCGCAGTTCCACCTCGTTCATCGTCAGGCCATAGACCGCGAGCAACTCGCCCACCTTGGCGGCGGCCGCCATCGCCTCGGCCTCCGAGCAGCCGCGGTCCACGGTCTTGGCGGCAAGGGCGCGGATGCGCGCCTTCACCTTGGCGAGTTCACTGGTCTGGTCCATGTAGGGGAGACAATAGCGGCGCCAGCCCGAACAGGGCTAGGCTGACCGCAGCAGGGAGCGGAACGGGCATGGCAGCCATGGTTCAGGCAAGGGCGGGTGGCGGCCAGGCCAGGCAGTCCGGCGCCCCCGGCCAGGTAGCGGCCGCCCGCCGCCCCTTCCTCACGCCTTGACCCCTCGCGCCGCAGGAGCCGCCGTCATGCCCGATACCCACGTGACCTATACCGACGCCAACCTGACCGAAGCGGTGCTGGGCCGCATCCGGCCGGATGCCAACCCGCGCACCGCCGAGATCATGGCCAGCCTGCTGAAGCACGCCCACGCCTTCGTGCGCGACGTGAAGCTGACGCCGGAGGAATGGGAGCTGGGGATCAGGTACCTCTCGGCCATGGGTCCCTTCGTGACCGACAAGCGCAATGAATGGATCCTGCTGTCGGACATCACCGGCGTGACCATGCTGGTGGACGCCCTGGCCCATGCCAGCCAGGACAACGTCACCGAGACCACGGTGCTGGGCCCGTTCCACCGCGAGAACCCGCCGGTGCTGAAGAACGGCGACAACATCTCCCCCGATATCCCCGGCGAGTTGCTGGAGGTGCGGGCGCTGATCGCGGATGCCGCGGGCAAGCCGCTGGCCGGCGCCCAGGTGGATGTCTGGCACGCCGACAAGGATGGCGGCTATGACAGCCAGATCGGCGACGGCAACACCCACATGATGCGCGGCCGCTTCGTGACCAGGGCCGATGGCGTGGTGCATTTCTGGACCGTGAACCCCAGTTGCTACCCGGTGCCGCATGACGGCCCGGCCGGCCAGGTGCTGGCCGCCATGGGGCGCGGGCCGATGCGCCCGGCGCATATCCACTTCTGGGTCAAGGCACCGGGCCACCGCGACCTCATCACCCACATCTTCGCCGATGGCGACAAGTACCTGTACGAGGACGCGGTGTTCGGCGTGAAGGCCAGCCTGGTGGTCGACTTCGAGGCGAAGAAGAAGGCCGGGCTGAGCGACCACCTGGAACTGGACTACACCTTCCGCCTGCCGAAGCAGGCCTGAGGGCGGGCTACCGCAGTCCGGCGGACTGCGAAGCAGCCTCCTGGCCGTTGCGCCACGGTGACCTGCCGGTCCGCTGCGTTTGCCCGGGGATCGGATGAACTTGGCGGGCAGCGCACCAAGGCGCGCCGGCACAACCGGTCGGGGCAGCTTCCCCCTGCCCGGGCAAGTGAAAAATGCCCGGGCCTGGGGCAATACAACCCCTGGTGGATTCATTCCGCCCTCTGCTAGCCTGCCTGCGGGAACGGGGCGAGACATGCGCAATCCCGCGGGGCAGAAGGCCCGGCATCAGGCAAACGAGGCCAGTCTGGCCTTCCTGGACCAGGTGGAACTGGAATTGCGCCAGGCCATGGCCAGTTCCCGTGCCACCCCGGCGCCTGCGCTTTTGCCTGCCCTGATGCCCGCCGCGTTGCTGGCCCCGGCCGCCGAAGCCGAGGTGGAGGAGCCTGCCCCGGGCTATCTGGGCCACCGCGCCCGCATGCGCACCAAGCTGCTGAAAAGCGGCCCCGACGCCCTGCTGGACCATGAACTGCTGGAGATGGTGCTGTTCCTGGCGCTGCCGCGGCGGGACACCAAGCCCATCGCCCGCGCCCTGCTGGCGCGCTTCGGCAGCTTCGCCGGCGCCATCGCCGCCCCGGTGGCGGAGTTGCGCCGGCTGGAAGGGCTCGGCGATGCCGGGCTGGCGGCGCTGAAACTGGTGCAGGGCGCCGCGCTGCGACTGGCCTCGGCCGAGGTGCTGGACAAGCCGCTGCTGAACAACTGGGACCGCCTGCTGGCCTATCTGAATGCCAGCCTGGCGCGGGAACGGATCGAACAGTTCCGCGTGCTGTACCTGGACAGCAAGAACCGCCTGATCGCCGATGAGGCCCAGGCCCGCGGCACGGTGAACCACACGCCGGTCTACCCGCGGGAGATCGTCAAGCGCGCGCTGGAAGTCCACGCCACCGCGCTGATCCTGGTGCACAACCACCCGAGCGGGGACCCGACTCCGAGCCGGGCGGATATCGAGATGACGGCGGCGGTGAAGCAGGCCGCCGGGGTGCTGGAGATCGTGCTGCACGACCACCTGATCGTCGGCAATGGCCGTCACCTTTCGCTGCGCCGGGAAGGCCTGCTGTAACCCCGGCGTTGACCGTGGGCGTCGACCGTGGGCGTTGACCGCGACCGTTCCGGCCCGGCACCTTGGCGCCATGCGCATGACCCGGCTTGCCCTGCTGCTTGCTTCCGCTGCCCTGGCGGGCCACGCCCTGGCCCAGAAGCCGCCCGCGCTGGGCGGCGGCGCGCCGCTCGCGCCCGCCCCGCAGGCGCCCACCCCAACGCCCGGCCCTGGCCTGCCCCCTGGCCTACCCCCTGGCCTACCCCCTGGCGCACCGCCACCGCAGGCCGCCAAGCCGCCGCCAGCCGGGGCGCCAGGCGCACCGCCGGCCCAGGCCCAGGCCGCCCGCCCTGGCGCCAAGCCGGCCCCGCTGGAAGCCCCCGCCCCCGGGGGCAGCGCCAGCACCAAGCCGCCACCGGCCGCGCCGGGTTCCGGCGCCACGGTGCCGCGCCAGGTCAGTTCCGGCACCGGCTTCGTCATCGGCCGGGGCCGCCTGATGACCAACCACCACGTGGTGCGGGACTGCACCGAAATGCGCGCCCGCACCGCCACCGGCCAGGAAATGCCGGCCCGCGTGCTGGCCACGGACGCCCAGCGCGACCTGGCGCTGCTGGCGGTGGAAGGCGAGGCCGGGCCGGTGCTGCGCTTCCGCCGCGGGCCCGAGGTGCGGCGCGGCGAAGGCGTGGTGACCTATGGCTTCCCGCTGGCCGGGCTGCTCTCGGCCGGGCCCACGCTGACCACGGGGGCGGTCTCGGCGCTGTCCGGGCTGCGGGACGACCCGCGTTCCTTCCAGATCAGCGCGCCGGTGCAGCCGGGCAATTCCGGCGGGCCGCTGCTGGACCTGGGCGGTCATATCGTCGGGGTGGTGGTTTCCAAGCTGAACGCGCAGCGCATCGCCCAGGCCACCGGGGACATTCCGCAGAACGTCAACTTCGCGGTGAAGGGCAGCGAGGCCCTGGCCTTCCTGCGGGAACAGGGCATGCAACCGGAACTGGCGGAAACCCAGGGCACCCTGCTCTCGGTGGCCGAGGTGGGCGAGATCGCCCACCCCTCCACCGTGTTCCTGCGCTGCCTGCGGTAGCGCGGGGCTTTCGCCCTAGCGCGTGATCGCCTGAGGTGCGCTCATCGCAAAGTGTGAATCACGCAATAAATCAATGATCTAGCGCGTGCGCAACGCGGCGATGATGGCGCTGGCAAAGCCCTGGGCGTCGGCCAGGGCGGGCTGCTGCTTCGGCATGGAAACCTTCAGCCGCACCAGGTTGCCACCCACGCCGCCGGCGCAGACCAGGGCTTCCACCGGCTGGCGGCCATAGGTGCCCTCCAGCGCGGCGCAGGTGAAGGCGCTGTCCAGCGGGAAGCGGCGCACCTCCCGCAGGTGGCGGGCGCGGTCGCGGCCCTGCACCGCCTCATGCAACTCGGCCTGGAACGCGGCGCTGGCGGCCGGCGAATCCGGCCCGTCCGGCAGGTCCGCCCCCACCGGGGCCAGTTTCACCGCGGCCGCGGCACGCTGGCGGCTGGCGGCGGTGGCATAGGCCACTTCCTGGCCGGTGGCCGGCGGCCGGGCCGGCAAGGTTTGGCCGCGCAGGAAGCCAGCCGCCTGGGCGGGCAGCCGGGCCGCGGCGTCCTGCAGGCTCAACCGTGGCGCCGGGGCAACGGCGGCCAGGGTGCTGGCCGCCTCGGTCCCGTCGGGCTGCACGCAGGCAGCCAGGGCCAGCAGGGCGGCCAGGCAGCCGCCCCGCGATGCCGGGGCCACGCCTAGCCGCCGAACTGCGGCGCGGCCGGCGCCTGCATCACCAGCGCCGGGCGCTGCTGCAACGCGGCATGGCCATTGCCGTACTTGGCGTAGAGGTGGGTGGCATCCTCGTACACCATCTTCGCGCCGATCCAGACGATCAGGGCCACGCCGATATAGGCCAGCACCGGGTACCGCTCGAGCAGCTTCGAGATCAGCGTCGCCGCCACGCCCATCAGCAGGATGGAGATGATGAGGCCGATGATGAGCATGGTGGTGTTGCCAGCCGCGGCACCAGCCACCGCCAGCACGTTGTCGAGGCTCATGGAAACGTCGGCCACCACGATCTGCCACAGCGCCTGCGCCATGGTCTTTTCCTCGGCGTGGTGGGTCGGGTCGTGGGCGTCCTCGTCCTTCTGCCGCAGTTCCTTGTAGAAACCGTAGGCGATCCACAGCAGCAGCAGGCCACCAACCAGCATCAGGCCCGGGATCTTGAGCAGGTAGACCGCGGCCAGGCTGAGCACGATGCGCAGCACCACCGCCAGCACCATGCCGAACATGATGGCCTTGGGGCGCTTGTCCGCCGGCAGGCCGGCCGCGGCCAGCGCGATCAGCACGGCGTTGTCGCCCGACAGGATGATGTTCACGCCCAGAATTGTGGCGAGGGTCGCCCAATCAAAACTTTGCATGATCGAGTCGAGGCTGAGGGCGGACAGGTCCATTTAGGCGCTCCGGCGAAAGGGTCGTTTCCAGCATTGGGGCCGGGAATCGGCCCGCGCGACCCTATTGGAGCGCCTTCGCCCTGTGAAGCACGAACCGTGCGCTATCCTCGTTGGCGAAAGGGGGCGGTGACCCCCATCACCACCCAGGCGAGCGCCGCCACCTGGGCCAGCGTGGCCATGGCCCAGATCCAGGGCGGGAACAGCACCGGCTGCGCCAGGTAGCCCAGCGGCAGCAGCAGCCAGCCATAGGCGCCCGGCACCCGGTCCGCCACCTCATGGGTGCCTTCCCAGATCATGCCGCCAGCGACATAGATGATCATCGCCAGGCCCAGCCAACCCAGCCAGCGGTGCCGTTCCAGCAGGCGGGCGATGTAGCTGGCGGCCACGCCCATCAGCACCACGGAAATCGCCAGCCCCACCACCAGCACCTCCAGGTGGTCCTTGGCGGCGCCGGCCACCGCCAGCACGTTGTCCAGGCTCATGGACAGGTCGGCCAGCAGGATCTGGCCGATGGCCTGGCCCAGCGTCTTGGGGCGGGCCTGGTCGGCCGCGCCATGCGCCGTGGCCTGGCTGCCGCGCAACTCGGCATACATCTTCCAGCACACCCACAGCAGCAGCAGGCCACCGGCCAGGGTAACGCCGACGATGGCCAGCAACTGCGTGGTGATGGCGGCAAAGCCGATGCGCATGACGGTCGCGGCGCCAATGCCCCACAGAATGGCCTGGCGCCGCTGGTGCACCGGCAGCCCGGCGGCCGCCATGCCGACGATGATGGCGTTGTCCCCCGCCAGCACGACGTCGATGAACAACACCTGGGCGAGGGGGATCAACCAATCCGGGAGGAGCATCGGCGCTTAGGTTCCTGACTGTTTCAGTCGGAATTAGATAAATATCTGGCAATGTTTTGGCAAGGTTTCCGCGCCGATTTTTCCTGCCGCTTGCCATTCGGCCGCGCCGGGGCCAAACCGCGCCTTTCCGCGCCCCCGGTTCGCAAGAGGCCCGCCATGGTCCCCCGTTATTCCCGCCCCGTGATGGCTTCGATCTGGTCGCCCGAGGAGCGCTACCGGATCTGGTTCGAGATCGAGGCCCTGGCCGCCGAGGCGATGGCGGCCATCGGCACCATCCCGGCGGAAGCCGCCCAGGTCATTCGCGCCAAGGGCACGCCCCGCGCGGCGGCCATCGGCGCCGAGGCGGTGGAGCGCATCGACGAGATCGAGCGGGTGACCCGCCACGACGTCATCGCCTTCCTGACCTACATGCAGGAGGGCATTGGCCCGGAGGCCCGGTTCATGCACCAGGGCATGACCTCCTCCGACGTGCTGGACACCGCGCTGGCGGTGCAGATGACCCGCGCCGCCGACCTGCTGATCGCCGACCTGGACGCCCTGCTGGCGGCGCTGAAGGCCCGCGCGATCGAGCACAAGCACACCCCCACCATCGGCCGCAGCCACGGCATCCATGCCGAGCCGACGACCTTCGGCCTCAAGCTGGCGCAGGCCTATGCCGAATTCGACCGCGGCCGCGAACGCCTTGTCGCCGCGCGCAAGGAAGTGGCGACCTGCGCCATCTCCGGCGCCGTCGGCACGTTTGCCCAGATTGATCCGCGCGTGGAGGCGCATGTCGCAAAAGCCCTGGGCCTGACCCCGGAGCCGATCTCCACCCAGGTGATTCCGCGCGACCGCCACG
>CANBXZ010000122.1 GCA_947373495.1 Acetobacteraceae bacterium
CTGCGGGAAACTGGCAGCTAAGAGGTTGAAAACAAATGCGAGCCATATTCGTGATGATCAAATGCGAGATGGGCCAGGCCTATCGCGTGGCGCGGGAAATGGCCGACAGCATCGAGGAGTTGTCCGAGATGCACTCCACCTCGGGCCAGTACGACCTGCTGGGCAAGTTCTACCTGGCGTCCGAGCAGGATATCGGCCTGTTCGTGGTGGACCGGATCCAGACCGTGGCCGGGGTGAAGGACACCTACACCCTGCAAACCTTCAACGCCTTCGGCAGCGGCAAGGGCTGAAGCGGCGCCGCACCGCATTCCATCGCATGGCCCCAGGCGCGAATTGTGCCATGCTGCGCCAACTCACCCGGGAGTGCCCTTGCCATGCGTTTGTTGCCCGCCCTTGGCCTGACCGCCGCGTTGCTTGCGGCCGGCGGCTGCACCGACCCCTATGGGCGGCCTGACCCGGTTGGCACCGCCGTGCTGGGCGCGGCGGTCGGCGCGGCCGCGGGGTTGGCGATAGGCGGCGCCTTCAACCAGCCGCGCAACAATTATTCCTACCCACGCGGTGGCTATGGCGGTGGCGGCTACGGTGGCCGCGGCTATGGCGGCGGCGGGTACGGCGGTGGCGGTTATGGTGGGGGTTATGGCGGCGGCTACGGCGGCCGTGGGGGGTGGCGGTGAGCGTGCTGCGCGTTTCGGCCACGCTGCTGGCGCTGCTGGTGGCCGGCTGCGCCCCCGGTGAGTTTGGCGGCAAGCCCGGCGGGTATGGTGGCGGCTACGGCGGCGGCTATGGCGGTGGGGGCTATGGCTATGGCGGCGGTTATGGCCGTGGCTATGCGCCGGCCGCACCGGCCTGGGGTGGCGGTGGCGGCTATCGCCCGCCGCCGCAACAGTATGGCGGTGGTGGTGGCGGCGGATGGGGCGGCCAGCGCCAGCCGCAGGGCGGCGGCTGGGGTGGTGGTGGTGGCGGCGGTGGCTATCGGCAGCCGCAGGCCCAGCCGCAGCAACGGCCGCAGCAGCAGAACCCGACCGGCACTTCCGGCCCGTTCGGCCGCAACTGGCATCGCCTCAACTGAGGCGCCAACGCGTGTTCCGCCCGCAAGGTGAACGGAACACGCCCCGGCTTCAGCCGAAGCCGAGGAAGCCTTCCAACTGGCTGATCGGCCTGGCGGCCTGCAACGCCGCCAGGTTTGGCTTCGGCCGGGCCAGCATGGCATCGCCCAGGAAGGCCTGCTCGATCGCCAGGGCCACGCCCAGCACCAGCGCATCACCACCGCGCGGGCCGACGATCTGCAGGCCGAAGGGCATGCCCGCCGCGTCCTTGCCCATGGGCAGGCACAGCGCCGGGTGGCCGGCGATGGTCACGTAGTAGGCCAGCGACAGCCAGTGGAAATAGGTCCGGGTCGGCTTGCCGTCGATCTCGGCCGGGTACAGTTCCCGCCAGCTGCGCGGCGAACAGCAGATGCCCGGCGTCACCAGCACATCATGCTGGCCGAAGAAGCCCAGGTAATTGCGATAGATCTCGGTCTGCCGCTGCGCCGCCTGGGCGTAGTCGGTCAGGTTGTAGCCGAGCCCTTCCTCCACGTTGGTGTGCACATTGGGGCCGCAGTCCTGCGGCCGGTTGCGGTACTTGTCCAGATGCGAGGACAGCACATTGGCCGCGCGCAGCACCTCGAACACCTGGTCGCCGCCGGAGACATCCGGGTGCGCCGCCTCGGCGCGGGCGAACATCGGGGCAATCGCCTTCACCCGGGCGCGGAACGCTTCCCGCACCAGGTTTTCGGTCGGCGCCTGGCCGAAATCCTCGCTGTAGGCCAGGCGCAGGCTGGCCAGGTCCACCCGCGGCACCGGGTGGTAGCGGCTGGCAATGCCGCGCACCGGCTCGCCCGGCAGGGTGTAGGAAAGCGGGTCGCGGGCGTCGTCGGCGGCCTGCACCGACAGCAGCAGCGCGGCGTCGGCCACGTCGCGGCCCATCGGCCCCACCACCGGCAGGCAGGACCAGCCATGCGGCCGGCGTTCGCTGGAAACCAGCCCGGCGGAAGGCCGGAAGCCGACGATGCCGCAGAACGCCGCCGGGTTGCGCAGGCTGCCACCGGTGTCGCTGCCGCTGCACAGCGGCGCCATGTCCACCGCCAGCGCCGCGGCCGAACCGCCCGAGGAACCAGCGGCCGAGCGGGTATTGTCGAACGGGTTGCCGGTGGCGCCGTAGACGTTGTTGCGGGTATTGGCGCCCAGGCCGAATTCCGGCGTGTTGGTCTTGCCGATGACGATGCCGCCGGCGGCGCGGATGCGCGCCACCATGCCGGCATCCGCCTTCGGGATATTGTCCTTGAAGATGGCGCTGCCGAAGGTGGTGACCAGCCCTTCGGTCTCATCCAGGTCCTTGATGCCCACCGGCAGGCCGTGCAGCGCGCCCAGCTTGTCGCCGCGCATCACCGCGGCCTCGGCGGCGCGGGCCTCGGTGCGGGCGCGGTCGTCGCAGCGCGCCACCATGGCGTTGATCGCCGGGTTCATCCGGTCGATCCGCGCCAGGCAGCTTGCCAGCAACTCCACCGGGGACAGCTTCTTCTCCCCGATCAGGCGGCGGGACTCGACGGCGGAGAGGTCGCAGGGTTCGGTCATGCGGCGAGTTCCCGTTGGATGAGGGCCAGGGTTTCAGCGTCGAAGCAGGCGAAGGTCACGGCGACATCGCCCTGCGCACCCAGGGCTTCCCGCACCGCGGCCACGGCGATGCGCGCCGCCTGCGGCTTCGGGAAGCCATAGATGCCGGTGGAGATGGCCGGAAAGGCGATGGAGGTGCCGCCGACCAGGTGCAACTCCCGCATCGCGGCGCGATAGGCGCAGGCGAGCAACTCCGCCTCGGCCTCGCCGCCGCCCCGCCATACCGGGCCGACGGCGTGGATGATGAAGCGCGCCGGCAGGTTGAAGCCCGGGGTGGTGCGGGCATCCCCGGTGGGGCATGGCGCCAGCGGCTTGCAGGCCGCGGCCAGCGCGTGGCTGCCGGCGGCGCGGAAGATGGCGCCGCAAACCCCGCCGCCGGCCAGCAACTGGTCGTTCGCCGCATTCACCACGGCGTCCACCGGCAGCATGGTGATGTCGGCTTCCAGCGCCTGCATCACCATGGGGTCAGTACCCGAGCGCCAGGCCATCCTTGCGCGGGTCGCTGCCGCCAACCAGGATGCCGCGCTTGCGGTCGATCAGCACCGCCTGGCCGCCACCATGCGGCTTTTCCATCACCTTCACGTTGTGGCCCAGGCGCGCCAGGCGGTCCACCACGCTGGCGGGAATGCCGCGTTCCAGTTCCACCACGCCGGTGAAGGGGTGCGGATAGAGGCGCGGGCAGTCGATGGCTTCCTGCACGTCCAGGCCGAACTCGAAGTGGTTGGTCAGGAACAGGGTCTGGCCCATCGGCTGGAAATGCCCGCCCATGACGCCATACGGCATGATGCACTGGTCGCCCTTGGTGACCATGCCCGGGATGATGGTGTGCAGCGGGCGCTTGTTCGGGCCGATGCAGTTCACATGGCCTTCCTGCAGCCGGAAGCCGAAGCCACGGTTCTGCAGCATCACGCCCGACTTCTCGGCCAAAATACCGGAGCCGAAGCTCTCGAACAGGCTGTTGATGAAGGAACAGGCGTTGCCCTCGGCGTCCACCACGCAGAGGTAGACGGTGTCCTTGTGCTTGGCCCATTCGGCGGTGCCGGCGGGCGGCAGGTCCTTCATCGCCCGGTCGTCGCTGATGATGCCGCGCAGCTTGCCCAGGTAGTCCTTGCTGGTCAGCTCGGCGACCGTCTTCTGCATATAGGCCGGGTCGGCCAGGAAGGCGTCGCGGTCGCGGTACACCAGGCGGGCGGCCTCGATGTGGCGGTGGTAGCGCTCGGCGCTGATCGGGCCCTGCTCGGGCGTCTCGAAGCCTTCCAGGATACCCAGCAGCATCAGCACATGCAGGCCGGAGCCGTTCGGCGGGCACTGCCACACCTTCATGCCGCGCCAGTCGATGCTGATGGGTTCCACGAACTCGGCCACGGTCAGGCCATTGTGGAAGTCTTCTTCCGTGTGCAGGCCGCCGGCGGCGCGCAGCGTGGCCACCATGTCGGCGGCGATCTCGCCCTCGTAGAACGCCTTGGCGCCGTGTTCGGCAATGGCGCGCAGGGTCTTGGCCAGTTCCGGCTGGGTGAAGCGGTCCCCCACCTTCGGCGCTTCGCCACCCGGCAGGAAGCGGCGGGCGGTGGCTTCCTGCAACCGCAGCTTGCCGGTGGCGTCGGACCAGTCCGCCGCCACGCGCGGGGTGACGGCGAAGCCTTCCTCGGCGCAGGTGATGGCACGCTGGAGCAACTCGCCCAGCGGCTTGCGGCCATAGGTGGCGTTCAGCTTGGCCCAGGCGGAAATGGCGCCCGGCACCGTGACCGCATGGGCCGAGGTGTTGACGATGCTGGTCACCTGGCGCGACCGCAGCGCCTCCGGCGTGGCGGCGGCCGGCGCCCGGCCGCTGCCGTTCAGCGCAATGACCTTGCCGCTGCCGGCCGGCGCATAGAGGCAGAAGCAGTCGCCGCCGATACCGGTGGATTGCGGCTCCACCACGCACAGGGTGCTGACCGCGGCGATGGCGGCGTCCAGGGCATTGCCGCCCTTCTGCAGCACTTCCATCGCCGCGAAGGTGGCGATGGGCATGCTGGTGGCGGCCATGCCGTGGCTGGAATAGACGGCGCTGCGGCCGGGGGCGTGGAAGTCGCGCTTCATGGCGGGCGTCTTTCGTGCGTGGCAACGCGGCCGCTGGACAGGGCCGTTTCCGTGTCATTCCTCTTACACGCCCCGGCGCGGCCCGCAAATACGGCCCTTTCCCCGCCCTCGGCACCGGTTCATGCTGCCCGGCATGACAAGCATCGGCATCGAGGATTTCGAGCGGGTGGAGGTCCGGGTGGGCACGGTGGTAGACGCCCAGCCCTTCCCCGAAGCCCGCAAGCCCGCCCTGAAGCTATGGGTGGATTTCGGCGGCACGCTGGGGGTGCGGCAAAGCTCCGCCCAGGTTACCGCGCATTATTCGCCCGACCGGCTGATCGGCCGCCAGGTGCTGGCGGTGGTGAACCTGCCGCCGCGCAAGGTGGCCGGGTTTGAAAGCCAGGTGCTGGTGCTGGGCGTGCCGGATGAAAACGGCGCCGTGGTGCTGCTGAAGCCCGACCTGAAGGTGCCCGACGGCGGGAGGCTGTATTGACCAGCCCGAAATACTTCATGGTCGGCTGGGAGCAACTGCACCGGGACAGCAAGGCGCTGGCCTGGCGGCTGGCGGCGCTGGCACCGTTCCGCGGCATTGTCGCCGTCACCCGCGGCGGCATGATCCCGGCCGCCATCATCGCCCGCGAACTGGATTGCCGGCTGGTGGAGACGGTCAGCGTGGTGACCTATGACGAGGAGGCCATCGGCCACCCGGTGGTGACCAAGCCGCCGCAGGCAGCCGGCACCGGCCGCGGCTGGCTGGTGGTGGACGACCTGGCCGACACCGGCACCACCGCCAAGGTGGTGCGCGCCCTGCTGCCCGAGGCGCATTTCGCCACCGTCTATGCCAAGCCGCAGGGCCGCGGCCTGGTGGACAGCTTCGTCACCGAGGTTTCCCAGGACACCTGGATCCTGTTCCCCTGGGACACCGAGGCGCAGTTCATCCCGCCGATCATCAAGAACGGCGAGCGGGTCCAGAGTGTGACCGGCGCTGACTGAAGCGCCGATCACACTCTGGATCATTGATTTGGCGCGTGATTCACGCTTTTCGGTGAGCGCACCTCAGGCGGTCACGCGCTAGGCCGCAACCTCGCCTTCCTGGCTGGCCAGCACCTTGTCCACCCGGCGGCCGTCCATATCCACGATCTCGAAGCGCCAGCCGCTCCAGACAATGCGGTCGCCTTCCTTCGGCACCCGCTGCAACAGCGCCAGCATCAGCCCGGCCACGGTGTGGTAGGTGCCGGGATAGGGCAGCGCCGGCAGGTCCAGCCGCAGCCGCAGCTCGTCGCTCGGCATCATGCCGTCCAGCAGCAGGCTGCCATCGGCGCGCTTCAGGATGTCCCCGGGCGCCGAGGCGGTGGCTTCCGGCCCCAACTCGCCAACGATGGCTTCCAGCAGGTCGCTTTCGCTGACCACGCCCTCGAAGCTGCCATATTCGTCCAGCACCAGCGCCAGGCCCACCGCGTCGTGCCGCAGGCGTTCCAGCGCGTCCAGGCCGCTCAGGTTGTCGGGCAGCACCAGCGGCTGGCGCAGCGCCTTGGCGATGGACAGCGGCTCCCCGGCCAGGGCCTGGTCCAGCAGGTCCTTCGCCGCCACCACGCCCACCACATTGTCGATCCGGCGGTCCGCCACCACGAAGCGCGTCACCGGCTTGGCCCGCAATTGGGCGGTAATGGCTTCCGGCGGCGCGCTGCGGTCGATCCAGGCCACTTCGGTGCGCGGCGTCATCAGCGCGCGCACCGGGCGGTCCGCCAGGCGCAGCACGCGCTCGATCATGTGGCGTTCCTCGTGCTCCAGCGCGCCGGCCTCGGCGCCCTCGGCCACCACCGCCTTCACTTCTTCTTCCGTCACCGAATTCTCGGAAGCCTCGTAGCGGCCGAACAGGCGCAGGATGAGGTTCGACGAGGTGCTCATCAGCCAGATCATCGGCGAGGTGAAGCGCGACAGCGCCGCCATCGGCCGCGCCACCATGGCGGCGATGCCTTCCGGGTCGCGCAGCGCCAACTGCTTCGGCACCAGTTCGCCAATGATGAGGTTGGCGTAGGCAATGGCCAGCACCACGACGGTGAAGGCCACCTCATGGCCGAAGCCGTACATCCAGGGCACGGTCTCCAGCACGTCGCCCAGCGGCGTGGCCAGTTGCGCCCCGCCGAACACGCCGGCGAAAATGCCCACCAGGCTGATGCCCACCTGCACCGTGGGCAGGAAGCGGTCCGGGTCGTCCGCCAGCGCCAGGGCGGCGGCGGCGCCGGGGGTGCCGGCGCGTTGCAGCGCCATCAGCCGGCCACGGCGGGCGGAGATGATGGCCAGTTCGCTCATGGCGAAGGCGCCGTTGAGCAGCACCAGCACCAGGATGACGGCGATTTCCAGGGCTATTTCCATGCCCCGGTTCTACCCCCGGCGCGCCGCCGAGGGTAGCGCCACGTCAGCCCTCGGCTGGCAGCTTGATGCCGGTGAGCGCCTGATAGGCGCGGATCACGAAGGCGTCGTCCTTGCCGCCATGGCCCTGGGCGCTGGCGGCGATGAACAATTGCATGGCCTGGGCCGCCATCGGCGCCGGAAAGCTGGCCTGGCGGGCCAGGTCGGTCACCAGGCCCAGGTCCTTGACGAAGATGTCCACCGCCGAGGTCGGCGTCTCGTCGCCGGCCAGCACATGGGCCATGCGATTCTCGAACATCCAGGAATTGCCGGCCGCGGTGGTGACGATGTCGTACAATTGCTGCGGCTGCAGCCCGGCCTTGATGCCCAGCGCCATGGCTTCCGCCGCCACCGCGATATGCGCCCCGGCCAGCAACTGGTGCACCACCTTCATGGTGGCGCCGAGCCCGGCCGTATTGCCCAGCCGCCAGACGGTCTTGGCCGTGGCATCCAGCAGCGGCCTGGCCCGGTTGAAGGCCGCATCGTCGCCGCTGGCCATATAGGTCAACTGGCCGGAACGGGCGCCGACCGAACCGCCGCTCATCGGCGCGTCCAGGTACAGCATGCCGGCGGCCGCGGCGGTGGCGGCCAGCTTGCGGGCATCCTCCGGCGACATGGTGGCCGAGACCACCAGCACCGCGCCCGGCGCCAGCCGCGGCAGCGCGCCGGCCGCCCCGAACAGCGCGGCTTCCGCCTGCTTCGCATTCACCACCATCACCAGCACGGCTTCGGTGCCGGCGGGCAGTTCGGCCGCGCTGGCCACCGCGGCGCCGCCGGCGGCGATGAACTCGGCCCGGGCCTCGGCGCGCGGGTCCACGCCGGTAACGCTGATACCCGCGGTCTTCAGCAGGTTGAGCGCCGCGCCCATGCCCATGCTGCCCAGCCCGATGACGCCAACCTGCATATCGCTTCCCCTATTCGCCGGACGGTTCTGCCGCCGTGCGTTCCTTGGCCCAGGCCACCAGCGCGTTCTTGTCCACCTTGTTGGTGCCGGCCAGCGGCAAGGCGTCCAGGAACCAGACCCGGCGCGGATGCATGTAGGCCGGCGCCTTGGCCAGCGCATGCGCCTTCAGCGTGGCCTCATCCACCGCCACCCCGGCGCGCTTGACCACGAAGGCCACCGGCTTGGTGCCCTTGATGTCGTCCGGCACCGGCACCACAGCGGATTGTTCCACCGCCGGGTGGGTGTCCAGCACCTTCTCCACTTCGCTCGGGAAGATGTTCTCGCCGCCGCAGATGAACATGTCGTCCACCCGGCCGACCACGTAGTGGAAGCCGTTCTCGTCGCGGTGGAACACATCCCCGGTGATGTAGAAGCCATCCTCGGTCATCGGCGGCTTCAGGTCCGGCCGGTTCCAGTAGCCGTTCATCTGGCCCGGGCACTTCTGTTCCAGCACGCCGTCGCTGCCCAGCGTGCCATCCGCCGCGCGCAGCCGCAGTTGCACCGCCGGGTGGGCGTAGCCCACCGAAAGCGGCGGCGTCGGGATTTTCTGCGGATGCGGGCCGAACACCACCGGCCCGGCTTCCGTGGTGCCATAGCCATTGACGAAGCCGGCATTCGGGAAGGCACGCCGGATGGCCGCCAGCAGCGCCGGGGAAACCGGCGCCGAGCCGCAGCGCACATGCCGCACGCTGGCCAGGTCCAGGCTGCCCACCAGGTCCTGGTGCTGCAACAGCATCGCCATCATCGGCGGCACCCCGGTGATCCAGGTCACCTGGTGGTCGGCGATGGCGTGCAGGTAGCCGCGGGCGTCGAACTGCGGCATCAGCACCACGGTGATGTGCGCCGCACTGGCCAGTTGCGCCAGCGCCAGCCCGTTCATGTGGTACAGCGGCGCCGCGATCAGGCAGCGTTCCCGGCTGATATCCGGCCCCTTCAGCCGCTGCTCCACCACCCACAGATGCGACTGGTGGGACAGGATCACGCCCTTCGGCCGCCCGGTACTGCCCGAGGTGTAGAGGAAGATCGCCGGCTCGGCGGCCGCCGGCACGATGGTCTCGTGCGCGCCGGGGTCGAGGAAGCCCTGCCAGTCGGTGCTGCCGAAGCCGATCGCCGGCAACCCTTCCGGCACCGCCGCCAGCCGCGCCGTGTCGCAGAACACCACGGCGGCGCCGCTGTCCCGCAGCACGTACTCCACCGTGGCGGCGGGGAAGCGCCAGTTCACCGGCACCGGCACCAGCCCGGCCCGCTGCGCGCCATACAGCGTGGCCAGGTATTCCGTGCTGTTGCCGGCCAGGATGCCCACGCGGTCGCCACGCTTCAGGCCCCGCCGCAGCAGGCCCCGCGCCACGGCGCAGCACAACGCATCCAGCTCGCCATAGCTGACCACCCGCGCCGCCCCCCCGGCCAGGTCGATCAGCGCCGGCTTGGCGAGGTCGGCGCCGCGGTCGATCAGGTCGCCGAGGTTGCGGAACGGGAAGCCCATTACTTCGGCGCCGCCGAGAGGTAGACGCCACGGCCGGAGGCCAGCAGCTTGCCATCCAGGTCGAAGATCTCGGCCTCGGCGACGCTGAACTGGCCGCCCGCCTTGACGATGCGGCCCTTGCAGATCAGGTCGCCCGGCATCGCCACGCGGTGATAGTCCACCCGCATGTCGATGGTGGGGATGCCACGGCCCAGCTGGGCACCGATGGCCCAGTCCGCCGCCAGGTCCACCAGCGCGGCCAGGATGCCGCCATGGGTGTAGCGACGGTCCGGGTTCACCACCCATTCCTCGCGCCAGGTGGCGCGGATGGTGACGCTGTCCTTGCCCACCGCCTCGGCCTTCAGGCCCAGCCACTGGTGGTACGGCGCGCGCAGCAGGCGTTCCTGCAGCTGCTCAACGGTCAGGGCGGTCGAAACGTCGCTCATGGCGTCACCACCACCTTGCCGATGACCTTGCGGTCGCGGATCAACGCCAGCCCTTCGGCCGCCTGGTCCAGCGGCAGCACCTTGTCGATCAGCGGCTTGATCTCGCCCTTGGCGCACATCGACAGCAGGCTGTCGAAATCCTCGTTGTAGAAGCTGTTGCTGCCGATGATCTGGAGTTCAAACGTCCAGATGAAGCGCAGGTCCTCCTTCGGGTCGAAGCCGGCCGTGGCGCCGCACACCAGCACCTTGCCGCCGCGCTTCACGATGCGCAGGCCCTTCGCCCAGGTATCGCCGCCGGTGTAGTTGATGAGGACGTCCACGCCGCCCTCATAGCTGCGGCGCTGCGGCTTGCCGAAGCGTTCCTGCGCCCACTTGCTGAAGTCCACCGCCAGGTAGTCCACCGCCTCGTCGGCGCCGATGTCCAGCATCGCCTGGCACTTCTCCGGCCCGCCGGCGCAGGCCACCACATAGGCGCCGAGCTTCTTGGCCAGCAGCACGCAGCCGGTGCCGACGCCACCCGAGGCGCCGAGGATCATCACCACATCACCCTTCTTGATGGTGTTGTGGGTCACGATCATGCGGTGCGCGGTGCCATAGGCCACGGGCAGGCTGGCCGCCGTCTCGAACGAGACCTCGGCCGGCAAACGGATCAGCTGGTCGGCGTTGCAGACGCAGTATTCGGCCATGCCGCCGTCCAGCATCTCGCCCATCAGGCCCTTCTGGCGGTTGATGGGGTTCACCATCACCCGGGCGCCGGCTTCCCAGCCGGAGACCCCCTCGCCGCATTCGAACACCTCGCCGGCCAGGTCCAGGCCGATGACGACGGGCATCGGCACCTTGATGCCGGGCATGCCCTTCACGGTGAAGACGTCGTGGTAGTTGAACGACGAAGCGCGCACCCGCAGCACCACCTGGCCGGGGCCGGCCACTGGGCGCGGGTAGCTTTCCTCCACCTGCAACACATCCAGGTCACCGTGCTGTCGCAGCACCATCGCGCGCATCGTTGCGGACATTCTCACCTCGTTGGTCAAAATCTGGGGGCGCAGCTAACGCCAGCCGCCCGCGGTCGTCAAAAGGGCAAGCCCCCTCCCCCCGCTTCGCCGCCGATGGTACTGGCGGTTCAACGTCCCACCAAGCGGAGAAGGCCATGTCCCTCAAGCTGTTCGACCTCAGTGGCAAGCGCGCCCTGGTCACCGGTTCCAGCCAGGGCATCGGGCTGGCGCTGGCCGGCGGCCTGGCGGAGGCCGGCGCCACCGTGGTGCTGAACGCCCGCAACCAGGCCAAGCTGGCCGAAGCCGCCGAAAGCCTGCGGGCAAAGGGCCACACCGTGGAGGTGGCCAGCTTCGACGTGACGGATTCGGCCGCGGTGGAAGCCGCCATCGCCGGCATCGAGGCCGAGTGCGGGCCGATCGACATCCTGTGCAACAACGCCGGGGTGAACCTG
>CANBXZ010000123.1 GCA_947373495.1 Acetobacteraceae bacterium
CTCGGCATGGCGCACCACCCGGCGGGAATGGCAGGCCGGGCACAGGCCGGGCTGGGAGAAGCCGGTGAAGCAGTCCCGGCACAGCGCGGGCATCAGCGCCGGGCCGCCCGGGCGTCAGACATCCCACAGCCTGGCGGCGCCCAGCACGCCGGAGCTGTCGCCATGCCGCGCCCGCAGCAGCGGCGTGGCCACCGTGTCGCTGAACACCCAGCGGGACCACAGCGCCGGCACCTGCTCATACAGGTGCGCCATGTTGGAAAGCCCGCCGCCCAGCACGATGCAGTCCGGGTCCAGCAGGTTGATGACCTGCGCCAGCGCCCGCGCCAGCCGATGCGCATGGCGCGCCAGGGCCTCGCGCGCCGGGGGGTCGGTGCGGGCGGGCAGGGGGCTGGCGTCGCGGGCGCCGGGGCCATCGGCCTCCGCCGCCAGGGCCGGGCCGCAGAGGAAGGTTTCCACGCAGCCGCGCTGGCCGCACCAGCAGGCCGGGCCGGGGTGTTCGGCCGCGCTCATCCAGGGCAGCGGGTTGTGGCCCCATTCGCCGGCCACCCGGTTGCGGCCTTCCAGGATGCGGCCCTGGCTGACGATGCCGGCGCCCACGCCGGTGCCCAGGATAACGGCGAACACGGTGCCGTAGCCGCAGCCGGCGCCATCGGCGGCCTCGCTCATGGCCAGGCAATTGGCGTCGTTGGAAAGCCGCACCGGGCGGCCGAGCGCGCTGGCCAGGTCCTGGTCCAGCCGGCCGCCGTTCAGCCAGGTGGAATTGGCGCCGCGCACCAGGCCGGTGGCCGGGGAGAGGCTGCCGGGAATGCCGACACCGACGCTGCCCTGCTGGCCAAGCCCGGCCTCGGCCGCCGCCACCAGGCCGGCGATGGTGCGGACCACGCCGGCATAGTCCGGCGGCGTGGGGGCGCGCTGGCGCAGCAGCACCTGGCCGGCCGGCCCCAGGGCCGCGACCTCGGTCTTGGTGCCGCCAAGGTCTATGCCGATGCGGATGAGGCGGGGGCTGGTCATGCTGGGGCGCAGGGTGCGGCCGCGGGTGGGCCGCAGGCAAGCCTTGCCGTCGGCGCGCCGGGGTGCTGGACTCCGCTGATGTCTGATACCGTGCTTGATGTGCAGGGCCTGACCTGCCCGCTGCCTGTCCTCAAGGCCAACAAGGCGCTGCGCGGCCTGCCCGGCGGTGCCCGGCTTGTCGTGCTGGCGACCGACCCGGCCAGCGTGGCCGATTTCCGCGCCTTCTGTGGCGAGACCGGGCATGAACTGCTGGCCTTCGCCGAGGTGGACGGGGTGTTGCGCTTCACCCTGCGCAAGCGGGCCAGCGCATGAACACGCTGTTGCTGACCCACCGCGCCTGCCTGCTGCACGAACCGGGGGAGTTGCACCCGGAATGCCCGGACCGGCTGCGCGCCGTGCTGAAGGCCCTGGACACCGAGGAATTCGCCGACCTGATCCGCGACGAGGCGCCGCAGGCCACGGTGGAACAGCTCAGCCGGGTGCATCCACGGCATTATGTGGAAGCCATTCTGGCGGTGCGCCCGGCCGAGGGTGAGACCATGGCGCTGGATGGCGACACCATCATGAGCCATGGCAGCGCCGAGGCCGCGCTGCGCGCCGCCGGCGCCGGCGTGGCGGCGGTGGACGCGGTGTGCCGGGGCGAGGCGCTGCGTGCCTTCTGTGCCGTGCGCCCGCCGGGCCATCATGCGGAACCGGGCATTCCGATGGGGTTCTGCCTGTTCTCCAACGCCGTGGTCGCGGCCCGGCAGGCCCAGCACGCGCACCACATCCTGCGCGTGGCGATTTTGGATTTCGACGTCCACCACGGCAACGGCACCCAAGCCTGCGTCAAGGACGACCCGACCATCTTCTACGGCTCCACCCACCAATTCCCGCTCTATCCCGGCACCGGGGACCGGTACGAGCGCGGCATCGGCAATGTGGTGAACGCGCCGCTGCCACCGGGCGCCGATGGCACCGCCTTCCGCGCCGCCTGGCAGGGCGAGATCCTGCCGGCGCTGCTGGCCTTCGAGCCGGGGCTCATCATCATCTCGGCCGGGTTCGACGCCCATGCCCGCGACCCGCTGGCGCAACTGCGGGTGCGGGAGGCGGATTTCGGCTGGCTGACCGAACAGCTTTGCGCCGTGGCGGAACGCTGCTGTGGCGGCAAGGTGGTGAGCCTTCTGGAAGGCGGCTACGACCTGGAGGCGCTGGCGCTTTCCACCGCGGCGCATGTGCGGGCGCTGATGCGGGCCTAGGGTGGGGGTGGCCCAGGCCCAGGCCCAGGCCCGGGGCCGCCCTACTGTGGTGTTTCGGGAACGCATGTGTCTTTTTGGTAGCACAAGCGTCACGGTGCAGGTTTGCCAGGAAGGCCGGGGGCGTATACTTCGCGTTCCGACTCCCGCTACCCGCCCCGCTCAAAGGAGACTTCCATGCCGCAGGCCGTTGGCCCCCAGGCCACGCCGACCGGTTCCGAGGTTGAGGCGCTGTCCTTCGAGGCGGCGTTGGAAGAACTTGAGCGGATCGTGAAGTCGCTGGAAACCGGCCAGGGCAGCCTGGCCACCGCGATCGACAGCTACGAACGCGGCGTGGCCCTGCGCCAGCGCTGCGAAAAGCTGCTGGCCGAGGCTGAAGCCAAGGTGCAGGCCATTGTCACCGCCCCCGGCCAGGCCGCGGGCGGGCCGACCCTGCGAGATGTTGAGTAGGACAGGATGAGCACCGTTTCGCTGGACCACCCCCTTTCGCTGTCGCAGGCCATGAGCCAGGCCGCGACGGAAATAGACCAGGCGCTGGATGTGCTGCTGCCCGCGTCGGAAGGCGCCGAGGCCCGGCTGTTCGAGGCCATGCGCTATTCCGTCATCGGCGGCGGCAAGCGGCTGCGCGGCTTCCTGGTGCTGGAAGGGGCGCGGCAGTTCGGCGTTTCCCGCCAGGCCGCGCTGCGGGTGGCCTGCGCCATTGAAATGGTCCACGCCTACAGCCTGATCCATGACGACCTGCCGGCCATGGACAATGACGACCTGCGCCGCGGCAAGCCGACGAACCACAAGGCGTTCGACGAGGCCACCGCGATTCTGGCCGGCGACAGCCTGCAATGCCACGCCTTCACCGTGCTGGCCGAGGAAGACACCCATCCAGACCCCGGGGTGCGGGTTGAACTGGTGCGCACCCTGTCCAAGGCGGCAGGCCCGCGCGGCATGTGCGGCGGCCAGATGCTGGACATGATGGCCGAGCAGGGCAGGTCGCCGCAGGATGAAGCCGCGATCGGCCGGCTGCAGACATTAAAAACCGGCAAGCTCATCGAATTTTCCGCCGAGGCCGGTGCCATCCTCGGCAAGGCGAACCTGTCCCAGCGCCATGCGCTGCTATCCTATGGCCGGGACCTGGGCGCCGCCTTCCAGATTGCCGATGACGTGCTGGACGCCACCGCCACGGCGGAGGAAGCCGGCAAGGCCACCGGCAAGGACGCCGCGGCCGGCAAGGCCACGCTGGTTTCCCTGCTGGGGCTGGAACGCGCCCGGCTGCAGGCTGAACGGCTTGTCACCCAGGCCCAGGGCCATCTTGACGCCTTCGGCGACAAGGCCGAACTGCTGCGAATGCTCGCGAACTTCGTGATCGAGCGGAGGTCCTGATGTCTCCTGCCCCCCTGACGCCGACGCTCGACCGGGTGAAGTTCCCGTCCGACATGCGCAACATGTCGAACGACCAGTTGAAGCAACTGGCCGATGAATTGCGGGCCGAAACCATCGACGCGGTCAGCAACACCGGCGGCCACCTGGGCGCCTCGCTGGGCGTGGTGGAACTGACGGTCGCGATCCATGCGGTGTTCGACACGCCGTCCGACCGGCTGATCTGGGACGTCGGCCACCAGGCCTACCCGCACAAGATCCTCACCGGCCGGCGCGACCGCATGCGCACCATCCGCCAGGGCGGCGGGCTGTCCGGCTTCACCAAGCGCAGCGAAAGCGAATACGACCCGTTCGGCGCGGCGCATTCCTCCACCTCCATCTCCGCCGGCCTGGGCATGGCCATCGGCCAGGACCTGAAGGGCGAGACCGACCGCCACGTCATCAGCGTGATCGGCGACGGCGCCATGAGCGCGGGCATGGCCTATGAGGCGATGAACAACGCCGGCGCGGCCAAGTCCAAGCTGATCGTCATCCTCAACGACAACGACATGTCGATCGCCCCGCCGGTGGGCGCGATGAGCAACTACCTGTCGCGCACCATTTCCAGCCGGCCGTTCCTGACCCTGCGGGACCTGATGGCGCGCATGGCCAAGCACTTCCCGGCGCCGCTGGAACGCGCCGCCAAGCGCGCCGACGAATATGCCCGCGGCCTGCTGACCGGCGGCACGCTGTTCGAGGAGCTGGGCTTCTACTACGTCGGCCCGGTGGACGGCCACGACCTGGACCACCTGCTGCCGGTGCTGCGCAACATCCGCGACACCGACCACCAGGGGCCGATCCTGGTCCACGCCGTGACCCAGAAGGGCAAGGGCTACGCCCCGGCCGAAGCCAGCGCCGACAAGTACCACGGCGTGGTGAAGTTCAACGTGGTCACCGGCGAGCAGGTGAAGGCCCCGCCCGGCCCGCCGAGCTACACCAAGGTGTTCAGCACCGCGCTGATCGCCGAGGCCGAGCAGGACGAGCGCATCCTGGCGATCAATGCCGCCATGCCCTCCGGCACCGGGCTGGACGCCTTCGCCAAGAAATTCCCGAAGCGCAGCTTCGATGTCGGGATCGCCGAACAGCACGCCGTCACCTTCGCCGCCGGCCTGGCGACCGAGGGGCTGAAGCCGTTCGTGGCGATCTACAGCACCTTCCTGCAGCGCGCCTATGACCAGGTGATGCACGACGTGGCGCTGCAGAAGCTGCCGGTGCGCTTCGGCATGGACCGTGCCGGGCTGGTCGGCGCCGATGGCGCGACGCATGCCGGCAGCTTCGACATCGCCTATCTGGGCTGCCTGCCCAACATGGTGCTGTGCGCGGCGGCGGATGAGCTGGAACTGATGCACATGGTCGCCACCGCGGCGGCCTATGACGAAGGGCCGATCGGCTTCCGCTACCCGCGGGGCGAGGGCTTGGGCCTGGCCCTGCCGCCGCGCGGCAGCGTGCTGGAGATCGGCAAGGGGCGCGTCGTCAAGGAAGGCACCAAGGTCGCCATCCTGTCCTACGGCACCCGGCTGGCCGAGGCGCTGAAGGCGGCCGAGGCGCTGGAAGCCCGCGGGCTGTCCACCACCGTCGCCGATGCCCGCTTCGCCAAGCCGCTGGACGTGGCCCTGACCGAACGCCTGGCGCGCGAGCACCAGGTGCTCATCACCATCGAGGAAGGCTCGGTGGGCGGCTATGGCAGCTTCGTGGCGCATCACCTGGCCTGGCGCGGCCTGCTGGATGGCGGGCTGAAGTTCCGCCCGATGTGCCTGCCGGACAGCTATATCGACCACGAGAACCCGCGCAAGCAGTACGATGAGGCCCGCCTGAACGCCCAGCACATCGTCGAGACGGCGCTGCGGGCGCTTGGGGTGGACGCGCTGGCCCAGCCCGCCCGGGCCTAGGCCGGCCGATGGCGAAGCAACGGGTCGACCAGATGCTGGTTGACCGCGGGCTGGCGGAAAGCCGCACCCGCGCCCAGGCGCTGATCCTGGCCGGGAAGGTGTTTTCCGGTGAGCAGCGCATGGACAAGGCGGGCACCTCCATCGCGCTCGACACCCCGCTGGAAGTGCGCGGCCAGGACCACCCCTGGGTTTCCCGCGGCGGGGTGAAGCTGTCGCATGGGCTGGCGCATTTCGGCCTGAAGCCGGCCGGGCGCATCTGCCTCGACGTCGGCGCTTCCACCGGCGGCTTCACCGACGTGCTGCTGCATGAGGGCGCCACCAAGGTCTATGCGGTGGATGTCGGCCACGGCCAACTGGCCTGGAAGCTGCGCAACGACCCGCGCGTGGTGGTGAAGGAAAAGGTCAACGCCCGCTACCTGGACGCCACCACGGTGCCGGAGCCGGTGGGTGCCCTGGTCTGCGATGCCAGCTTCATCGGCATGCAGATGGTGCTGGATTTTCCGCTGAAGCTCTGCGCCCCGGGCGCCTGGGCGGTGGCGCTGATCAAGCCGCAATTCGAGGTGGGGCCCGCCATCGCCAAGGGCGGTGTGGTGCGGGACGCCAATGTGCATCGCCAGGTGTGTGAGAAGATGCGCCGCTGGTGGGCGGAACTGCCGGGCTGGACCGTGCTGGGCGTGGAAGCCAGCCCGATCCTGGGGCCGGAGGGCAACCGCGAGTTCCTCATCGCCGCGACCCGGGCCTGAAGCCAGGCCGGCTACCCCGCCGGCTGGTGCATGTCCTGGGCGCTGATCTCGGCCAGCAGGGTCCAGATCCGGTCGGGGTCCATGCGCACCTCCGGGTCGTTCAGCAACTGGTCGAGTTCCGCCAGCTTGGCCTGGAATTCACGTTCGGTCATGTCGGGGCATCCCTTTCGCCCGCGCTGCCCCAACGGCAACGGTGAGCATTCGGGGCCAAGAACGTGGCGAAATCCAGCCGGTTGCCGCCGACTCCACCACGCCTGCCGCTCACATCGAGGAGAGCACCGCCGGTGCCAGCTCGGCCTGCTTCGCCGCCGGGTGGGCGGGGTTGCGGAAGCGCAGCTCACCCTCGGCCACCGCGTCCGGCGGCGCGGCGCCCAGCATCTCGAATCGGGTGGCGCAGGAAACCGCCACCACCGGGCGGGCGGCCGGGGTGGTCAGGAAGCGGCGCACCACGCCTTCCAGCTCCAGGCTTTCCCGCAGGCCGCGCCATTCCGCGCGTTCCAGATCCTCGATGAACATCGCCAGAATGCCGGGGCGCTGGCCGGAAAGCCGGGTTTCCGCCGCCAGCGCGGCGCGGCGCACCACGGCATCGGCAATTTCATTCTCCCGCCCGGCGCGGGCGGCCATGACGAAGACGCTGCCGGCATTGGCGGTAACGGCCAGGTGCGCTTCCGGGCCGAAGGCAGCGCGCAGCCGAGCCGGCAGGGCGGTGCCGGCGGCCTGGGCGCCGGCCAGCACCAGCGGGTCCAGCTTCAGCACCGCCTGGGCGCAACTGTCCTGGCGACGTTCCTCGGCCAGCAGGGTGCTGATGCGGCTTTGCAACTCGGCGGCCTGGTCCTGCCCGGCCAGGCCCTCGGGCAGCGTCACCTTCAGCAGGTAGCGGCCAGGATGCGCCGCCAGCCAGGTTTGCAGTTCCGGGTTGATCGCATCCACCAGGGCGAACCAGTCGCCACGATGCACCTGGCGGCCATCCTCGGCCGAGAGGGTTTCGCAGGCGACCTCGGCCGCCACCCCGCCGCGCCGCACCAGCAGGTCGTGCGGGGTATCCTCCAGCAGGCCGGTGAAGGCCACCTCGAAGCCCTGGGCTTCCAGCGTGGCGGCGGTGCGCAGCAGGTGGAACAGCGGGATCAGCGTGGCGTCGCCGGTCAGCCCGGCCATCAGCCGGTCGCGCAGCCGGGCGCGCGGGGCGGTGGGCAGGCTGGCCGCCAGCCGCACCGCCTGCTGGGCAAAGCCGGCCACGCGCTGTTCCGCCGGGCTGCTGCTGCGGCCGGCGCCGCGCGGCCCGGCCAGCCGCGCCAGCGCCAGTTCCAGCGCGTGCCGATGCTGCGCCGCGCGCGATTGCAGCGAGTTTTCCTGGGTGCGCCGGGCCAGGTCGGCCAGCCGCCGCGCCCACCGGGCACCGCCGCAAAGGCTGACGAAGGCATTCGTCGGCAGGAACCGGGCAGGGGGAGCATCGGCGAACGACATGGCGAAAGCCTGTTGGCTACAACGACCAACCTGTACACTCGGATATTGGTCGGTCGTCAAGCGCCAGCCTGAGCGGCCCGGGGCCGCCCGGCCCGAATTGCGGGCAAGGCATGGGCAATGGGCGGCAAACCGGCTCAGTTGCGCGGCAGGCGGGCCTGGCTGGGGGCGTCCGGGTTCTGCGCGCGGTGGCGCAGCAGGTGGTCGGCCAGCACCAGGGCCAGCATGGCCTCGCCCACCGGCACGGCGCGAATCCCCACGCAGGGGTCGTGGCGGCCCTTGGTCAGCAGGTCCACCTCGGCGCCGAAGCGGTCCACCGACTGCCGCGGGGTGAGGATGCTGCTGGTCGGCTTGACCGCGAAGCGCGCCACCACCGGCTGGCCGGTGGAGATGCCGCCCAGAATGCCGCCGGCATGGTTGGACAGGAAGCGCACCTGGCCATCGGGCAGCATGCGCATCTCGTCGGCATTCTGCTCGCCGGTCAGCGCCGCGGCGGCGAAGCCCTCGCCGATCTCCACGCCCTTGACCGCGTTGATGCTCATCAGCGCGCTGGCGATATCGGCGTCCAGCTTGCCATAGATCGGCGCGCCGAGGCCGGGCGGCAGGCCATCGGCCACCAGTTCGATCACGGCGCCCACGGAGGAGCCGGACTTGCGGATGGCCAGCAATTGCTCCTCCCAGCGCACGGCGGCGGCGCGGTCGGGGCAGAAGAACTGGTTCTCCTCCAGCGCCGCCCAGTCCCAGGCGGCGGGGTCGATTCGGTCGGCGCCCATCTGCACCATGGCGCCACGCACCCGCACGCCGGCGCCCAGCACCTTGCGCGCCACGGCGCCGGCGGCCACGCGCAGCGCGGTTTCCCGCGCGCTGCTGCGGCCGCCGCCGCGATAGTCGCGAATGCCGTATTTCAGGTCATACGCCAGGTCGGCATGGCCGGGGCGATAGCGGTCCTTGATCTCGCCGTAGTCGCGGCTGCGCTGGTCGGTGTTGTCGATGTGCAGCGCGATCGGGGTGCCGGTGGTCATGCCCTCGAACACGCCCGACAGGATGCGGACCTGGTCGGCTTCCTGGCGCTGGGTGACGAATTTGGAGGAGCCGGGCCGGCGCTTGTCCAGCCAGGGCTGGATATCGGCTTCGGTCAGCGCGATGCGTGGCGGGCAGCCATCCACCACCCCGCCGATGGCGGGGCCGTGGCTCTCGCCCCAGGTGGTCAGGCGGAACAGGTGGCCGAAGCTGTTGTGGGACATCGGCTAGACGGTGCTGATATCCGGCGCGTCCACCGCCTTCATGCCGACGATGTGGTAGCCGCTGTCGACGTGGTGCACCTCGCCGGTCACGCCGGCGCTCAGGTCGCTCAGCAGGTACAGGCCGGAGCCGCCGACTTCCTCGATGCTGACATTGCGCTTCAGCGGGGCGTTCAACTGGTTCCACTTCAGGATGTAGCGGAAGTCGCCGATGCCGCTGGCGGCCAGGGTCTTGATCGGCCCGGCCGAGATGGCGTTGACCCGGATGCCCTGGTTGCCGACATCCACCGCCATGTAGCGCACGCTGGCTTCCAGCGCCGCCTTGGCCACGCCCATCACATTGTAATGCGGGGTGACACGTTCGGCGCCCAGGTAGGTCAGCGTCAGCAGGCTGCCGCCGTTCTTCATCAGCGCGGCGGCCCGGCGGGCCACGGCGGCGAAGGAATAGCAGCTGATGTCCAGCGCCTGCAGGAACACGTCCCGCGGCGTATCCAGGTAGCGGCCGCGCAGGTAGTCCTTGTTGGCGTAGCCGATGGCATGCACCACGAAGTCGATCTGGCCCCATGCCTTCTCCAGCGTGGCGAAGGTGGTGTCGATGCTGGCGTCGTCGGTCACGTCGCAGGGCAGCACCAGGCTGGCGCCGATGCTCTCGGCCAGCGGGCGCACGCGCTTTTCCAGCGCCTCGCCCTGGTAGCTGAAGGCTATCTCGCCGCCCTGGGCGGCCACGGCGCGGGCAATGCCCCAGGCCAGCGAACGGTCGTTCGCAACGCCCATGATGAGGCCGCGCTTGCCCTTCATCAGCGTGCCCGTGGGCAGATCTACAAGAGTCGATTCTTCAGGCATGCTGGGCTTATCCGGCTGGTTGCGGAGGCGAGGCCGTGGTGGCACACCCCCGCCCGCCGGGCAAGGGGGACGACCATCTCGCCCCCCGGGGCCAAGCCGCCAGGAGACCGCCGCCATGACCGCTGCCGACCCGTTTGCCCGCTTCGAGGCCTGGATGGCGGAAGCGACGAAAACCGAACCGAACGACCCCAACGCGGTCTGCCTGGCCACCAGCACGCCGGATGGCCGGCCCAGCGCCCGCATGGTGCTGCTGAAGGGCGTCGATCCGCGCGGCTTCGTGTTCTACACCAACCTGGAAAGCCGCAAGGGTGGCGAGTTGGCCGCCAACCCGCAGGCCGCGCTGTGCTTCCACTGGAAAAGCCTGCACCGCAGCGTGCGGGTGGAAGGCCCGGTGGAGGCGGTGAGCGCGGCCGAGGCCGACGCCTATTACGCCAGCCGGCACCGCACCAGCCGCATCGGCGCCTGGGCCAGCCAGCAGTCCCGCAAGCTGGAAGGCCGCTTCGCGCTGGAAAAGCGGGTGGCGGAGTTCACCGTGAAGTTCGGCCTGGGCGACATCCCGCGCCCGGCCTTCTGGTCCGGCTTCCGGGTGCTGCCGGAACGCATCGAGTTCTGGCAGGACATGCCGTTCCGCCTGCACGACCGCAGCGTGTTCCTGCGGGAAGGCGCGGGCTGGCGGACCGAGACGCTGTACCCGTGAGCATTCCCGCCCAGCAGGCGCCGGTGGCGGCCCTGCTGGGCCGGCTGACCGGCGCGGCGCCGATCGAGACCCATATCTCCGCCGTGTTCGTCGGCGCGCGGGATGTGTTCAAGCTGAAGCAGGCGGTGGCGCTTGGCTTCCTCGACTTTTCCACCCTGGCGGCGCGGGAACACTTCATCCGCCGGGAATTCGAACTGAACCAGGGCTTTGCCCCCGGGCTGTATCGCCAGGTGCTGCCGGTGACGCGCGATGCCACGGGCGCCCTGGCGCTGGGCGGCGCGGGCGAGGTGGTGGACTGGGTGCTGCGCATGGCTCCGGTGCCCGCGGCGGATTTCCTCAACGCCATGGCCGCGCGCGGCGCCCTGACCCCGGCGCTGCTCGACCAACTGGCCGACCGGGTGGCCGCGATGCATGCCGGGCTGCCGCCGGTGGCCGGCGTGGATGCCCCGGCGGCGATGCGCCGGGTGCTGGAGGGCAACCTGCGGGCCGCCGAGCATGCCGGGGTGCCCGATGCCGCGGCCTGGGCGTCCCGGGCCTTCGCCTGGCTGGAGCGGCTGGCGCCGGTGCTGGCGGCCCGCGCCGCCGCCGGCTGCGTGCGCCGCTGCCATGGCGACCTGCACCTGGGCAACCTGTGCCTGTGGCAGGGGGTGCCGACGCCGTTCGACGCGCTGGAGTTCAGCGAGGACCTGGCCATCACCGATACCGGCTACGACCTGGCCTTCGTGCTGGTCGACCTGGCGATGACGATGGGCCGGGCCGCGGCCAACCAGGTGCTGAACCGCTATGTCGCGCGCACCGGCGATGCCGGGCTGGTGGCGGCCCTGCCGCTTTGGCTGAGCACCCGTGCCCTGATCCGCGCCCATGTGGTGGCGGTGCCGGGGCAGGAC
>CANBXZ010000124.1 GCA_947373495.1 Acetobacteraceae bacterium
ACGTGGTCACCCACGGTGTGGAAGCTTTCCAGCACCGGCTTGCCATCGGCGGCCAGGGTCTTCAGCGCATGGGTGCCACCAGCGGTGCCGTCGCTGACCCACAGCACGCTGCCGGCCGCGGAGGTGGTGCCGAAATACAGCTTGCCGCCCAGCACCGCGGCCGAGGGGTCGACGTAATTGGTGCCCAGGCCGATATCGAACAGGTGCGCCAACTGCACCGTGCCGGCGTCGGTGCCGTCGGTGTCCCACAGGTCGTAGCCGGTGCCGGTGCGCACGACCAGTTCGTGGTGGCCGTTCAACCCGGCCGCCAATTCGGCCGCAAGCTCGGTCCCGGCGCCGAAATTCCGCACCGCGACCGTGCCGGCGTCCAGGCCATCGGTGGTCCACAGCGTCAGGCCGCTGGCGGTGCTCTGCATGCTGAACAGCGCCTGGCTGCCGGCAAAGCCCAGGAATTCGCCGGGGCTTGCGGCGGCCAGGGTGCTGATGGTCTTCACCACGCCGGAGAGCGTGTTCAGCAGGCTGGTCGTGCTGCCCTGCTTCTGCAGGTAGTAGGGCACCCCGCCGATCAGGGTGAAGCCCACCGCCAGGGTATCGGCGCTGCCCAGGTTGGTGTCGGCCACCAGGGTGGTGCCTTCCACCGTGCCGTCGGTGGACCACAGCTCATTGCCATGGTCGGGGTCACCACCGATGAAATAGAGCTGGTCGTTGCCGGCAATGCCGGCGCTGGGCAGCGAGAAGCCGTTCCAGGTGAAATGGTGCAGCAGCCGGGTCCCGGCCGTGGTGCCATCCGTGGCGTAGAGGTCGCCACTGGTCGAGCCTTGGCCCGGATGCGCCAGATTGGTCCAGAACAGCGCGGTGTCGCCGATCTCGCCCAGCCAATCGACCCGGTCGAACACCCCGGCCTGGCCCGCCACCAACGCCGTCACCTGGCCGCCAGGGCCCATCCGCCACAGCCCATGGGCCCCGCCGGTCGTCGCCGTGGCGGTGAACAGCATCGAACGGCCCAGCGCCAGGAAACTGAACGGGTCCGACCCGCCAGTGCCGGCCAGCAGGTCGGTCAGCAGGAAACTGCCGGCCGCGGTGCCATCGGTAATCCAGGGCTCGGCACCGTGGCTGGCATCGGCAAGGCTGACAATTGCGCGCAAGGGCATGGCTGGCGACTCGCTTGGGGTGGCGGTATTAGGTCGCCCCGCGCAATGAAAGTCAATGATTATACGTTATGAATTAGCCCCGGCATGGGCGGGTTGGCCAGAATGGCGATCTCGGCCCGCACTTCGTCCAGCCCGGTCTTTTCCTCGCTGCTGGTCACCAGCACCAGCGGATGGCCGGCGGTGTGCTTGCGGGCCAGCTTCTGCACTTCCTCGTGGCGCTTCTGCAGCCACCACGGCTTGGCGTCATCCGACTTGGTCAGCACGATCTGGAAGCTGACGGCGGCTTCGTTCAGCAGCCGCATCGCCATGATGTCGGCCGGCTTGGTCTCGATCCGCGCATCCATCAGCAGGATCACCCGGCGCAGCGTCGGGCGGCCGCGCAGGTAGTTGAACATCAACCCCTGCCAGTCCTCCTTCACGCTCTTGGCCGCCTGGGCGTAGCCGTAGCCGGGCATGTCCACCAGCACCAGGCGTTCGCCCAGCTCGAAGAAGTTGAGCTGCTTGGTGCGGCCCTGGGTGTTGGAGACCCGGGCCAGCGCCTTCTGGTTGCACAGCGCGTTGATGAGCGACGACTTGCCCACGTTGGACCGGCCGCAGAACGCCACCTCCGGCAGGTTCGCCTCCGGCAGTTGCTCCAGCTTCTGCGCGGCGAAGAAGAAGTTGCACGGCTTGGTGAACAGCAGCCGGCCGTGCTCGATCAGCGCGGCGCGGGTTGCCTCGTCCTTCGCCTCGGACAGACCCCCAGGGGGGAGTTCCATCATCTCAGCCCTTCTTGCCCATGCCGGGCAACCGCCGCAGCGAGGCGAACATCTGCTGCCGCCGCGCCTTGGCTTCCGCGGCTGCCGTGGCGTCCTGCTGCATGATGAAATACTGCTGGGCGATGGAGAGCAGGTTGTTCCAGGACCAGTAGATCACCAGGCCCGCCGGCATGCTGGCCAGCATGAAGGTGAAGATGATCGGCATCCAGGCGAAGACCTTGGCCTGCACCGGGTCCGGCGGCTGCGGGTTCAGCTTCTGCTGCAGGAACATGGTGATGCCCATCAGCAGGGCCCAGGCCGGCATGTGCAGGTAGCTGGAATAGACCGCCGGGTCGAACGGAATGACCCCGAACAGGTTGAACAGGTTGGTCGGGTCGGGCGCCGAAAGGTCGTGGATCCAGCCGAAGAACGGCGCGTGCCGCATCTCGATGGTGACGAACAACACCTTGTACAGCGCGAAGAACACCGGGATCTGGATGAGGATGGGCAGGCAGCCGCTGGCCGGATTGATCTTTTCCGTCCGGTACAGCGCCATCATCTCGGTCTGCGCCTTGGACGGGTCGTCCTTATAGCGCTCCTTGATCTCGGTCATCTTCGGGCCCAGCACCTTCATGCGGGCCATGGACTTGTAGGCCTTGTTCGCCAGCGGGAAGAACAGCGCCTTCAGGAACAGGGTGAAGATCAGGATCGCCACGCCGAAGTTGCCCACCAGGTGGAACAGCCAGGCCAGGGCGTGGAAGAACGGCTTGGTCAGGAAGTAGAACCAGCCGAAGTCGATCGCCTTCTCGAAGTCCGGAATGCCCAGCGTGTCGCGGTAATGGTCCAGCGTGGCCACTTCCTTGGCGCCGGCGAACAGCCGCAGCGCCAGGGCGGCAGTGGCGCCGGGGGCCACGCTCAGCGCCGCCGGGGGGGCGAAGTCCACCTGCCAGGCGTCCACGCCATTGGCGGTGTTGTGGCGGTAGGTGGCGGCCAGCCGCTGGCTGGCATCAACCGCGGCCAGCGCGCCCAGCCAGTACTTGTCGGTGAAGCCGGCCCAGCCGCCGCCGGTTTCCTGGGTGAAGGCAACGCCGGCACGCTTGCCGCCCTCCTCCTTCGCGTCCTTGTAGGTCAGCTCCCGCAGGCGGCCGTCCAGCACGCCGACGAAGCCTTCATGCAGGATGTAGAAGCCCTCGGTCGGCGGCGTGGTCTCGCGCCGCACCCGGGCCCAGGGCTGCACCTGCACCGCCTCGCCGCCGCTGTTGCGCACGCGCTGCTCGGCGGTGACCATGAAGTTGTCGTCCAGCGACAACGCAATCTCGAACGCCAGGCCCTGGCCATTGTCCCAGCTCAGCGTCACCGGCGTGGCCGGGCTCAACAGCGGGCCGCTGGCGGTCCAGTCGGTGTCGGGGCCGGGCACGCGGGTGGTGCCGGCGGCGGAAAAGCCCCACTGGGCATAGTACGGCGTGGCGCTGTCGCGCTGGTGCAGCATGCGCACCAGCGGGGAGGCACGGTCCGTGGTCACGTGGTAGTTCCGCAGCACCAGGTCGTCCAGCATGGCGCCACGCAGGGACAGGCTGCCCTCAACCCGCGGCCCTTCGATCCGCAGGCGCTGCGCCGGGGCGCGCGCCGCGGCGGCGGTGGCCTCGGTGGCGACGCCCGGCGTGGCCAGGGCGGCGCCGGCGGCGGCGGGGGCCTGCACCTGGGCCTGCTGCTGCGTGGCCGGGGGCGTCGGCGGCTTGGGGTTCAGCATCTGGAAGGCAAGCAGGATGCCCACCGATGCCACGATCGCCAGCAGAAGCCGCTTCTGGTCCATGGGGAAAGGTCAGCCTTTATCGGGTTGGTCGGGCACGGGGTCGTAGCCACCGGGGTGCCAGGGGTTGCAGCGAAGGATCCGCCGGGCCGCCAGCCAACTGCCGCGCGCGGCGCCGTGGCGGGATATGGCCTCCAGCGCATAGGCACTGCAATGGGGGTGGAAGCGGCAATGGCTGCCCAGGAAGGGCCGCAGCGTCCATTGGTAGGCGATGATGCCCCCGCGCAACGCGTGCTGCACCGGGTTCACGGGGTAACGCCGGCCTGCTTCAGGGCACCGCGCAGGTCGCCCAGCAACTGGTCCCAGGGCCGGGTTGCGGTGGCGTCCCGGGCAATCAGCACCAGGTCATAGCCAGCCATGGGCTGTTCGCCCACCGCCAGCTGAATGGCCGCGCGCAGCCGCCTTTTGCAGCGGTTGCGCACCACCGCGCCGCCGATCTTCTTCGTGGCGGTGAAGCCAACCCGAAGCGGGGCGCCTGGTTGAGCCAGGGCCTGCAGCACCAATCCGGGCCTGGCGGCCTTGCGGCCGCGCGCGGCAGCCCGGAGGAATTCCGCACGCCGCGTCAGCCGGGGCGGCAAGGCCGTCATGGCTGGCGCTCGGCGAGGCTGGCTTTAGGCGGAAAGCTTCTTGCGGCCCTTGGAACGGCGGTTGGCCAGCACCTTGCGGCCGCCAACGGTTTCCATGCGGGTGCGGAAGCCATGCCGACGCTTACGGACAAGCTTGGACGGCTGGTAGGTACGCTTCACGGTCAGTCTCCAGTCTGGCAACGCGGCATGCGCAGCGGGCCGGAAGGCTTTTCGGCCTCCGGCGAAGGGCGGCACGTATAGGGAGAGGTAAGGCTGCCCGTCAACCGCGCCTGGTGGCAGTAACACTTCCCGTGCCCTGGCGAAGCCTGTGCATCGAGACTCGGAGTGGATGGCATGAAGCGATTCTGGCCCCTGGCCCTGCTGCTGGCAGGGTTGGCCCTGGCCTGGGCCAGCGGGGCGACGCAATGGCTTTCGTGGGATGCGCTGGCCGCCAACCGGGCCTGGCTGGCCGAAGCCGTGGCCGCCCGCCCGTTGGCCTCCGGCCTTGGATTCATGGCGCTTTATGCCGCGGTGGTGGCGTTTTCGCTGCCCGTCGCGGTGTGGCTGACGCTGGGCGGCGGCTTCCTGTTCGGCCCGTGGCTGGGCACGCTGCTGGTGGTGCTGGGCGCCACCGCCGGGGCCTGCCTGCTGTTCCTCGCCGCCCGCCATGCCCTGGCCGAGCCGCTGGCCCGCAAGGCCGGGCCGCTGCTGGCCAAGGTGCGCCAGGGGTTGGAGTCGGGCGGATTCTGGTACCTGCTGTCGCTGCGGCTGCTGCCGGTGGTGCCGTTCTGGCTGGCCAACCTGGCCCCGGCGCTGGCCGGCATGCGCTTCACGCCCTTCGCCCTGGCCACGCTGCTCGGCATCATCCCCGGCAGCGCGGTGTTCTGCGGCATCGGCGCCGGGCTGGGGGCGGTGTTCGCCAGCGGCGGCCGGCCCGACCTGAAGGTGATGTTCTCGCCGCAGATCCTGCTGCCGCTGCTGGGCCTGGCGGCGCTATCCCTGCTGGGCGCCTGGTGGCGCGGAAGGAAGACCACCCATGGCTGACGTGGACATCGCCATCATCGGCGCCGGGGCGGCCGGGCTTTCCGTGGCCGCCGTGGCCGCGCAGCTGGGGCTGAAGGTGCTGCTGGTGGAACGCGGCCAGATGGGCGGCGACTGCCTGAACTACGGCTGCGTGCCCAGCAAGGCGCTGCTGGCCGCCGCCCATGCCGCCGCCGAGGCGCGCCGCGCCGGCCAGTACGGCATCCGCCTGCCGCCGCCCGAGATCGACTGGGCCGCGGTGCGGGCCCATGTCCACGGCGCCATCGCCCGCATCGCCCCGATGGACAGCGTGGCGCGCTTCACCGGCCTGGGGGTGGAGGTGGTGGAGGCCAGCGCCCACTTCACCGCCCCGGACGAGATCGAGGCCGGCGGCCGCCGGGTGAGCTTCCGCCGCTGCGTCATCGCCGCCGGCAGCGCCGCGGTGGTGCCGGAGTTGCCGGGGCTGGAGGCGGTGCCCTGGCTGACCAATGAGAACCTGTTCGAGCTGGAGGAGCCGCCGGGCCACCTGCTCATTCTGGGTGGCGGGCCGATCGGGCTGGAAATGGCCCAGGCGCATGCCCGGCTGGGCTGCCTGGTGACGGTGCTGGAAGCCGCCCCCCGGGTGGCGGCGCGGGAGGATGCGGCCCTGGTGGCCCCGGTACGCGCCGCCCTGGCCGCGGAGGGGGTGATGTTCCGCGAGGGCGTGAAGGTGGCGCGAATCGAGGCGCTGGACCCCGACCGCCCCAAGGCCGAACGCGGCGTGGTGGCGGTGCTGGAGGATGGCGAGCGCGTGGCCGGCACCCACCTGCTGCTGGCGGTGGGCCGGGCGCCGCGGCTGGCGGGGCTGGACCTGGTGGCCGGCCAGGTGGCGCATACGCCGCGCGGCATCAGCGTGGCCGCCAACCTGCGCAGCACCAGCAATCGCCGGGTCTGGGCGGTGGGGGATATCGCCGACATCGCGGGGGTAGGGCCGCGCGCCTTCACCCATGTGGCCAGCCAGCACGCCGGGGTATTGGTGCGCAACATGCTGTTCCGCCTGCCCGGCCGGGTGGACTACGCCGCCCTGCCCCGGGTGACCTACACCGACCCGGAGCTGTGCCAGGTGGGCCTGACCGAAGCCGAGGCCAGGGCCGCCGGGCACTCCCCGCAGGTGCTGGACTGGCACTTGGCGGAAAACGACCGCGCCATCAGCGAAGGCCGCACCGAGGGCCTGGCCCGGCTGGTGCTGGACGCCAGGGGCCGGCTGCTGGGCGGCGGCATCACCGCGCCGCACGCCGGGGAGATGGCGGGCGTGCTGGGCCTGATGCTGGGCCGCAAGCTGCCACTTGCCGCCCTGGCCGGGCTGGTGGTGCCCTACCCTACCCTGGCCGAGGCGCTGAAGCGGGCGGCGGGCAGCTACTACACGCCCAAGCTGTTCGGTGGCTTCAGCAAGGGGCTGGTGCGGGCGCTGCGCTGGCTGCCATAGGCAGCGGGTCGCTACCAGGGGCGCTGCCGGGCCGGCGAGGGGCCCGCTCGGCCCCGGGCCTTAACAAGCGGCAACCTTGGACGCTGGTGATGCAACTTGCCTCGCCCTGCGCTATTCATGCTGCACATGCGAAAGACAGGTGCAATTATGGAACGTGTTCTTGAGGGCCGCACCGCGCTGGTCACCGGCAGCACCAGCGGCATCGGGCTGGGCATTGCCATGTTCTACGCCCAGGCCGGCGCCAAGGTGATGCTGAACGGCTTCGGCAAGCCCGAGGAGATCGCCCGCGCCCGCGCCGAGGTGGGTGCCGCCATGGGTGGCGGCGAGGCGCCCTATTCCGCGGCCGACCTCTCCAAGCCCGAACAGGTGCGCCAGATGGTGCAGCAGGCCGAGGCCGAGCTGGGCAAGGTGGATATCCTGGTGAACAACGCCGGCATCCAGTTCGTCGCGCCGATCGACGAGTTCCCCGAGGACAGGTTCGACGCCATCATCGCCATCAACTTCACCTCCAACTACCACGCCATCAAGGCGGCGCTGCCGGGCATGAAGGCGCGCGGCTGGGGGCGCATCATCAACATCGCCTCGGCGCACGGGCTCATCGCCTCGCCGTACAAGTCGGCCTATGTGGCGGCCAAGCACGCGGTGGTGGGGCTGAGCAAGACCGTGGCGCTGGAGATTGCGCAGACCAACATCACCTGCAACGCCATCTGCCCCGGCTTCGTCCGCACCCCGCTGGCGGAAGCGCAGATCCCGCCGCTGGCCGCCAAGTTCGGCGTTTCGGAGGAAGTGGCGCTGAAGGACCACCTGCTGGAACACCAGCCCAGCAAGAAGTGGGTGGAAGTGGCCGACGTGGCGCAGATGGCGCTGTGGCTCTGCGGCCCGAATTCCGGCGCGATGAACGGCAGCGCATTTTCCGTCGATGGCGGCTGGACCGCCGCCTGATGGATGACCAGTACCTGAAGGGCACGCCGGTGGAAAAGCCACCGCTGGCCGACCGCGCCCCGGCGCGCCCGGCGGTGGCTCGCAGCGAAACCCGGCGCATCAACCTGGCCCTGCAGGGCGGCGGCACCCATGGCGCCTTCACCTGGGGCGCGCTGGAACGCCTGCTGGAAGATGAGCGGCTGGAATTCGATGGCGTCTCCGGCACCTCCGCCGGCGCCATGAACGCGGCGATGTTCGTCCAGGGCCTGGCCCAGGGTGGCCGCGCCGGGGCGATTTCCCTGCTGGAACGGTTCTGGCGGCAGATCGCCGGCGGCCACGCGCTCAGCCCGCTGCAGAACACCCCGCTGGAACGCATGCTGTGGGGCCACGACCTGACCTACAGCTTCGCCTACAACGCCTTCGACGCCATCTCCCGCCTGGTGTCGCCCTACCAGGCCAACCCGTTCAACAGCGAGTTCAACCCGCTGCGCCAGGTGGTGGAGGAGTTCCTGGACTGGGAAACCCTGCGCGCCGACCCCAAGGCCATCCGGCTGTTCGTCTCCGCCACCAATGTCCGCACCGGCAAGCCGCGGGTGTTCACCCGGGCCGAGATCAGCCCCGACGTGGTGCTGGCCAGCGCCTGCCTGCCCAACGTGTTCAAGGCGGTGGAGATCGACGGCGAGAGCTACTGGGATGGCGGCTATGTCGGCAACCCCGCGATCTGGCCGCTGTATTACGAACGCGGCGCGCCCGACATCGTGCTGGTGCAGATCAACCCGATGGAACGGCAGGAAGTGCCGAAGACCACGGCCGATATCATGAACCGGCTGAACGAGATCAGCTTCAACGCCAGCCTGATGGCGGAGATGCGCGCGATCGACTTCGTCCAGCGCCTGCTGGACAGCGGCCGGCTGGAACAGCCGCGCTACCGCCGCATGTTCCTGCACGCCATCGAGGATGAGGAGCGGATGCGGAAGTTCAAGCTCAGCACCAAGTTCAATGGCAGTTGGGACTTCCTGCAGACGCTGCGGCAATATGGCCGCGAGGCTGCCGACAAGTTCCTGGCGCAGCACTTCGACAGCCTGGGCCACGACAGCACGCTGGACATTCAGCGCTACCTGTAGCGGCGGGCAGGTCAGGCCGGGGGCATTCAGGGCGGACCTTGGTGCCCTCCATCGCCGGCGGACCGCCACCCCGGGGCCGCCGAGTAGCCGGGCCCCGCCGCTTCGGCTATCTCGCCGGCAGGCGGAGGACAACAGCCATGGCAACCTGGGACCCGGACCAGTACCTGAAGTTCAGCGACGAAAGGCTGCGCCCGGCGCTGGACCTGGCGGCGCGCCTTCCCCACGCCGCCCCGAAGCGCGTGGTGGACCTGGGCTGCGGTGCCGGCAATGCGCTGCCGGTGCTGGCGGCGCGCTTCCCCGGCGCCACGGTGCAGGGTGTGGATGGCTCCGCCGCCATGCTGGCCAAGGCCGCGGCGGGGGGCTTTGCCACCCAGCAGGGCGATATCGCCACCTGGCAGCCCGAAGCCCCGGTGGATGTGCTGTTCAGCAACGCCGCGCTGCATTGGCTGGGCGACCACGCCACGCTGTTCCCGCGGTTGCTGGGCTGCCTGGCGCCTGGGGGCGTGCTGGCGGTGCAGATGCCGGCGATGCATGCCGCCCCGGTGCGGGCGATGCAGGAAGCCCTGGCCAGCGACAGCCGCTTCGCCCCCTGGCTGGCGGGGGTGCGCAGTTCCCTGGCCATTCTGGCGCCGGCCGACTATTACGCCCTGCTGCGGCCGCGCGTGGCCACGCTGGAGCTATGGCTGACCGAATATGTGCATGTGCTGAAGGGGCCGGACCCGGTGGCGCAATGGGCGTTGGGCACCAGCCTGCGCCCCTACCTGGACGCCTTGCCGGAAGATCGGCGCAGTGGGTTTATGGCCGCCTATGCGCAGGCCCTGCGGCCACACTACCCGGCCCAGGCGGATGGCACGGTGCTGCTGCCGTTCCGTCGGCTGTTCATCATGGCGCAAGTCGCCAGTTGAAACCAAGCCAAGGTCGCAGGGCCGCACCGCCCCGGCCAGGTGCCGGGCGGCAGCGTGCCAAGCGCCCCTCAACCAACCTGGTTCAGGAAACCGCCCAACCGATGAAGGCGGTGAGGCCCACAACGATGAACATGGCACGGATCAGGTGGAACACTTCACCCCGTGCCTCGCCTTCCTCCGGCTTGGCCAGGCGGATCTTGCGCGGCGCAGCAGCAGTGCCTGCAACGCGAGGACGCGGCAGCTCATCCGAAACATAGTCGGTTGCCATGGTGGAAACCTCCCTCCTGAAAGTGGTCGCCACGGCGCCATGCCGGGGCCCCCACGCTCCCCACCCCCCGATTGGGTGAAGAGTAAGACGATGCCGAACTCGTGCGACGTGTTCGGAAAAATGGAACTATCGCTTAGTTAATGTTTTCTGCTGGCCTCGGCAAGGGGATATACATTATTAGTAGGTATAACTGAGACAGCCCTCGCGCGGCGCGCGCACCCCGCCCCTTCGCCCAGCCCCCTTGTGCCGCGCCCTTGCCGCCGCGCATGCTTGCCGCCGCAATCGGCAAGGTATCCCGACATGGTCCGCAGCGTTCCGCGCCCTGCCCCGCTGGCCGGCCTGCCCGCGCGGCGCCGTTCCCTGCTGGCGCTGCCGGCGCTGCTGGCCGCCCCGGCCCGGGCGCAGCCCGGCTTCCCGGAAGCCGGCCGCCCGGTGCAGGTGATCGTGCCCTACCCGCCCGGCGGCGGCAGCGACATCTCCGCCCGCGCCCTGGCCCCGGTGCTGGAGAAGGAGCTTGGGACCGCGGTGGTCATCGTCAACCGCCCCGGCGCCAACAGCCAGATCGGCCTGGGGCAGACCGCCCAGGCCCGGCCGGATGGCTACACGCTGTGCTATGGCCTGTGGCCCTCGACCATTACCCTGTACCTGGACCCGTCGCGCAAGGCCGGCTTCACCCGGGACAGCTTCACCCCGCTGGCGATGCATGTGATCGACCCGGGCAGCATCATCGTCCGCGCCGACAGCCCGCTGCGCAACCTGGCGGACCTGGTGGCCACGGCCCGCGCCCGGCCCGGCGCGCTGCGGGTCTCTGACCCCGGCATCCTCAGTTGGGAACACCTGGCCAGCCTGGCGCTGCAAAAGGCGCATGGCTTGAGCGTGAACCAGATCCATTACCAGGGCAGCGCCCCGGCGCTGGTGGCGCTGCTGTCGGGCGAGATCGAGGTGGCCTTCGTCGCCACCGGCACCGCCATGAGCCAGAGCCGCAGCGGCCAGGCCCGCACCCTGGCGGTGCTGGACGCGCGGGAAAGCGAATACCTGCCCGGCATCGCCACCGCCACGGCGCAGGGCACGCCCATCGTCACCGGTTCCGCCCGCGGCTTCATCGCCCCGGCCGGCTTGCCGCCGGCGGTGGCGGCGGCGCTGGCCGGTGGGCTGGAACGCGCCATCCTCAGCGCCGAGCACCAGCAGAAGATGCGCGACCTGGGCCTGCCGATCCGCTTCATGAACCCGGGCCAAGTCCGCGCCTATTGGAACGCCGAGGAAACCGCCCTGGCGCCGCTGGTGCAGGAGGTGGTCAGCACCGGCGCGGCGGCGAATTAGCGCATGCTCGCCTGAGGTGGCATCACCTCGGGCGAGCA
>CANBXZ010000125.1 GCA_947373495.1 Acetobacteraceae bacterium
ACCCCGCTGGCGCTGGAATGGCCCGAGCCGGCCAGCCTGGACATGCACGCCCTGCTGCTGGCGCTGCTGGCGGCGGTGTGCCTGTTTCGGCTGAACCTGGGCGTGGTGAAGACGCTGGGCGTCGCCGCCCTGGCCGGGCTGGCGCTGAAGCTGGTGGTGCCGGCGTAGCGCCGGGCTGGCGCTGGGGGTGCCGGCGTAGCGCCGGCGCCTGGGTCGCCGCGTCAGCGCCGGCCGATCAGCAGCCGGAACAGGCTCTTGGTCCGGCTGATCGGCTTGGGCGGCGGTTCCGCGGCCTGCGGCGGCGGCGGCGGTGGGGGCGGCGGCAGGATGGCCGGCCCGGCGATGCGCTGGATGAAGCCCATCGCCTCGGCCGCCTCGCCCTCGCCTTCGCCCTGGTTGGCGGCGGCCAGCACCGCCGTGGCCAGGTTCTGGTCGTCCTGGAACTCGCGCGACAGCGTCCGCTCGAACACCGGCGTCGCCGCCACATGCACGTCGCCCACCGCCTCGGCGATCGCGGCCGGGTTTTCCCGCAGGATATGCGCGGCGTGGCGGGCGGCCAGGTAGTCGGCCAGGAATTCATGGGTGAAGTCCACCGTGTCCCGCTCCGGGCCCAGGGTGAAGAACGCCACCTGCTGCAGGATGAGCATGGCGCGGAAGCGCTCATCCTCGTTCATCTCGGCGGTGCCGCGATGCGCCTCGAACAGGCCGCGCAACGTCTCCACCGCCAGCCCGCTGCCGGCCACCTTCAGCGCCTGGTTGCGGCGGAAGGCGTGGGCGGCGGCGCCCAGCAGGTCGATCATGCCCTGCATGCCCAACTCACTGCGGAAGGCGCTGGCCTTGCCCACGGCGTCCTGGGTCATCTTGCCCATGCTGGCTCGGTCACGCAGTTTCTCCAGGGTCAGGATCTGGTCTTCCTGGAGGAAATCGTCGAAGGGGAACGCCAGTTCCTCATCCAAATCACTGGCCGGGCGCTGGGTCTCCAGCGCGGCCTCCTGCTCGCGGGCGCTCAGCTTGGTGCGCTCGCGCTCCAGCAGCGCCATCACCGCGCGGTCCAGCAGCACCAGGTCGTCTTCCGGCAACGGCTTGCCGCCGCCGTCCACGAACTCGTCCAGCAGCAGCTTGCAATAGAACGGCGTGCCGGCCAGTTGTTCCAGCGCCGGGGACTTGCCCAACTCGGCCTCGAACGCCTCCACCTGCCGCGCCACCTGGCCTTCATCGGCCGAGGGCATGCGGCGGTCCAGTTCCAGGTAGGCCAGGCCGCGCCGGGCGCTGGCATCCCACGGCTTCAACCGCCAGGCGCGCACCGCGTCCGGCCCCTTGCGCTCACGCACCCGGGTGAGGAATTCCACCAGCCGCTGGTTGGTGCCCAGCAGGCTGTCGCGGGCGCAGATCACCACCTGGGCGCGGCTGCCCACCGCCAGCAGGTTCTCGCTCAACACGTCGAACAGGTCGCTCTGGCGGGCGAAGAACTCGTCCATGCCGTCGAACATCAGCAGCGCATGGCCGTTCACATGCAGCCAGTCCATGAAGCCGCGGCTGACCGGCTCGGCGCCCACGGTTTCGAACAGCGCGTCCATCAACTGGTCGAAGCTGTAGTGGCGGGACCGGCGCAGCGCCTCCGGCAGGAAGAACACCGGCCGCGGGAACAACCCGGCGGTGTGGCGCCGCTTGTAGACCTGGAAGCGGTCGAACAGCCGGGCATACAGCGCATTGAACAAAATGGACTTGCCACCGCCGGCCTGGCCCACCACCAGGTGGATGCGCGGGCCGCTGGGAAAGTCCTCCAGCGCCTGGTCCAGCAGGCTGAACAGGTCGTCGGCGCCGGCTTCCTCCAGCGGCTGGCCATCCAGCCCCACCGGCTCGAACGCCTGCGGCACGCGCTGTTCGATCAGGTGGCGGTTGACCGCGGCAAACGCCTTCAACGGGTCGCGGGAACGGCCGGCGACGCGGGTTTCCACCTTGTAGAAGCGGTCGAAGAACTCGATCGGCCCGTTCAGGATGAAGCCGGCCCGGGCCAACTGGGCGCGGAATACGTTGGAAATGCCCTTGCCGCTTTCCACCACCAGGAAGGCTTCGTCGGGCTTGTACTGCGCCATGGTGGTGCGGCAGGCGTCCAGGATGACGCCATGCTGGGCGCTGGGAATGCCCTGTTCGCCCGGCACCACCAGGGTAAGGGTGGACATCTCGCGCCCCGGGCCCTTGGCCCAGCGGCGGGAGAACAGGAAGCCACCAGGCGTTACTTCCGTCTGGTTGCGGTCCGCCGCCAGTGATTGTTCGACAGCGCGCAACAGCCCAGCCATGTACCCTCCGTGGCCGGGTGGCAACCGGCCCCCAGCCTCATTCTTCGCTCAGGCCCCATTCTGCGGACCAGCGCATGAAAAGGCGAGAGGTTAACTAAAATTCAGTGACGTTCGCGCAACGCCGCCACCATGCGGCGCAGCCCGGCGCCCTGCTGGCGCAACCAGCCGCCACGCACCAGCGCCGGCGGGGCTTCCGGGTCTCCGGTGGGGGGGAAGCGGTCGCGCCGCCAGTCCCCGGTGCGGAACAGCCAGTCCCACACCGGCAGCAGCACCGCGTAGTTGGCGCCATGCTCGCCGGCCGAAAGCTCGCCATGGTGCAGCCGGTGGAAGCGCGGCGAGACCAGCAGCCTTTCCCCCAGCCAGCCGAAGCTGAGCCGGACATTGGCGTGGCTCAGGCTCTCCACCAGCCGCAGCAGCAGGATGATGAGCGGGAACTGTCCCGGCGGCACCCCGATCAGCAGCGCGATGGCACCGAACCAGGCCGCGGCCAGCACGTCGTCCAGCACGTGGTTGCGGTCGTCGGTCCAGAAGGTCATCTGCTGCTGGGCGTGGTGGATGGAATGCAGCGCCCACCACCAGCCGAAGCCATGCTGCGCCCGGTGGCGCCAGTATTCGAAGAAGTCCAGCACCACCACATAGGCCAGGAAGGCCAGCGCCGGACGCTCCCGCAGCGCCGGCACCAGTTGTTCCAGCGTGGGCGGCAGCAGGTCCTGCGCGGTGAGGAAGGCTTCCCACTGCGCCTGCAACCCGGCCAGCAGCACGAAGGCCAGCAGCGGCAGCAGGCCGATGCGGTTGATCAGCGCATAGACGATGTCGGTGCGCACGGCGCGGCGGTCGGCCCAGCGTTCCACCGGGCGCCAGGCTTCCAGCGGGCGGCAGACCAGCCAGGCCACCACCAGTTGCACCAGGCCGAGAATGGCGAAGTCCAGCCATTGGTGGCCGTCCTCCACCAGGTCCATCAGGCCGAGCGCATAGCACGCCGGTTCGACCAGCGTGGCGAAGACCCAGCCATTCAGCCGCGCCAGCAGGTCGAGCACCGTCCCCAGCATCAGGGGGCAGCCCGGCAGGCGATGCGGGCGCGGGCATGGCCATGGGCGCAGGCACGGACGCAGGAACGGGGCAGCATCAGGCCACGCCCTGCGGTGGCAGCGGCGCGCAGCACAGCCCGCGCGCCCGCAGCCCGGCCAGCACCTGGTCCAGCACCAGGGCGAAGGGCTCGCGCCGGCTGCGCACCCCCCAGTGCAGCACCACCACCTCCCCGGGCCGGGTGCCGGTAATGGCGCGCTGCGCCAGCGTGGCGTTGGGGTGGGCGGCGCTGTCCAACTCGTCGCCCCAGAAGCCGCGCGCGGTCCAGCCCTGGTGGCGCAGGCCGCAGGCGGCGGCCATGGCCAGCGCGCCCGGCGTGGTGATGCCACCCGGCGCCCGCCACAGCGGCAGCACCTGGGCGCCGGGCGCCAATTGCCGCAAGCGGTCCATCGGCCGGGCCAGTTCGGCGCACAGCGCGGCCTGGGTCAGGGTTTCCTGCCCCGGACCCTGGCGGTTGACGTAGCGCACCAGGCCGGGGCCGGCATCGCCACGGAAATACCAGTGGCGCCAGGTATGGCTGGCGAAGTTGTGGCCCTCCGCCACCCGGGCACGCCAGAACGGCGCCCAGCTTTCATCCAGCGTGCGGTCGCCGCGGAAGGTCGGCTCATCGGCCACGAACAGCGTCGCCCGCACCTGGTGCCGGCGCAGCGTGGCGGCGATGGCCTCGGCCTCGCGGCTCCAGCCGGTATCGATGGTGAGGTGGACGGTGCCGGCGCAGCCCGGTTGCGCCCTGGCCGGGCCGGGCAGCAGCGCCAGGAAGGGCGCGGCCAGCAGGCCGCGACGCCGCGGCATCAGCGCCAGCTCAGGCGGCGCCACCACGGCCGGCCACCGGCCGGGTGCGCCGCGGCCAGCAGGGTCGTCGCCGGCTCGGCCAGCGGCAGCGGCATTTCCGCCGCATGGGCACTGGCCATCAGCGTGGGCGCCACCAGCGCGGCATTGGTTGGCGTGGCGGCGGCGGGCAGCACCTCGGCCTTCGGCTCCGGCGCCGGTGGTTCCGGCGTATGCACCACCGGCACCACCAGCGGGTCCGCCGTGGCCACCGGCTGGGCGGCAGGCGTCGGGTGCACCAGGATGCCGTGCGGCGAGCGACCGACGCGGATCAGTTCATACTGGCCGGTCGCCGGGTCGACGATGGCGACGCGCGCCGACCAGCGCAGCGTGACCCACAGCTTGCCATCCGGCGCCACGGCCATGTCGTCCGGCCCGCCGGGCATGTCCCAGCGGCCCTTCACCGCCAGGGTTTCGGCGTCCAGCAGGGTAATGGCGCTGTCGACGCGGCTGGTGGCGTAGATCGTGTGGCCATCCGAGGAAGGCCAGACCGTGTGGCTGCCGCGGGCCGTGGTGATGGTGCGTTCCACCCGCTGTTCGGCCGGGTTCACCACGCTGACGTAGTCGCCGCCCATCACGCCCACCAGCAGGCGGTTGTTGTGCCAGATCACCCCGGCCGGCTGCGGGCCGACATCCACGGTCCACAGCGCCTTGCGCTCATCCAGGTCGATGGCGATCAGCCCGCGGGTGCCCTGCAGGGTGACGAACACCCGCTTGCTGTCCGGCGAGAAGGCCATGTGGCTGGGCTGGGTCGGGGTGGGGATGCGGGCCAGCAGCGCCATGTCGGCGGCGTTGTAGATATCCACCTGGCCGCGGCGCAGGCTGTTGACCACGAAATACCTGCCATCCGGGCTGTAGCCCAGGTGGTAGGGGTTGGAGATCCGCTCCCGCCGCAGCACCTCGGCGGTGTCCGGGTTGACGTAGAGCATCTCATTCGCCGCCGAATCGGCGATCATCAGTTCCCGCCCGTTCGGGGTCATCATCAGGTGGTGCGGTTCGCGCAGCACCGGGATGCGGCGGAACTCGGTGCGGGTCACGCTGTCGATGACCGTGACGTTCGACTCGCCGGAATTCAGCACATAGATCAGGTCGGCCCGCGCCGGCCCCTGGGGGATGGCCAGCGCGAGGAAGGCGGGAACCGCAAGGCGGAGGCGCCGCATGGGGGGGATACCAGCGATGTTCACAGCCGTGACTCATCACCCCTTGGCGGCGAAGGCAAGGCGAGAATCCGTGCGGCAGATCAGCAAATACGGCGGAACACCGCGCCATGCCGCGCCGATGTCATCATTGTCCACAGGTAATGGCCGGGGGCTGTTGCCGCCGCGTCACGTATCCTGCGCCGGCGTGAACACCAGGGAGACGCCATTCATGCAGTAACGCAGCCCGGTCGGCGGCGGCCCATCAGGAAACACATGGCCCAGATGCCCGCCGCAGTCGGCGCAGTGCACCTCGGTGCGGGTCATGAAGAAGCTGCGGTCCGTGGTGGTGGCAACGCCGCCTTCCAGCGGGGCAAAGAAGCTCGGCCAGCCGGTGCCCGACTCGAACTTGGTGCCGGCGTCGAACAGCGGCTTGGCGCAACCGGCGCAGCTGAAGGTGCCGGCGCGCTTCTCCGCGTTCAGCGGGCTGGTGCCGGCGCGTTCGGTGCCATGCTCCCGCAGCACCTTGAAGGCCGGGTCGGAGAGTTGGGCGCGCCATTCGGCTGCGGTCTTCTGCACCGGAAAGCTTTCGGCGGCGGCGGTCTTCTTGCTGAACATCGGGGTCTCCCTCAGGCCGCGGCCGGCTTCAGCCGCGCCAGGTAAAGCTTGCGGAACTTGGCCACCTTGGGGGCGATCACCACCTGGCAATAGCCGCTCCAGGGGGTGCGGCGGAAGTAATCCTGGTGCTCCGCCTCCCCCGGCCAATACTGGGTGAAGGGCTCCAGCTGGGTGACCAGCGGGCGGGACCACAGCCCCTGGCGCGTCACCTCGGCCATCACCTCCCGCGCCGTGGCTTCCTGCCGCGGCGAATGGAACAGGATGATGCTGCGGTATTGCGGGCCGATGTCGTTGCCCTGCTGGTCCGGGGTGGTCGGGTCGTGGATGGTGAAGAACACCCGCAGCAGGTCGGCATAGCTGACCACGGCCGGGTCGAAGGCAACCTGCACCACCTCGGCATGGCCAGTGCGCTTGCCGCAGACCTGTTCATAGCTGGGGTTGGCGACATGGCCGCCGGCATAGCCGGAATGCACGCTGGCGACGCCCTGCAGGTCGCGGAACACCGCGTCCAGGCACCAGAAGCAGCCACCGCCCAGGGTGGCGACTTCCATCGCGGGTTCGGGTGCCGTCTCGGTCATGCTCATCCTCCAAACCTGTCACCCGCAAGATGGGGATGCTTCGCCACGCTGTCACGCCACCGTTGCTCATGTTACGGGCGATACCCGCCAGCCAGTGATTTTTTGCAGTGCAGCATGAGGTTGCGCACATGCAATCGCCGGTGAATGCCGGTTGAAAATGGCATTGTCTCTTACCTATATTTCGCAGGTGCGAGATGACGGGTCAGGTCCGGACGCAAGGGCGCCCGGCACCCCCCGATAGGAGATCGCCATGCTGTTCTTCCTTCCGGCCCTGGTTGGCATTCTGACGACGCTGGCGGTTGCCGGCGCTTATCAACTGGCCCGCGGCCTCGACAACAGCCTGACCATGCAAGCCGGTGCGGCCCGCATGCCCCAGGGCGCGGCGCACGACATCGCCTGAGCCCAGCCTGCCCGGAGGGGATGGGGTGCCAAAAGGTGCCCCGCCCTCCGTTCCCTTGCCGCCCGGCGGTCCTTTCCGCCGATGCTGCCGCCAGGCTGCGCCCGCAGCGGTGGCCTGGCCGCCTTATTTGCGGCCGATTTGGACCTTTCCCGCGTACAGTCCGCCGCTTGCGGCCAGGTGCTGCTGCGCGCTTGCAGCGGACGCCGCCTCGTAGCGGGTTGCGGCTGCATGCCGCCGGTATCTGGCGTGATGCCCGCCGTGGTCCTTCCAACCCCCGCCCCGAGACCTGGTGCCCTGGCCGCGAAGTTCGTCCGCTCTCGGATGAACGCGGTGAACCAGCAGGCCATTGGCCCGTTGGCTTGTTGCGGCGCCGCGGCGCATGCCCCAGGCACGGCGCCGCCGGCCAGCTTCCCCCACCCGGACATGAGAAGGGCGCGCCCAGCTTTCGCCGGGCGCGCCCCTTTCGTGTGCCGCTTGTGGCGGATCAGAAGCCGAAGGAGGCCCGGACCAAGCCGCTGTGGCTGTTGTAGCCGCTGCGCAGGTCGCCTTCGTACTCGGCGCGGATGGTCAGCCGGTCCGACTGGGCCAGCGTGGCGCCGAGGTTCACGCGCACCCCGTTCGGGGAGATGCGGCGCGCCGTGGTCAGGAAGTTGGTGCTGTACAGCTGACCCGAGCTGGCCAGACGGCCATTCTCGAAGTCATGCAGCCAGGCCAACCGCAGTTCCGGCCGCAGCAGGCCAAGGCTGGTCTGCACCTGGCCGGCCAGGCGGGCACCGACATCGGTGGTGACCGAGTTGGCGGTGGCGCTGTTGACCGTCAGGTTGGCCAGGCCGGCGCCGGTTTCGCCGTAGCCGTCCGTGGTGGCGCGGATATAGGTCAGGCCCACCAGCGGCGTCAGGGTCAGGTCCATGCCCAGCCCGGTGGAGCTCGCCGGCAGCGCGATGTCGTGGCCGAGGCCGACCTTCGCGGTGATCTGCGAACCATTGTACTTCGACCGGGCCGTGGTGCCGAGGAAGCCGATGCGACGGTTCTGGCTGAAGTCGCTGAAGCCACCACCGGCCTGGCCGTACACGAAGGTGTTCGGCATGAAGCGGTAGGTGCTGTAGCCGACGAACTGGTAGCTGCTGACCGAGGTGCTGCTGCCGGCGGTGATGCCGTTGGCATTGGCCCGGCCGAACACCGTGGCGAAGCCCGCGCCCACCAGCAGGTTCGGGGTCGGCTTCCAATCCGTGCCGAACATCACGCCACCATGGCTGGCGTGGTAGCCATCCGTGCTGCCGGTGCCGGAGCGGTTGGCGAAGCCGCCCATCGCCTGCATCCAGATGCTGAGGTTATGCGTGGCCGAACCCGCCGAGGTACCGGTGCGGCTGGTGCCCTGGGCCAGGGCGTCGAAGCCGAGCTGGTGCTGCTCGAAGTTCTGCACGATCGGCGCCGCCACCTGGAAGGTCAGGCCCACCGGGTTGATCTGCACCGGACCGGTCTGCACCACGGCGTTCTGCTGGGCCGAACCGGCCGGCAGCGCGTCGATGTAGCGCAGCACGGCGTTGTAGAAGGCCGAGGCGGCGAAGGTGTTCTGGTTGTTGATGGTGTCCAGCGTGGAGCCCATCGGGCCCTGGTAGTTGCTGGACTGACCGCCGATGGAGGTGTTGTTCGTGATCGGGGTGAAGGCGGTCAGGATCAGGTCGTAGTGACCGTTGATGATCGTGGAGGTGATGGTGCTGTTGTAGCCCTGCAGCACGTGCTGCACGCCGGCATAGCTGGTGCCCGCCGGGGTGGCGCTGTCCACCAGGACGTACTGGCTGCCGGCCGGCAGCTTGAAGCCACCCAGCGGCAGGACCAGCACGCTGCCGTTGGTCATGTTGACCGTGCCGGAGACGTTCAGGCGGCCGTAGCTGCTCAGCGAACCGATGCCCACGGTCAGCAGGCCGCCCGTGCTCTGCACGTAGTTGCCGGTGATGCTCTGCGCCGCGGTCACCAGGACGTTGGCGTTGTTGGTCACCACGCCCAGGCCACCATTCACCGAGACGTTGTGCGCCAGGTAGAGGTTGCCGGTGTTGAACGTCAGGTTGCCGTTGGTGATGGTGGTGTTGCCATTCACCAGCGCGCCGAAGACGCTGTTGTTGCTGCCATTGATGGTGAGGTTCTGGTTGTTGACCAGGATGTTGCCGTCAATGATGCCGCTGTTGTTGATGACACCCAGGCCGCCACCGCGGCTGTAGATGGCATTCACCGGGCCGGTGATGGTGCCGCTGTTGTTCACCACCCCGATGCTGCCGGTGTTGTACAGGCCGGTGAAGGAACCGGCGATGGTGCCGCTGTTGGTCAGCGTGCCGATGCTGCCGGTGTCGTTGAAGATGCCGCTGTAGCCGCCGCGGATGACACCGCTGTTGGTCAGCAGGCCGATGGTGCCGTAGTTGTAGACACCGGCGGAACCACCGCTGATGAGGCCACTGTTGGCCAGCCGGCCGATCTGGCCGTTGCTGTAGATGCCGTTGTCGCCACCCGTGATGGTGCCGCTGTTGGTCAGCGTGCCGATGCTGTTTACGGAGCTGACATAGATACCGGTGCTGCCGCCGCTGATCTTCCCGCTGTTGGTCAACTGGCCGATGTTGCCGCCCGACAGGTAGATGCCGTAGCTGCCGCCGGCGATGGTGCCGCTGTTGGTCAGCGTGTCGACCTGGTGGCCGTAGATGTAGATGCCGTAGTTGCCACCGGAAATGGTGCCGCTGTTGGTCAACAGCGTCACCGGGCCTTCGTTGGTCAGGCCGGTGGAGCCACCGCGGATCAGGCCACTGTTGGAAAGAGTGCCGATCGTGCCGTCATTGTGGATACCGTAGGAGCCGCCATAGATCGTGCCGCTGTTGGTCAACTGACCGATGCTGCCGTCCAGGAACACGCCGGTGTTGGCGCCGGTGATCAGGCCGCTGTTGGTCAGCGTGCCGATGCTGCCGCTGACATAGACACCAGCAGAGGACGACGAGGAGATCGTGCCGCTGTTGGTCAGCCGCCCGATGCTGCCGCCACCGATGACATAGACGCCGGCGCCATCGGTACCGGAGGCCAGGATCTGGCCGCTGTTGGTCAACGTGCCGATGCTGCCGCCGTTTTCGACGGTGATACCCGACCAGCCACTGATGGTGCCGCTGTTGTCGAGCGCATGGATCACGCCCGAGGTGTAGACGCCGTAGTAGGAGCCGGTGATGGTGCCGGCGTTGGTCAGCGCACCGATGCTGCCATAGCCGTTGTAGATGCCGGTACGGCCACCGGTGATGAGGCCGCGGTTGGTCAGCGAACCGATGACGCCGGTGTCGTTCACCAGGCCGATGGTGCCGCCCGCGATCACGCCCAGCGTGCCGTTGGTGATCTCACCAATGGTGCCGAAGACGTTGGCGACGCCGACATCGGTGGCCATGATCAGGCCGGTGTTGTTCAGCACGCTGATGCGGCCGAGGTTCAACACGCCGGTGGCAAGGCCGATGGTGCCGCGCATCGCCATGATGGTGCCGCTGTTGGTCAGCGTACCGATGGTGGCGATGGTGTCGAAGGCGCTGGTGCGGATGGCGGGCGGGCCCGACAGGAAGCCGATGTCGCCGTTGACGATGCCGGCGGAGCGCACCACCGAGGCGTAGGGGCCAATCAACGTGCCGATGACGGAGGCGGCAATGGTGCCGCTGTTGTCCAGCGAGTTGATGCTGCCGGTGTTGTAGATACCGCCGGCCAGCACCGTGGTGTCGGTGTAGATGGTGCCTTCGGCGAAGGCGCCGGCCAGGATCAGGCCGCTATTGGTCAGCGCGCCGATCGTGCCGCTGTTCAGGATGCCAACCGCACCCACGCCGCCCAGGAAGCCGATGGTGCCAAGGCCGGACACGGCCAGGATGGTACCGCTGTTCATCAGCGAACCAATCAGGCCGTCGTTGGTGATGCCCGCGGCGTTGTTGCCGGAGTAGGCCAGGATCAGGCCGCTGTTGCTGGCGGCGTCGATCACGCCGGAGTTGCCGATGCCCCTGGCATTGATGCTGCCGAAGGCGAACACACCGCCCTGATTGGACAGCGTACCGATGCTGCCACCGTTGAAGATGCCGGCCGCCGACATGACCGAGTCGAAGCCGCCGGCCAGGATGAAGCCGGTGTTGGTCAGCGTGCCGATGCTGCCATAGTTGACGATGCCGGTGGCGCTGATGCTGCCGTTGGCCACGATGGTGCCGCTGTTCAGCAGCGTGCCGATGCCGGCACCCGAGTTGTTGGCGATGCCGTAGCCGAAGGCGCCGCCCATCACGGCGATGGTGCCACTGTTGGTCAGCGCGCCGATGG
>CANBXZ010000126.1 GCA_947373495.1 Acetobacteraceae bacterium
GGTGAGGGGAAAGACCTCGGTGACGTCCGGGTTGACGCCGTCGGAGGCGGAGACGTAGGCAATGACGCTGGACCCCTCGAGGTCCACCAGCACGCCGGCAGAGATGAAAAGCTGGTTGCCGATGATGGTGAAGTCGGGGGAACTGACCGACCAGACGATGGCATCACCGTCCGGGTCGAATGCCGACAGGGTGCCGACCAGGAAAGGGCCGATGCCTTCCGGGATAGATGGGGACGACAGCGCCAAACCGATGGGTGGCAGGTTAGCCATTGGGGGGGAGCCTCCGGACACCGATTTCTGGGCGCGCACCCGCAGGGGTAACCCGAACCCGTCCTGGTTTGTTGTCACCGGCGCGGGATCAGGCGCGTGCGCACAATCACAGGTTCATTAATATCCAGAGTGTTAACGACTCAGCAAGATTTAACAAATGGAATTGTATCGAAATGCGAGATTGAATAACTAATTTCGATTAATCTCGATAATTTAGATCGTGTTCACCCCCTACCGCCACCGCATCCTCCCCCTGGACGCCCGGGCCGGCGAAAGCGATGCTGCGGCCGACAACACAGGAGGAACGCCGCATGGCACTCGCACCCGGCCGGCCCAAGCCGAAGCCGACGCCCGAAACCAAGCATTTCTGGGATGGCTGCAAGGCCGGCAAGCTGCTGTTGCAGCGCTGCGTTGAAACCGGCCGCGCCTATTTCCCGCCGCGCCCGTTCAGCCCCTATACCGGCAGCCGCAATGTGGAAACCTTCGAGGCTTCCGGCCGCGCCACGCTGCACAGCTACGTCATCCATCACCGCCCGGTGCCGGGGTTCGAGCCGCCCTATGCCATCGCCGTGGTGGAACTGGAGGAGGGCCCGCGGATGATGACCAACATCATCGACTGCCCGCAGACCCCGGAAGCCCTGGTGCTGGACATGCCGATGGTGGTGGCCTTCACCCCGCTGGATGACGACATCACCCTGCCCCTGTTCCGTCCCGCGCAGGAGGCGAAGTAATGTCCTACAAGCCAGGTTCCGTCGCCGTCGTCGGCGCCGCTGAATCCACCAAGATCGGCGCCGTGCCGGGCATGAGCCAGATCATGCTGCACGCCGATGCCGCGCTGAACGCCATGGCCGAATGCGGCCTGAAGCCCGGCGACATCGACGGCGTCGCCTGCGTCGGCCCGATGATGCCGCAGCAGATCGCGCATTACCTCGGCATCACCCCCACCTGGGTGGATGGCACCGCGGTGGGCGGCTGTTCCTTCATGCTGCATGTGCGGCATGCCGCGGCGGCCATTGCGGCGGGCTATGCCAAGACCATCCTCATCACCCATGGCGAGAGCGGCAAGTCGCGCATCAACGGCACGCCGCGCCCGGCCGAGCCCGAGAGCCTGAACGGCCAGTTCGAAGTGCCCTACGGCCCGTTCGGCCCGCCGACGCTGTTCCCCATTCCGGTGCTGCGCTACATGCAGGCCACCGGCACCACGCATGAGCATCTGGCCCAGGTCTCGGTGGTGACGCGCGAATGGGCCGCCAAGAACCCGCGCGCCATGTTCCGCGACCCCATCACCATCGATGACGTGCTGGGCAGCCGGATGATCGCCTACCCGTTCCGCATCCTGCAATGCTGCCTGGTGACCGATGGCGGCGGCGCCATCATCGTCACCAGCGCCGACCGGGCCAAGGACTTCCCGACCAAGCCGGTCTACATCCTGGGTTCCGGCGAGTCGGTCGAGTCCAACATGGTCTCGCAGATGGAGGACTTCACCTCCTCCCGCGCCTTCCGTGTCGCCGGCCCCACCGCGATGAAGATGGCCGGCATCACCCACAGCGATGTCGATCACCTGATGATCTACGACGCCTTTGCCCACCTGCCGCTGTACGGCCTGGAAGACCTGGGCTTCTGCAAGCGTGGCGAGGCCAAGGACTTCATCTGGGAAGGCAATACCCGCCCGGGTGGCAAGCTGCCGCTGAACACCAATGGCGGCGGCCTCAGCTACACCCACACCGGCATGTACGGCATGTTCGCCCTGCAGGAGAGCATCCGCCAGATGCGCGGCACCGCCCCGGCGCAGGTGGCGGGCGCGAAGGTTTCCATCGCCCATGGCGTCGGCGGCATGTTCAGCGCCTCCGGCACCATCGTCTTCTCCAACGAACAACCGTGAGCATCGTCATGAAGAACCCCATGGAAATGACGGGCCGTACCGTCATCGTCACCGGCGCCGGCCAGGGCGTCGGCAAGGCGCTGTCCGAACTCTTCCTCGACCTGGGCGCCAATGTGGTGCTGGTTGAGCGCAACCCGGACACGCTGGCCGCCACGGTGGGCGCCATGCCGCAGGACCGCGTGCTGGGCGTGCTGGGCAACGTGGCCGAGGAAGGCTTCGGCGAGGATTGCGTCAAGCAGGCGGTGGCCAAGTTCGGCGCCGTGCATGGCCTGGTGAACAATGCCGGCATCACCCGCCCGGCGATGTTCCTGAAGATGACCATGCAGCAGTGGCAGGCGGTGATCGATGTGAACCTGACCGGCTGCTACCTGATGATGCAGGCGGTGGGCCGCCACATGGTGGACCGCGCCAAGACCGACATGCCGCAGCCGGCCGGCACCACCGGTGGCATCGTCAACATCTCCTCCACCGCCGGCAAGCGCGGCAGCATCGGCCAGGTCAACTATTCCTCGGCCAAGTCGGCGCTGTTCGGCATGACCATGACCGGCGCCAAGGAATGGGCGCGCTACGGCGTGCGGGTGAACTCGGTTGGCTTCGGCACGGTGGTGACGCCGATGACCGAGACCATCCGCAGCGAGAAGTTCGCCGCCGGCACGCTGGGGCGCATTCCGCTGGGCCGCTATGCGGAACCGAGCGAAGTGGCCAACCTGGTCGCCTTCCTGGTCTCCAACGCCGCCGTGTACATCACCGGCGAGAACATGACCGTCTCCGGCGGCAGCCACATGCAGCCGTAAGGCTGCGCCGGTCTGCCTCCCGCCAGGGTGCCCGGGCTGGTTCCGGGCACCCTGGGTGTTGCATTGAAAAGCGGCCTGCCGGCACCAGGCAGGCCCCCTGCCACCAGCCTGCCACGCCCGGCATGGCCCCGCTGGCGCACCCCATAAGGTTCACACACGATGCTTCCGCTTGCAGGCGTTAGGGTTATCGAGGTTGGTCAGGCCCTGGCGGGGCCGCTCGCCGGCGCCATCATGGCCGACATGGGCGCCGATGTGATCAAGGTGGAAAAGCCGGATGGCGGCGACGACGCCCGGCAATGGGGCCCACCCTGGGGGCCGGATGGCGTCACCAGCCTGTATTTCTCCAGCCAGAACCGCAACAAGCGCGGCATCACGCTGGACCTGAAGAAGCCCGAGGATGTCGAGGCGCTGCACAAGCTGTGCGAGACCGCCGACATCATGATCCAGAACCTGCGCCCTGGCGTGGTGGAGGAAATCGGCATCGACGGCCCGACCATGCTGAAGCGCCACCCGCGCCTGGTCTATTGCAACATTTCCGCCTTTGGCCAGGTTGGGCCGTTGAAGATGCGCCCCGGCTTCGACCCGCTGCTGCAGGCGTATGGCGGCATGATGAGCATGACCGGCCGGCCGGACGAGGCGCCCAACTTCTGCGGCGCCAGCATCAACGACAAGGCCACCGGCATGTTCTGCACCATCGGTGTGCTGGGGGCGCTGCGCAAGCGGGACCTGACCGGCCAGGGCTGCGTGGTGGATACCTCGCTGTTCGAAACCGCGGTGCATTGGGTGGAAGGCGCGGTCAACGCCTATGTCGCCACCGGGGCGGTCACCAAGCGGCACGGCACCGGCGCCAATGTCATCGTGCCCTACCAGGTGTTCCAGGCCAGCGACCTGCCCTTCGTCATCGCCGCCGGCAACGACCGGCTGTTCGCCCGCTGCGCCAAGGCGCTGGGCCACCCGGAATGGGCGCAGGACCCGCGCTATGCCGGCAGCAGCCAGCGCGTGGCCAACAAGGGCACGCTGATCCCGGCCATGCAGGCCATCATCGCCACCGGCCGGCGCGACGACTGGATTGAAAAGCTGGAGGCGCTGGGGGTGCCCTGCGCCGCGGTAAACGACATCGGCGAACTGGCCCGCAGCGAGCAGTTTGCCGAGGTGGACATGATGCAGGCGCTGCCCGAAAGCGGGGTGAAGGTGGTTGGCCTGCCGATTTCCTTCGACAGCGTCCGGCCACGCTCGCAGCGGCCGGCGCCCGACCTGGGCCAGCACAATGCGGAATTGCTTGGCCGTTGAACGGCTTGGCGCCGGCGTCTTAGCCGCGCGGTAACCAGGCGGCCCGAAGAGTGTTCCCGATGATGTCATGGGGAACCGATGCGTGCTGGCTGACCTGCCGCGCCTGATGCGTGCCATGCCCTGGCGGCACGGCCTGGCCCTTTGGGTCTGGCTGGCCGCCACGGCCATCTGCGCCGGTGGCGCCGCGCTTTATCTGCATGGGCAGGAGAGGGCGGCACGCCTGCATGCGTTCGTCGAGGCCGAAGCCGCGGCGGAAACCCTGGAGCAACTGCTGCTGCGGGTGTTCGAGACGGTGGAAAGCCTGCACGACCTGACGCAGAGCCGCCACAGCCTGCGCGAGGCCGGCAACCCGGCCGGCGCCGAGGCGGTGGCCCAGCACCTGGCGCGCATTGCCGGCAATGGCCGCTTCGCCGTGCAACAGGTCAGCGTGATTGAACCCGATGGCTGGATGAGCTGGTCCTCGGTGGCCAATGTCGGCCCGCTATGGCTGGGCGACCGGCCGCATTTCCTGGCCCATGCCCAATGGGGCCATGCCGGGCTGTACGTGTCGCCGCCGCTGGTCAGCCGGATTTCGGGGCGGGCGACGGTGCAGGCTTCCCGGGTGCTGCGGGACGCCGCTGGCGGCTTTGCCGGGGTGGCCGTGGTCTCGCTGGACCCGCTGGCGCTGTCCCGCCTGCTGCGGGACCAGGGGCCGCAGCCGGGCATGGTGTTCCGCCTGCGCCGACTGCCGGATGGCGCCATCCTGGCCGCCAGCCGAGACGCCGAGGCGGTGTTGCAGCGCCCGCCGAACCCGGCCCATCCGGCGGTGATCGCCGCCGCCACCGCGCATCAGGGCCGGCTGGCCTATTGGCCCGACGGGGGCGAGACCGAGGTGCTGGCCGCCTTCCGCGCCCCGCGGGAGGTGCCGCTGGTGGCGCTGGCGGCGCTGGATGCGGCGGTGGCGTTGGCGGAATATCGCCAGCGACGCCTGCTGGTGCTGCTGGGGCTGGGGCTGGCCGCCGGGGTGGGGCTGCTGGCGGCCGCCATGTTCACGGTGAACCGCGCCCTGCGCGACCGGCTGGCGGAGGAGGCGGTGCGCGACCCGCTGACCGGCCTGTTCAATCGCCGCCACCTGACCGAGGCGATGCGCCCGGCACTGGGCGCCACGGTGCGCGAGGGCGGGCTGGTGGGGCTGCTGCTGCTGGACCTGGACCGCTTCAAGGAGGTGAACGACACGCTGGGCCTGCCGGTGGGGGATGCCATCCTGTGCGCCGTGGCCGACCGGCTGCGCGGCACCCTGCGCGACAGCGACACGCTGGTACGGATGAGTGGCGATGTCTTCGCCGTGATGGTGCCCGGCATGCGCGAAGCCGGTGATGCCGCGGCCCTGGCGGCGCGGCTGCTGGCCTGCCTGGTGCAGCCGGTGCAGGCGCTGGAGCAATCCGTGGTGCTGGGGGCCAGCATCGGCATTGCCCTGGCGCCGCTGGATGGCGACAGCCCGGAACAGTTGATCCGCAATGCCGAGATCGCCCTGTACCGCGCCAAGGTTGAAGCGCGCGGCCAGCATCGGTTCTTCGAGCCCGAGATGGACGCCGCGATGCAGGCGCGCCGGGCGATGGAGGTGGGGCTGCGCGACGCTTTGGCGAAGCAGGAACTGGAACTGCATTACCAGCCACTGTTCGACCTGAAGCAATGGCGGGTTTCCGGCTTCGAGGCGCTGTTGCGCTGGCGCCGGCCCGGCATTGGCCTGGTTTCGCCGGCCGACTTCATCCCGCTGGCCGAGGAGACCGGGCTGATCACCCCGATCGGCGAATGGGTGCTGCACCAGGCCTGTAGCGATGCGGCGCAATGGCCGGCCTGGGTGAAGGTGGCGGTGAACCTCTCGCCGGTGCAGTTCCGCAATGCCGGGGCGGTGCCGGTGGTGCAGGCGGCACTGGCGGCCTCGGGCCTGAAGCCGGAACGGCTGGAGTTGGAGATCACCGAGGGCGTGCTGCTGCAGGACAGCGAGGAGACCTTGCAGACCCTGCACGCGCTGCGCGCGCTGGGGGCCCGGGTGGCGCTGGACGATTTCGGTTCGGGCTATTCGTCGTTGAACTACCTGCTGCGCTTCCCCTTCGACAAGGTGAAGATCGACCGCAGCTTCGTCGGCGACCTGGGGTCGGGCAGTGGCGGCGAGGGCACGGTGATCGTGCGCGCCATCATCGGCATGTGCCGCAACCTGAACCTGGCCACCACCGCCGAGGGCGTGGAGACCGAGGAGCAACTGCGGCGGCTGACGCAGGAAGGCTGCACCGAAGCGCAGGGCTACCTGTTCAGCCGCCCCAGGCCGGCACAGGACGTGCCGGCCATGCTGGAGGAACCAGGCCGCAAGCTGGTGAAGGCCGCGGCCTGAAGCCGCCTTATTCGGTGATGGCGCTGGTGGTGCCGGCGCGGCGGTTATAGCGCAGCGTGACGCGGGAGATGCTGCACAGGTTCACGTTGCTCCAGGTGGCCGTCTCGTGGTCGCTGTAGACCACCTTCAGGTCCCAGTTGCAGCCACGCGTGCCGCTCGGGAAGGTGATGTCGACGGTGTCACCGTCTTCCAGCACGTCGCGGCCCATCACGTCCCGGCCCCAGCGGTTGCTGGAGGAGGGGCTCACATAGACCTCGTCGATCTGGTAGCCGGTGCGGTTGACCAGGGTGAAGTCCTGGTCGCTGTCGGCGCGGGCGGCACCGGAGAACACGCCGACGGCCAGGGCGGCGGTGGCGAGGAGAAGGCTTCTGCGCATGGGTTGTTCCTGGTTGTCCCGTGCAGCCACGGCTGCGACTGCATGATGGAATGCTACACCGGAAGGATTTAACCAGCAGGTGAAATGGCGGCAAGCCGTGCAAATTCAGCCGCCATGGGCCGCACGCTGTCTGCCTTGCCGGAAGGTTGACTCCAGCCAGCATATCCGGAGACATTACGGCACATTTGCGCGATCAAAGTATCTTTTTCCATCAATGTCAGGCGGATTCCGCGGCATGAGGGGCGAATTGAACGATGTATTGTAATGTCCCGATGCGCGGTTTTTCCAAGATCATATTTTTGCCGACCTGTGTTTTTTCGCGTGATGGTATGATTTGATGCTGTTCAGTTCGGTAATTTTCATTGGTTATTTCTTGCCGCTGGTCATGCTGCTGCATACGTGGATGCCTGGCCGGAATTTGGTGCTGTTGACTGCCAGCCTGTTGTTCTACGCGTGGTCCGGCCCGGCTTTTCTGCTGATCCTGCTGTACTATATCGTCTTCAACTGGCTGGTGGGCTGGTGCCTGGCGCATTTCGGCCGCAGCCGCGGTCTGGTGGCCACGGGCATCGTCGGCAACCTGGGCCCCCTGTTGGTGTGGAAATACGCCGGCTTCATCTTTGCGCAGGTGAACGCCCTGGCCGGTTGGTCGTTACTGCCGGTGCCTGAGTTTGCCTTGCCGCTGGGCATTTCGTTCTTCACCTTCCAGGGCGTGTCCTACATCGTGGACGTGTATCGCGGCACGGTTGCGGCGCAGCGCAGCATCCTGCTGTTCGCGATGTACAAGTCGATGTTCCCGCAACTCATCGCCGGGCCCATCCTGCGCTACCGCGACATCGCCGCCCGGGTGGAACAGCGGCGCACCAGCGCGCTGCGCTGGCGGCATGGCATCATGCTGTTCATCGTCGGCCTGTCGCAGAAGGTGCTGATCGCCAATACCGTGGCCTTGCCGGCAGACCAGATCTTCGGCCTGCCGCCGGGCCAGCTGACCCTGGCCACCGCCTGGTTCGGCGCGGTCTGCTACATGGTGCAGATCTTCTTCGACTTCGGTGGCTATTCCACCATGGCGATCGGCCTGGGGCACATGCTCGGCTTCGCCTTCCCGGCCAACTTCAACCGCCCCTATACGGCACAGAGCATCACCGAGTTCTGGCGGCGCTGGCACATGACGTTGTCCTCCTGGTTCCGCGACTACGTCTACATTCCGCTGGGCGGCAACCGCGGCGGCCAGGCGAGGGTGGCGCGCAACCTGCTGGTGGTGTTCGTGCTGTGCGGCTTCTGGCACGGCGCGGCCTGGACCTTCCTGGCCTGGGGGCTGTTCCATGGCGTGCTGCTGATGCTGGAACGTGGCCGCCTGGGCCGCTGGATGGCGGCGGCCTGGCGCCCGGTGCGGCACCTTTACCTGCTGCTGGCGGTGCTGCTGGGCTGGGTGCTGTTCCGCGCCGACAGCCTGCCCCGCGCCGGGGAGATGCTGGGCGCCATGCTGGGCCTGGGCGTCACCGCCGAGCCGTTGTTGCCGGTGGCGGCCTATGCCGGCTGGCCGGTGCTGGCGGCGCTGGGGGCCGCGGTGGCCTGCACGGTGCTGCGCCTGCCCCGCGGCCGTGGCTGGGTGGCTGGCGCCCGCGCCGGGGCGGCCACACCGGGCCTGCTGCTGGCCCGCGACCTGGCCAGCTATGGCGCGCTGCTGGTGCTGCTGGTTGCCAGTCTTTCGACCGTGGCCAGCGGCAGCTACAACCCCTTCATCTATTTCCGGTTCTGACCCATGGAAAAGCAGCAAGGCGGCCGGGCGCGCCGGGTGGCGCAGGCGCTGTTCATCGGCCTGGCGGTGCTGGTCATCGGCTTGCCGTTCATGGCGCAGATGCTGGGCTTCAACCGCTGGAACCCGGGCGAGAACCGCGCCCAGGCGCCGGTGCCGGCGCTGCCGGCAACCCTGGCGGAGCTGGAAGCCTGGCCGGCGCAGCTGGAAAGCGCGCTGTCGGACCGGTTCGGCCTGCGCTCCGACCTGGTGGGGCTGCATGCGCAACTGCTGTTTCGGCTGTTCCACAGCTTCGCCAAGCCGCAGGTGGTGCTGGGGGCCGGGGACCGCTTGTTCTACAGCTGGCTGGACGATGGCCGGCCGTTCACCGCCATGGTGCGGCGGATGTGCGGCTACGGCGTTTCAGCCGCCGAGCAGCAGGGGCTGGCCACGGCCACGGCCACCATGCTGCGGGCGTTCCAGCAGGATGGGCTGCGGCTGGACATGCTGGTGGTGCCAACCTCCCCGGTGCTGTACCCGGCGGCGCTGCCGGCCTGGCTGCGCCAGCGCTGCACCGGCACCACGCTGCCCACCAGCGCCGTGCTGGCGCGGCTGGCCCCTGAAGAGCGCGACCGCGTGGCCTTCCCGCTGGACCTGCTGCGCAACCCGGCGCTGCCCATGCCCAGCATCGCGCTGGAACGCTTCCACTGGGATGGCTGGGCCGCCAGCATGGTGGCGGCCTGGTGGGCGGAAGACCGCCATGGCCTGCCGCGCCTGCGCGACCTGCCGACCGAGCGGGTATTCCAGCTTTCCGACCTGAGCGGCTATTTCCTCGGCCTGGAACTGGGCTCGCAGGTGCTGGAGCCACGCTGGCCGGTGCCCGAGCTGGCGCGCTGCCAGGGCGTGGCCTGCTTCCCGGGGCTGGAGGATGTCAGCGGCGTGCTGGCGGATGTCAGCCGCTACCACGGCCCCAGGCCGGGGGCCGGGCGGCTGCTGATCCTCTCCGATTCCTTCGGCGCCGAGGCGGCGCCCTGGTTCGCACGGCACTACGGCGACGTCTGGCACTTCGCGCTGAACAACCTGCATGAGCTGTCGTCGGCGCAGCGGGAACGCTTTCGCCAGGCGGTGCTCGAAGCCTATCGGCCCGACCAGGTGCTGGTGCTGGTGCATGACGGCAACCTGTTCACCTTCCCGACCTGGTTGGCGCAGGCGCTGCGCTGAAGGCGGCACTATTCGGGGAAGGGTCCGCAAGGGCCGGGGAAAATGGTGGGCGCGACAGGGATTGAACCTGTGACCCCCTCCGTGTCAGGGAGGTGCTCTACCGCTGAGCTACGCGCCCGCTCTTGCGAGGGGGCGCTTCTAGCCCGTCGGTGGCGGTTCGGCAAGCGGTCTGGTTGAGGTTCCGACCACTTTGCGGTGGATGACAGCGCAGCCCGGCTGTGGCCAAATCAATCCACCGATGGACCTTCCGCCCAGCCTCGACAGTGTCGCCACCACGCTTGCCTCCGCACCCGAGGCGGCGCCCTATGTGCTGGCCCGGCCACAGCGCCGGACCTCGCCGCTGGTCTTTGCCTCGCCGCATTCGGGGCGCTGCTACCCGGCCAGCTTCATCGCCGCCGCGCGGCTGGACCCGATGGCGCTGCGCCGCAGCGAGGACGCCTTCGTGGAGGAATTGTTCGACGCCGCGACCGATTTCGGCGCGCCGCTGCTGGCTGCCAGCTTCCCGCGCGTGTTCTGCGACGTGAACCGCGAACCCTGGGAACTGGACCCCGGCATGTTCGACGGCCCCTTGCCGCATTGGGTCAACAGTTCCAGCCCGCGGGTCGGTGCCGGGCTGGGCACCATCGCCCGCCTGGTGGCGAATGGGGAGCCGGTGTACCGCCACAAGCTGAAATTCGCCGAGGCCGAGGACCGCATTCGCCGCTTCTGGCAGCCCTACCATGCCGCACTGGCGGCGCTGATCGCCGAAACCCGTGCCGAGTTCGGCTATTGCCTGTTGGTGGACTGCCATTCCATGCCGTCCTACCCCGGCCAGGCCAGCAACACGCCGGATTTCGTGCTGGGCGACGCCCATGGCACCGCCTGTTCGCCGCGGGTGACGCGGGCGGTGGAGGAAAGCCTGGGCGGCATGGGCTATCGGGTGCGGCGCAACGACCCCTATGCCGGCGGCTATGTCACCCGCCACTATGGCCGGCCGCGCGATGCCGTACACGCCCTGCAGGTCGAGGTCGCCCGCCCGCTGTACATGGACGAGGCGCGGCTGGAGCGGTTGCCCGGCATGGCGACGCTGCGGCGGGATCTGGGCCGGATGATCGCCCGGGTGGCGACGGCCGACTGGTCATTTTTACGTTGAGGCCCGGCGGCTCGCGCGCTTGAGGGGCGACGGCCGGTGCCGTTGCCGCTAGACCCGGAGCAACGCCGAAAGGGACGCTGATCAAGGTCCAGGCTGTTGATTTGCCTGATGATCGCCGCCTGCGGTGATGCCGCCTCGGGCGATTGCGTCCTGATGCCGCTGAGGCGCTTT
>CANBXZ010000127.1 GCA_947373495.1 Acetobacteraceae bacterium
CAACCCGGCGTGCGCGCCCGGCGTCGGCAACCCGGCGTGCCGTGCGGCGCGGCTGGCTTCAGGCCCGTGGCGCGGCCGCCACCATGCCTTCGCGCCGCCACGCCGCCACCGCCACGCCCAGCACCAGCGGCAGCGCCAGCCAGGGCGGCAGCAGCGGCAGCGCGGAAATGCCGGTGACGGTGTGGTCGCCGTTGCGGCGCAGCCCGACCCAGCCGCTGCCATGGCTGTCCCGCCCCGGGTTCACCCGGCGCAATTCGGGCAGCACCGGCTCGCCGAGCCCCAGGTAGCGGGCGCTGCCGCCGCTGGCCGCCAGCACCGGCTGCAACGCGGTGGCATCGGCCCGCAGGTCGGCGATCTCCAGCGGGTTGGTGGCGGTGGCGGCGGCAAAGGCGGTGCGCTGGCCATCCGTTACCTGCCACACCCCGGCCGCCGCGGCCGGCACCTCCAGCACCGCCCGGCCCCCGGCACCGGCGGTGGGCGCCAGCCGCTGGGTGCTGCCATCCGGCGCGGTGATGGTGAACTCGGGCGGCGTCCCGGCCTCCACGCTGCGGCGCTCGGCGCGCAGCCGGCCCTGTTCGATCCGGGCGGAGAGCTCCTCCTCCTCCAACTCCGGCTCCTTCATCAGCCAATGCGCGGCACGGCGGAGCAATTCGGCCTGCGGGCCGCCGCCGTCATGGCCGCGGGACCACAGCCAGATCTGGTCGCTCAGCAGCAGCGCCACGCGGCCTTCGCCCACCCGGTCCAGTTGCAGCAGCGGGCTGCCATCCGGGGTTTGCATCACCGTCACGCCGCCGCGCGGTTCAGCGCGGATGCTGCGGTACCAGCGGCCCCAGCTGGCCTCGCCGCCGGGGCTGGCATTGGCGCCGGTCAGCCCCTCGGTCACCGGGTGGCGGGCGCCCTCGGCGGAAACCTGCGGCCGGAACGGACCTTCCTGGGTGCCGTTGCGCGCCCCGCCCACCGGCCGCGCCGGCAGCACCTGGCCCAGCGCGGTGGCGGCCAGCGACACGGCGCCGGAGAACTCCGGCCCCACCGACAGGAACAACGCCCCGCCGCCACGCACATAGTCGGCGATGTTGCGCAGATAGGCCGGCGGCAGGATGCCGCGGTTGGCGAAGCGGTCGAACACGATGAGGTCGAATTCGCGCAGCTTCTGCTGGAACAGCTCCCGCACCGGAAAGGCGATCAGCGCCAACTCGTTCAGCGGGGTCAGGTCGTCCTTCTCGGGCGGGCGCAGGATGGTGAAGTGCACCAGGTCCACGCCCGGGTCGGCCTTCAGCAGGCGGCGCCAGGTGCGCTCGCCGGCATGTGGTTCGCCGGAAACCAGCAGCACCCGCAGCCGGTCGCGTACCCCGGTCACGGTGACCACGGCGCGGTTGTTCAGGTCGCTCACCTCGCCCGGGCGGGGTTCGGCATACAGCTCGATGACGCTGGGGCCGCCGCGCTCGATGGGAATGGTCAGGCGCTGCTCGCGGCCCACCGGCACGGCCTGGGTCACCGGCGCGGCGCCGTCCCGGCGCACCGTCAGCCGGGCGGAGGCGGTGCCGGGCGGCGCGCCCAGGTCGTCCACCGCGATGCGCAATTCCACGCTGCGGCCGACAATGCCGAAGCCTGGCGCCTCCAGCACCCGCAGCCGACGATCCACCTCCCCGGCGCGGCCGGGCAGCAGGGCGTGGAACGGCGCCGCCAGGGTCGGCGGCACCGGCACGTCGTGCACCTGGCCATCGGTCAGGGCCAGCACGCCGGCCAGGCGGTTGCGCGGGATTTCGGCCAGCGCCTGGTCCAGCGCGGTAAACAGCCGGGTGCCCTGGTTGCCGGCCTCGGGCACCTCCACGGTGCGGAACTCCAGCTCCGGCAGGCGGCCCAGCCGGGCTTCCAGCTGCTGCCGCGCGGCTTCCAGCTGCGCCGCGCGCGGGCCCAGCGTGGCGCTGTCGCTGCGGTCCACCAGCAGCAGGGCGATGTCCGGCCGGGTCTCGCGGGTTTCCTCCACCAGCCGGGGATTGGCCAGCGCCAGCAGCAGCAGCGCGAAGGCCAGCACGCGCCACGGCGCGCCGCGCGCCCGGCGCCACAGCGCCGGCGCCAGGGCCAGCACCGCCACTCCGCCCAGCGCCGCTAGCAGCCACCAGGGCAGTACCGGCGCGAAGTCCAGGCCGGCCAGGGTGTGCTGCATCAATTGCCCAGCCTTTCCAGAATTTGCGGCACGTGGACCTGGTCGCCCTTGTAGTTGCCGGTCAGCGCGTACATCACCAGATTGACCCCGAACCGATAGGCCAGGGTGCGCTGCCGGGCGCCGCCGGGGGTGGTGGCGTAGGGGTTGTTGCCGGCCTCATCCACCGCCCAGGCGCTGGCCCAGTCATGCCCGCCCAGGATCACCGGGCTGACGCTGTCATTCGCCCGGTCCTGTTCCCGCGCCACCCAGATCTGCCCGCCGGCGAAGCGGCCCGGCATATCGGGCAGCAGGTAGAAGCTGCGGCGCAGCACATGGTCGTCGCCGATCTGCGTCAGCGGCGGGATCGCCAGGTCCCGCGTCACCCGGCGCAGCGCGGCACGGGCGCCGGGGGCAAAGCCCTCGCCGGAGCCTTCGTCGCGGGTATCGAACAGGATGATGCCGCCCTGGCGCATGAAGCCGTTCAGCGCCGCCACCGCGGCCGCGTCCGGCTGCGCCGCCTCGGCGGTGATGACCCAGTAGAGCAGCGGGAAGAAGGCCATGTCGCTCTGCCCCGGCACCACCGCCACGGGTTCGGCCAGTGCGGCGTTGGTGCGGCGATTGACGTAGTCCGAAAGCCCCATCAGGCCGGTGCGCAGCACCTCGTCCAACTGGCTGTCGCCGCTGGCCACATAAGCCAAGCGGGTGGCCAGGGCGGCGGCGCCTTCCTGCGGTTGCGCGGCGGCGGGCAGCGCCAGGGCCAGCAGCAACGCCGCCACGGGCGCCAGCCGGGCCGCCAGCAGGCCGCGCAGCCGCAGCGAGAGCAGCAGGTCCAGCGCCAGCAGCAGCAGCGCCACGGCCAGCAGCCAGGGGCCGAGGTCCTGTTCCGCCGGCACGCCGCCCAGGCCCAGCAGCGCGGCGCCGGCCGGTGCCGGGGGGGCTGCCACGGGGGGCGCCACGCTGCCGCCCAGGTTCAGCGCGCGGCGATAGCCGCCTTCGCCCGGCTGGCCGTACCAGCCGGGCGGATGCCGCGGGCCGGGCTGGGTGGTGGCCAGTTCCGCCGGAGCCAATGCGGCGGCGGCGGGCGGTGGGGCGGCCAGCCGGCCGAAGCCGTCCAGGCTTTCCAGCGGCGCCAGCGGCTGCTCACCCTCGGCGCCAGTGATCCCGGCCGACAGCGCCACCACCCGGCGCAGCATCTGCACGAACAGGCCGGACAGCGGCAGGTTGGACCAGTCCGCCGTGGCGGTGACATGGAACAGCACCACCCGGCCGGCGCCGCGCGCCTCGGCGGTGACCAGCGGGGTGCCGTCGGCCAGCCGGGCCCAGGTGCGGTCGGTCAGGCGCGGGCCGGGTTCGGCCAGCACCTGGCGTTCCACCGTCACATCCTCCGGCACCACCAGCCCGGCGAAGGGGGAACTGGGCAGGAATGGCGCCAGCCGCTGCGGCTGTTCCCAGGAAAGCGCGCCGCCCAACTGGCGCTCGGCGCGTAGCTGCACTGGCAGCAGGCCGTCCGGCTTTTCCGCCACGCGCGGGCCGGCGAAGCGGATCAACGTGCCGCCGGCTTCCACCCAGCGGGTCAGGGCGTCGCGCTCGGCGCCCTCGGCTACCGGGCGGTCGGCCAGGGCCAGCACCGCGATGGGGCGCTTCAGCAACTCCTCCACCGTGCCGCGGCGCAGTTCGGCGTAGGGCTGCATGGCGCGAGACAAGTAAAACAGGTCGCCGATCAAGGGCGCGTCGGCGGCTTCCTCGCTGCCCGGCAGCAGGCCGAGCGGACGGCGGCGGAAGCGTTCGTCCAGCAACTGCACGCCGCCGGCACCGGCGGCGTCCTCGATCTCCAGCCGCACCACCTGGTTGCGCAGTTCCAGCGGCAGGTCGAGCATGGCTTCGCCCCGGCCAGCCTCGGCCGGCAGCGGCACCACGGCGCGGGCCAGGGTGCGGCCGTCCCCGGTGCGGGCCAGGATGGTGGCCGCCCCGGCGTGCGGCTGCGGCGGTTGCTGAATGGCCAGCCGCAGCCGGTCGGCCTCGGCCACCGGCGGGGCCAGCAGCCGGGCCGGGCGGGTGGCTTCCCGCGCCAGGGTCAGCGGGCCGGCGGCGGCGAGCTGTTCGGCCAGCGGGTCGCCGCCATGGGCCAGGCCGTCATGCACGAACAGGCTGGCCAGCGGCCCCGGGTTGGCGCCGCGCCAGGCGGCGAAGGCGGCCAGCGCGGCGGCCCGGTCCGGCGCCCAGGGCTTGGGCCGCAGTGCCGCCAGCCGGGCGGCCATGTCGGTGGCGGGCATCGGGCCCACCAAGCGGGGCGGTTCGGCGCCAAGCCCGGCGGCGGTGGTCAGCAGCGCGGCGGGGCGGTCCTCCCGCCCGGCGCGGCGCAACGCGGCGTCCAGCGCCGCCATGCGGGCGGGCCAGTCGGCGGCGCTGGCCCAGCCGTCATCCAGCACCAGCAGCAGGGTGCCGGCCCCGGCCCCGGCCGCGCCTGGCCCCAGCACCGGCCGGGCCAGCCCCACAATGATCAAGGCCGCCGCCAGCAGCCGCAACGCCAGCAGCCACCAGGGGGTGCGGGCCGGGGTTTCCGCCAGGCGCGGCAGCAGTCGCAGCAGGAAGATGGGCGCGAAGGCCACCCGCTTCGGCGCCGGCGGGGTTACCCGCAGCAGCCAGTACAGAATGGGCAGCGCCGGCAGCGCCAGCAGCAGCCAGGGGGCGGCGAAGCCGAGCGGGCCCAGCGCGAGCATCAACTGTCGCCCCCCAGCGCCTGGTACAGCGCCAGCAGCGCGGTTTCCGGCCGGTGGTCGGTGCGGTGGCTGAGGAAGCCCCAGCCGGCGGCGCGGGCGATATCGGCGCAGGCAGCGCGATGCGCGGCGAACCAGTGGCGGAACGGCTGCCCGGCGCCGAACACCGGCCCGGCATTGGCCACCAGCACCGGCGCCTCGCCTTCCAGCCCCTGCAACAGCACGCGGCCCTGCAGGCGCGGTTCCTCCTCGGCCGGGGCGACCACCTGCATCAGCACCCCGCGCAGCGGCAGGCTGGCCAGCGCGGCGACGGCGCGCTGCACCTCCTCGGCCGGGGTGTAGAAATCGCTGAACAGCACGCAGCGGCCATGGCGCGGCAGGCTGGGGTCGGCGGCGGGCAGGCCCTGGCTGCCTTCCATGCCGGCCAGCGCCTGGGCCAGGGCAGGCATGCCACTGCGCCCGGCGAAGCTGCGCCGGGGTGCCGCGGCCTCGCCGAACAGCCGCACCCGCTCGCCACCACGCAGCAGCAGGGCGGACAGCGCCAGCAGCAACAGCTCCGCCCGTTCCCGCTTGCCGTCATGCATGCTGGCGGAGGCATCGCGCCAGGCCAGCACGGTCTGCGCCGCTTCCCATTCGGTTTCGCGCACGAACAGCCGGTTGCCCTTGGCGGATTGCCGCCAGTCCACGCGGGCAGCCGCGTCGCCGGGCAGGAAGGGGCGGAACTGCCAGAAGGCGTCGCCCTGGCCGGCGCGGCGGCGGCCATGCACCCCCTGCATCACGGTGCTGGCCACGCGGTCGGCCTGCACCACCAATGGGGGCAGCGCGGCGCCAAGCGCCTCGGCCCGCAGGGCGGCCCGGGTCGGCACTCAGCCGCGCCCCGCGCCGGTCGTCAGGCTCGGCATGGCTGGCTCTCCGACCGCGGCGGCCTGGCGCGGCATGGGCTAGGCTACCTCGGTCTTCAGGGTGGCGATCACATCCGCCAGGGTGATGCCTTCCGCCCGGGCGGAGAAGTTCAGCGCCATGCGATGCCGCAGCACCGGCTCGGCCAACGCCAGCACGTCCTCCACACTGGGGGCCAGGCGGCCTTCCAGCACGGCGCGGGCGCGGGTGGCCAGCATCAGCGCCTGGGCGGCGCGCGGGCCGGGGCCCCAGGCCAGGTGCTGGCGCACCATCGCCAGCGGCGAGCCATCCGGCCGGGCGCCGCGCACCAGGCGCAAGATCGCTTCCAGCACCGCCTCGCCCACCGGCATGCGGCGGATCAGGTGCTGGGCGGCGATCAACTCCACCGCCGTCATCGCCGCCACCGGCCGGGCTTCGCGGGCGCCGGTGGTGGCCAGCAGCATGGCGCGCTCGGCGGCTTCGTCCGGGTAGGTCATCTCCACTTCCAGCAGGAAGCGGTCCAACTGGGCCTCGGGCAGCGGGTAGGTGCCTTCCTGCTCGATCGGGTTCTGCGTGGCCAGCACATGGAACGGCGCCGGCAGCGGGTGGATCTCGCCGCCCACCGCCACCTTGTGTTCCTGCATGGCCTGCAGCAGCGCCGATTGGGTGCGCGGGCTGGCGCGGTTGATCTCATCGGCCATCAGCAACTGGCCGAAGATGGGCCCGCGGATGAAGCGGAAGGCGCGGCGGCCGTCCGGCCCTTCGTCCAGCACCTCGCTGCCCAGGATATCGGCCGGCATCAGGTCCGGGGTGAACTGCACCCGCTTGGCGTCCAGCCCCAGCACGGTGCCCAGGGTTTCCACCAGCCGGGTCTTGCCCAGGCCCGGCACCCCCACCAGCAAAACATGGCCGCCCGCCAGCAAGGTGACCAGGCTGTGCGCCACCACCTGGTCCTGGCCGAAGATCACCCGCCCCACGCCCAGGCGCACCTGGGCCAGTTTTTCCCCCAGGGATTCAACTTCCCGCACAAGGGATGCGGTATCGGCGGTCTCCGCCACTTCAATCATGCCTGCCATGCTCCCTATATTGGGTCGAGGGCGTACGCTGGGTGCGTCCGATGTATGTGGCGTCACGCGGACGTGTGGGAAGTGCAGCCTATGACCGCGCCGGAGGCTCTGAAAGCAATGAATGCGGAGGCCGACCGCCAAGCCGGCGCCAAGGCGCCCAACCTGCCCTCCCTGGCGGCGTTGCGGGGCGCTGGCGGCCCAATCACCGGGCGACCCCGGATCGACTGCGGCCATTTCGATATCCGTATCGACCGCAATGGCCAGTGGTTCTACCGCGGCAGCCCGATAGGCCGGAAGGAACTGGTCTGCCTGTTCGCCACCGTGCTGAAGCGGGAGGAGGATGGCAGCTATTGGCTGGAAACCCCGGTGGAACGCGGCCGGATCGACGTGGAGGACGCCCCCTTCATCGCCGTGGAGATGTGGTGGAAGGATTGCGACTGCGGCCAGGCCAAGCCGCGGCAATGCCTGACCTTCCGCACCAACCTGGACCAGATGGTGACCGCCAGCGCCGAACATCCCATTCGCGTGCACCTGTGCCCGAAGACGCGGGAGCCGCGCCCTTACGTGCTGGTGCGCGAGGGCCTGGAGGCCAAGATCAACCGCGCCGTCTTCTATGAACTCTGCGCCCTGGCCGAACCCGAGATGGTGGATGGCCGGGAAATGCTCGGGGTGTGGAGCGAGGGCGTGTTCTTCCCCATCGACGAGGCGACCGAGGCCTTGGATACGGCGGCGGAGTAACGCGCCGCGGCTGACGGTGCTATGCACGGTCGATGACCCCCGCCGAGATCACCGCCCGCATGGCGGCCGCCTGCGCCGAGGCCCCGACCGGCCCGGTACACGGCAACTTCACCGAAGGCCTGGACCCGGCCCGGCTGATCGGCGCCGCGGTGCTGGTGCCGATCGTGCTGCACGCCGAACCCAGCGTGCTGCTCACCCTGCGGTCCGCCCGGCTCAATGCCCATGCCGGGCAGGTGGCCTTCCCCGGTGGCCGGATGGAAACCGGCGAATCGGCCGAACAGGCGGCACTGCGTGAAGCCGAGGAGGAGGTGGGCCTGGCCCCCGGCCTGCCGCGCCTGCTCGGCCGCCTGCCGGACCACCTGACCGGCACCGGCTATCGCGTCACCCCGGTGGTGGCGCTGGTGGCGCCGCCGCTGCATCTGGTGACCGACCCCTGCGAGGTGGCCGAATGCTTCGAGCTGCCGCTGCATGTGGTGCTGGACCCCAAGGCGCCGCAGCGCCGCCGCACCGAGTTCAAGGGCCGCATGCGGGAGTTCTGGGTCTGGCCGCATGAGAAGCACTACATCTGGGGCGCCACGGCCGCCATTCTGGTGAACCTGGCGCGGGTGCTGCGGCCGGGGCTGGTGCATGGCACCCCGCCGGTGCCGGTGCAGGACTGATGGCCTGGCTGCTGGAGACCCTGCTGTTCGCCTTGCCCTGCTTGGCCTACGTGCTGTGGCGGCGGGCCAACCCGGGGGTGGAACCCGGGGCGCGGCTGGTGCTGGCGGTGGCGCTGGGCGTGCTGCTCGGCCTGGCCGGGCTGCTGTGGTTCGGCCTGTCCCGCAGCCTGGAGGCCGGCATCTACGTGCCGCCCCACATGCAGGATGGCCGGCTGGTGCCGGGCCACACCGAACCGCCCGCCGCCCCGCCCACTGGCCCGCCCATTGGCCCGCCCACTGGCCCCTCCGCCCGCCCGCCCGCTCCTCTGCCCGCTGGCCGATGAGCGACCCGCCGACCCGCCGGGCGGCGCCGGCCGCCATTCTGGCCCAGGGCGCCGCGGCCGCGGTGCTGGCGGCGCTGCCGGGCAGCCGTGCCGTAGGCGGTGCGGTGCGGGATTCGCTGGCCGGCCGCCCGGTGCATGATGTGGACATCGCCGCGCCCTTCCCGCCGGAGGAAGTGGCCCGGCGGCTCAGGGCCGCGCGGCTGAAGGTGTTCGAGACCGGGCTGGCGCACGGCACCCTGACCGCGGTGCTGGACCACCAACCGGTGGAGGTGACCAGCCTGCGCCGCGACCTGGCCACCGATGGCCGCCACGCCGAAGTGGCCTGGACCACCGATTGGCGGGAGGATGCGGCGCGGCGGGACTTCACCATCAACGCCATGTCCATGGCCGCCGATGGCCAGCTTTGGGACTATTTCGGCGGTGAGGCCGACCTGGAAGCCGGCCTGGTGCGCTTCGTCGGGGAGCCGGCAACCCGCCTGGCCGAGGACTATTTGCGCGCGCTGCGCTTCTTCCGCTTCCAGGCCCGCTATGGCCGCGGCGAGCCGGACCCGGCTGCGCTGGCCGCCATCGCCGCCGCCGTGCCCGGCCTGGCCCGGCTTTCGGTGGAACGGGTGTGGATGGAGCTGAAGCGGCTGCTGGAAGCGCCCGACCCCAGTGATGCGGTGAAACTGATGGCGGCAACCGGCGTGCTCGGCGCCGTGCTGCCGGAAGCCCAGCACCCCGGCGTGATGCGGGCGCTGCTGCGCCTGGGCGCCCCATCAGACCCGTTGCTGCGCTTTGCCGCGCTGGCCGGGGCCGGCGCGGCGGCGGCGGCGCGACGGCTGAAGGCCTCGGGCGAGGAGGCCCAGCGTTTGGCGCCCATGCCGGCGCCCTGGCCTGGCTGCGATGCCGGGGATGACGCGCTGCGCCGCGCGCTGTTCCTGCATGGCCGGCAGCGGCTGCTGGATTTCGCCTGGCTGCACCAGGCCGCCAACCCCGGCGCCGAACCGCCGGCCCTGGTGGCGGGGTTTCGCGCCCGGGCCGAGGCCATGCCCGTCCCGGTCTTCCCGCTGCTGGGCCGCGACGCCCTGGCCGAGGGCATTCCGCCCGGGCCGCAGCTGGGCAAACTGCTGGCGGCGACGCGCGGCTGGTGGCTGGCGCAGGGCTGCACCGCAAGCCATGCGGCGTGCCTGGCGAAGTTGCGGGAACTGGCCGCCGCCCCGCCCACCTGCTAGGTCGCCGGCATGGCTTCGCTCACCTCAGACCTTTCCTCCCGCGCGCTGGTGCTTCGGCTGTGGCGCCAGCATGTCAGCCGGCACAAGGCGGGCATTGCGCTGGCCATCCTGTGTACCGTGGCGGTGGCCGGCTTCACCGCGCTGTACCCGGTGGTGATCCAGCAGGCGTCCAACCTGTTCACCGCCGGCGACCCGCGGATCATCTGGCTGATCCCGCCGCTGATCATCGGCATCACCTGCCTGAAGGCGTTGGCGCAGTATGGCCAGGCGGTGTTCATCCAGTCCGTGGTGCTGCGGGTGATCGAAGGGCTGCAGGCCCAGCTGTTCCAGGCGCTGACCCGCGCCGACCTGGCCGAGGTGATCCGCGAGGCCCCGGCCCGCCACGCCAGCCGCTTCACCGTGGATGCCTCCGCCATCCGGGAGGCGCTGACCAAGTCCATCAACGGCGTGGCCGATGTGCTCAGCGTGGTCGGGCTGGTCGGCTCCATGGTCTATCTGGACTGGCAGCTCTCCATCATCGCCGGGCTGATGTACCCGGTGGCGATCCTGCCGGTGCTGAAGCTGGGCAAGCGCATCCGCCGCGCTTCCGGCGGGGTGCAGGACCGGCTGGGTGAAACCGCGGCACAGTTGACCGAAAGCTTCGCCGCCGCCCGCGTGGTGCGCGCCTATCGCCTGGAAGCGCAGGAGGAAACCCGCGCCGAACGCACCTTCGGCCAATTGCGCGCCGCGTTGCTGGCCATTGCCAGCACCCGCGCCCGGCTGGACCCGATGCTGGAGGCGCTGGGCGGCGTGGCGGTGGCGGCGGTGCTGGGCTTCGTCGGCTGGCGCGTGGCGCAGGGCCACGGCACGGTGGGGGACTTCACCGGCTTCGTTGCCGCGTTGCTGATCGCCTCCCGCCCGGTGCGCGCGCTGGGCAGCCTGAACGCGGCGTTGCAGGAGGGGCTTTCGGGCCTGTCCCGCGTCTTCGCCATCACCGACACGCCGCGCCGGATCCTGGATGCGCCGGGCGCCATCGCCCTGCCGGCCGGCAAGGGGCGGGTGGAATTCGATGCCGTGGGCTTCAACTACGGCGGTGCCGATGCGGCGCTCTCGGCGCTGAGCTTCACCGCCGAGCCCGGCCAGACCGTGGCGCTGGTGGGGCCTTCGGGCGCCGGCAAGTCCACCGCGCTGGCGCTGGTGCCGCGGCTGTACGACGTGACCGCCGGCGCGGTGCGGCTGGATGGCGCCGACCTGCGCGGCGTTACCCTGGCCAGCCTGCGCGACGCCATTGCCTATGTCGGCCAGGATGCGGTGCTGTTCGACGACACCGCCTTCGCCAATATCGCCTGCGGCCGGCCGGATGCCAGCCGGGCGGAGGTGGAGGCGGCCGCCCACGCCGCCGCGGCGCATGCGTTCCTGGCCGCGCTGCCTGCCGGCTACGACACCGTGCTGGGCCCGGGCGGCAACCGGCTTTCCGGCGGCCAGAAGCAGCGCATCGCCATCGCCCG
>CANBXZ010000128.1 GCA_947373495.1 Acetobacteraceae bacterium
GTGGTCCAGCAGCTTCATATAGCCGGCGGGAATATGGATCATCGGATGCCAGTCGCGGCCGCCCGCCTCAATCAGGATGACGCGCGTACCCGGGTCTTCGGTCAGCCGGTTGGCCAGCACGCAACCGGCCGAGCCGGCACCCACGATGACATAGTCCGCCTGCATGCCCGTTTCCCCCTGCTGCGATGGATTTAGCCTGAAGCGGCGGGGCCGGCGACTCCCGGCGAGGTTGGCTGTTGCCAAGCCGGTTCAGCCTTGCTCCCCTTCAGGCAAGGAACACGTCGCCCGCCGCGCCAACGAAGCAGAGAGATCGCGCCATGCCCGAACACCCGGAATCGTCCGTCCCCGCCGTGGTGGCGGCGGCCATGCAGCTTGCCGAGGCGGTGCGCGGGGCCAGGCGCGAGGCCGAAGCCGGGCGCCGCACCCCGGCCTGGCTGGCGGAGCAGGTGGCCGCGGCGGGGCTGTACCAGTTGTACCTGCCGAGCGCGGTCGGCGGGCCACAGGTGTCGCCGCTGGTCGGCTTCCGCGCCATTGAGGAATTGTCCCGCGCCGATGGCTCGGTGGGCTGGTGCGCGATGATCGCCAGCATCATGGCGTCCCATGTCGCCAAGCTGCCCACCGAGGTCGGGCGCGAGCTGGCCGGCACCCCGGCCGACTATCGTGCCTCGGGGTCCGGCCGTCCCGGTGGGCCGACCGCCGGGCGGGCCTGGCCGGTGGCGGGCGGCTGGCGCGTCAGTGGCCAGTGGAACTTCGCCAGCGGCGTGGACAATGCGCGTTGGCTGTACTGCACCTGCCTGGTGATGGATGGCGATACGCCCCGGATGACGCCGGCGGGCAAGCCGATGCTGCGCATGGTCTGGGTGCCGCGAGAGGCCGTCACCATCGTCGACACCTGGTCGGTGATGGGCATGCGCGGCACCGGCAGCAAGGACTTCACGGTGGAGGACGTGTTCGTGCCGGAACGGCTGAGCGTGGCTTCCGACGCCCAGGCGGTGCAGCCGGGGCCATTGTACCACCCGCGCAGCTTCATCGTGATGCAATGGACGCTGACGGTGGCGAACTCGCTGGGCATCGCCCGGGGTGCCATCGACAGCCTGGTGGCCATTGCCGCCACCGAAGCCTCCACCCTGAACACCCAGTTGCTGCGCGACCGCCCGATGGTGCAGGCCCGGGTCGGCGAGGCGGATGCCATCGTCAATGCCGCCCGGGCCTATGTGCTGGCCGCGGTGGGGCGGTTGTGGGACGAGTTGTGCGCCGGCCAGGCGCCCTCGGATGCAGCGGTGGCGCAGGCCCGGCTGGCCATCGTGCATGCCATGCATGAAAGCGCCCGCGCGGTGGACAAGGTGTTCCACGCCGCCGGCAGCAACGCCATCTACACCAGCCTGCCGCTGGAGATGGCGTTCCGCGACATCCACGTGGCGGTGCAGCACGGTGCGGCGTTGCCGGGCTATTTCGAATCCGCCGGCAAGGTGCTGATGGGGCTGCGGCCGACCGACCCGGGCTGGTAAGGCCCGCCGGCCCGCCAGCGCCCGGTGTCCTGCCCGCCGCGCGCGCCCGATGCCTGCGGGCAACCAGGCGGCCGCAGCGGGGCATGACCATAACAGGAATGGTTCCTGAATATTGCCTATGAGCCGGAAAAAGACGTTCAAATTGCCATGATAAGAATATTATATACCTTATCGCGGAAGAATTCTCGCGACATACCGCTTCTTTATCGGAAGCGGGGAAGTAATGGCTATCAACAGCAGTATATTCGTCGCGGATACTGAACTTTCGGTTGATGAGACGGCAGGGTTGGTTGTTGAAAAGGTGGAACGCACCGGTTCCCTGGCTGGTGCTGTCACCATTACCTATAATGTTACAGGAGACACCGCCACGGCAGGGGCGGATTTCGCCGGCAGCTTCAGCACCGTGGTCATGCCGGACGGCGCCAGCGAAGTCGCCATTCCCATCCGCCTGTTCGACGACAACCTGGCCGAGCCGACGGAAACCTTCGCGTTTTCCATCGTCAACGTCTCCGCCGGCACGCTGTGGGCGCCGCGCACCTCGCGCATCTCGATCCTGGACAACGAGACCCCCGCACCGCCGCCGGTGCCGGAACCGCCGCTGAGCTCAGACTATGTGGTCAACCCGGTAACGGTGGCGGACGGCCTGGACCAGCCGATCCGCATGGTTGTCTCGCCGGTGGACCCCAACAAGCTGTTCGTGGCCGAGAAGCCGGGCGTCATCGTCCTCGCGGACCTGACCACCGGCCAGACCCGCGCCTTCCTGGATATTCGCGACCAGGCGAATGACCATGGCGATCGCGGGCTGCTCAGCATCGCGCTGCACCCCGACTTCACCCACAACCCCTATGTCTATGCCTATGTGGTGATGGACCCGCCGGACGGCGCCGGGCTTACCGCCAATGCCGGGCCGGACGGCGCGGGCAACCGCTATGCGCAACTGCTGCGCTTCACCGCGGATGCCGCGACCAACTTCACCACCGTGGTGCCGGGCAGCCAGAAGGTGCTGCTGGGCGCCGCGGGCAAATCCCTGAACGATATCAGCGGCGGTGGCTGGCTGGACTACACCGAGCCAAGCCAGGCCAGCCAAACAGCCTCGGACCGCGTCATCAACACCGGGGCCTCGCCGGCACCGATCGTGGTCAACGGCATCAAGCAGGACTATCTCAAGGTCGATTCCTCCTCCCATGCCGGCGGGGCGCTGGCCTTCGGGCCGGATGGTGCGCTGTACGTTTCGGTCGGGGACGGCACCTCCTTCGACTTCGCCGACCCGCGCACGGTGGATGTGCAGTCGCTCGACAGTCTTTCGGGCAAGATCCTGCGGATCGACCCGCTGACCGGGCAGGGGCTGGCCACCAACCCCTTCGTCACCGATGGCCTGTCGCTCGGCACCGACCGGGCCAAGATCTTCCAGTACGGGCTGCGCAACCCGTTCTCCATCACCTTCGACCAGGACGGCCGGCTGTTCACCACCGACACCGGTTGGAACAGCTGGGAGGAGTTGAACAATGGCGGGCCGGGCGCCAATTTCGGCTGGCCCTACTTCGAGGGCGGCGATGGCGGCACCTCCCGCCAGGCACCCGGCTATCGGGACCTGGCCTCGGCCCAGGCGTTCTACGCCGCGGTGGCCAATGGCAGCGCCAGGGTGGTGGCGCCGTTCCGCAGCTTTTCCCACGACAGCGCCGATCCCGGCTTCCAGGTTCAGGCCATCACCGGCAGCGAGGCGGTCTATGGCGGCGCCGTCTATCCGGCCAGCCTGGCCAACCACTGGTTCTTCGAGGATTTCGCCGAGGGCCATGTCTACGCGGTCAACGTGAACGACCGCAGCCAGGTGAAGTACCTGTACGCGGCGCCCAGCGGCTATGCCCCGGTGGATTTCGTGCAGGCGCCGAATGGCTATGTCTATGCCGCCGACATCGCCCTGGGCCGGGTCGAGCGGTTGGAGATCGGCGCCGCGCCCACCGGCGGCAGCGGGCCGGGCTTTCCGCCGGCGACCATTTCGCTGGGCAGCGGCACGCATGCGCTGGTGCTGAAGCTCAGCCAGGACGCCTGGCAGGGCAGCGCGCACTACATCATCAGCGTGGATGGCGCGCAGGTTGGCGGGGCGCAGGTCGCCTCGGCGCTGCACGGCGCGGGCCAGGACGACACGGTGACGGTGCTGGGCAACTGGACGGCCGGCACCCACCGGCTGACGGTGACCTTCCTGAACGACGCCTATGGCGGCACCGCCAGCACCGACCGCAACCTGTATGTGGACGGCATCACCTACGACGGCACCGGCCTGGCGGCCGGAACGGCGACGCTGCTTTCCGCCGGGCCGCAGGATTTCAGCTTCGGCAGCGTGGTCTCCGGTGGGGGAGGCAACGGCATCGTGCTGGGCAGCGGGGTGCATGCCCTGGCGCTGCGCCTCACCCAGGACGCCTACCTGGGCAACGCGCAGTACACGCTGAGCGTGGATGGCGCGCAACTCGGCGGCACCCAGACGGCGGCGGCGCGGCATGGCTCCGGCCAGGTGGACCAGGTGACGCTGAGGGGGGACTGGGCGCCCGGGCCGCACGCGGTGACGGTGACCTTCCTGAACGACGCCTATGACGGCACCGCGACCACGGACCGCAACCTGTACGTCGAAGGCGCCACCCATGATGGCGTGGTGGTGCCGGGGGCCAGCGTGGCGCTGCTGTCAGCCGGGCCGCAGGCCATCAGGTTCAGTGGCGGCGGGCTTGCCACCTCCCTGGGCACCGGCAGCCACACCCTGGTGCTGCAACTGAGCCAGGATTTCTGGCAGGGCAGCGCGCAGTACACGGTGAAGGTGGATGGGGTGCAGCTTGGCGGCACGCTCAACGCCGCTGCCTTGCATGGCTATGGGCAACAGGATGTGCTGACGCTGCATGGCGGTTGGGCAGCCGGGCCGCATACGGTTTCGGTCAACTTCCTGAACGACGCCTACGGGTTCACGCCCGATACCGACCGCAACCTGCATGTGGAAGGCATCAGCCACGACGGCGTCGCGGTGGCCGGGGGCAGTGCCGCGCTGCTGTCGGCCGGGCCGCACGACTTCGCCTTCGTCTAGAGGCTGATCGCCCGCGGTCGTGGTGGAACCACCGGCCCGGCTCAGTGGCGTGAGCCGGGCCCAGGGCAGGAGCGACTCGGGCGGCGCCATTTTCCGGCCCAGGCCCAGGCATCATGCCGCGTAGGCGTAGTCCGTGGCGGTGGTGAACTGGGTGCGGCGCAACAGCCCGCTCAGGTGCCGGGCAATGGCGCCCATGCCGCTGACGCCAGCCCTGGCCTCGGCTTCCGGGTTGTAGTTGGTGTTGGTGTTGACGTCGTAGCACCAGGCTTGGCCATTCGCGTCGGTGGCGAATTCAATGGCGCCGACGCCGATGCTGTTGGCCGCCAGGAAGGCTTCCCAGCGCGGGATCAGCGGGTGGGTGAAGCCTTCCAGCACCTGGAACTTCGCCGCCGGCGCCACCGCCGGGCACACCGCGCCGGCCGGCATCTGGCAGACATCGGCCGGGCACAGCTCGAACCCCTCGGAGGTGTCAACCTGCACCGCGTAGAGGAACTTGCCGCCGACGAACTCGGCCCGGGTGATGCAGGGCTGCGGCGTGGCGATGTAGCGTTGCACCAGCCAGATGCCGTCGCGCGGCTGGCTGTGCTCGTCGTTGCTGCCATTGATCTGCGCCAGCGCCTCGGCCAGCGCCGGGGCGGAGAGCACCAGCCGCACGCCCAGGCCCTTGCCGGCGCGGTTGTGCTTCAGGATCACCGGGTAGCCCAGCTTTTCGGCGGCGGCCGGAATGTTGCCGGTGCCGACCACGGCGATGGTGGGGGGCGTGGGAATGTTGAAGCCGGCCAGCGCCTGGTACTGCGCCACCTTGCTGACTTCCAGTTGCAGCGCGCGGCGGCCATTCACCACGGTGCGGCCATGGCGTTCCAGCCATTCGATCACCGCGGCGGCGTATTCCGGTGCGTAGGTATGGCCGCGGGTGTGCGAGGAAGCGCTCATCCGGTTGTAGAATACGCCCTGGGGCGGCGCCGAGGTCAGGTCCAGCAACCCCTGGTCGAGGAACCATTCGCTGTAGGGCATGCACATGCTGGCGAATTCGCGCTGCAGCGGTTCAATCCACGCGGAATTTTCGTGAATGACAAACACCTGGGACATCGGCGAATCTCCTCAGCACATGCCGGTTTCACGCGGCTGAGAAAGATAATGCGATCCTGTCCGGGGTTATGCAAGGCGAATAACACAGCTTGCTGTGAAATAACCACTCCTTCACCATGTGAAAATGCAAAGGGCGTCGCCAGCCCTGCGGCCAGCGACGCCCCTTGCAGCCGTGGCCCCGGGTTCAGACCGGGGTGAACATCGTCGCCGGCGGCGAGCCTTCCTGCGTCGGCTTGAACACCACGCGCACCTTCTGGCCGATCTTCAGGCTGTCCAGGTCGCAGTCCACGATGTTGGTGAACAGCCGCGGGCCTTCATCCAATTCCACATACGCCACCGAGAACGGCTCCTTCGTCCGCATCACGGTGAAGCTGTAGATGGTGCCGGTGCCCTTGGCCTCCACCAGTTCCACATTCGGGGACAGGGTGAAGGGCGAGCAGCCGCGCGGGTAGAAGAAGTGCTTGTTGGTGTCCTTGCACAGGCCGATCATCAGCCGGCCTTCGCTGGCGGCGTCGAAATACGGCTTGTTGGTGGGGTCCACCTGAATGGCCATCAGCTTGCGGTCGGAAGCAGGCGTTGCCATGGCGATCACTCCCTTTCCATGATGAGCGTGGCGCTGCCGTGGCGGGTGCCCAGCAGGCCGCCGGTGCCATGCGCCAGCACCAGGCCGTGGTCCTTCACCTGCACCGCCGGGTGGGCTTCGCCGCGCGCCTGGCGCACCGCTTCGATCACCTTGGTGATGCCGCCGCGATTGGCCGGGTGGTTGGAGCACAGCCCGCCGCCATCGGTGTTGAACGGCAGCTTGCCGACACCGCTGATGAGGTTGCCGTCGCTGACGAACCTGCCGCCCTGGCCCTTTTCGCAGAAGCCCAGGTCTTCCAGCTGGCACAGCACCGTGATGGTGAAGCTGTCGTAGATGCTGGCGTACTTGATGTCGCTCGGCTTCACGCCGGCTTCCTCGAAGGCGCGGGCGCCGGACTGGCGGGCGCCGCTGTACGTCAGGTCGATATAGCCGCCGGCCTGGTTCTTCGTCGCCTCGCCGGCGCCGATCACCTTCACCAGCGGGCGCTTCAGGCTGCGGGCGATCTCGGGCGAAGCGACGATCAGTGCGCCGCCGCCATCGGTGATGACGCAGCAGTCCAGCCGATGCAGCGGGTCGCTGATCATCGGGCTGTTCACCACGTCCTCAACCGTCACCACCTTGCGCATCTTGGCGTGCGGGTTGTGCTGGGCGTGATGGCTGGCCGCCACCTTGATCCAGGCGAGCTGTTCGCTGGTGGTGCCGTATTCGTACATGTGGCGCATCGCCACCATGGCATACGCGTTGGCCACGGTGCGGCCATAGACCATCTCGAACGGGTCGTCCGGCACGTTCACGCCCCAGGTGCGCGGCGCGGTGCCGGTGGCCATCGCCTCGCTGGCCGGGCGGCCGGCCAGGGTGATGAGCACGCAGGAAGCCCGGCCGAGCGCGATGGCCTGGATGGCATGGGCCACATGCAGCAGGTAGCTGCTGCCGCCGACATCGGTGCTGTCGATGAAGCGCAGCTTGGTGAAGCCCAGGTAGTCGGCGATGTTCAACGGGCCGAGGCCAGGCGCGTCGCCGGCGCAGATGTAGCCGTCGATATCGTCCTTGGTCAGCCCGGCATCCTGCAGGGCGCCCCAGGCGACCTCGGCGTGCAACTGGGAGACGGATTTGTCGGTGGCCAGCCGCGTCGGGTGCTCATAGGCCCCGACGATGTAGCCCTTGCCCTTGATACTCATGCGTTCCTTCCCGAGCGGAGTTGGCACGCAAACTTCCCCTTGCGCGCCCGGCCGTCAACCGGGCGCGTGGGGTTCAGGCGTTGGCGAACAGCTTGCCGGTCAGCTTGCTGTCCTGGCTGCCCAGCAGCACGGCTTCCACCAGGGCCTTGGCGCCGGCCTCGCCCAGGCTGCTGCCGGCGAAGGTGCGGAACTTGGCCACCGCCTCGGTCTCGCTCATCGGCGCTTCCGGGTCGCCCAGCACGGGCTCGGCCCGGGCGCTCAGCGTGCCGTCGCTCATTTCCAGCGTCAGCTGCGCGGCGCGGCGGCCGCCGGCGGTATAGGCCGGGTCCTCCACCAGCTCGATCCGGCTTTCCAGCGCGCGAATCCGCGGGTCGCCCAGCGCGGTTTCGTTGAAGGCGTCGGGGTCCAGGTTGCCGCGGGCCAGCGCGGCGGCGCAGGCCCAACTAAGGCTGTGCTGCGCCGCGATGCTGGTGCGCGGCGACCGGCCGCCGCAATATTGAATGGCCTCGCCATAGGTCACCAGCTTGATGCTGCGCACCGCTTCCAGCCGGTAGCCCACCGAGGGATGCAGCCGCAGCGCCGCGGCGGCGCCGTAATGGGTGTGGCGCACGCCGGCATAGGGCTTCATGTAGCCCTCGGCCAGCAGCCAGCGGCCGGGGCCGGTGTAGATCGCCGGCTCCTCCTTCGCCGCCACGAAGTGCCGGGCGTCGTTGATGCCCCCGGCCGGGGCGTCCAGCCCGGCCTCGCCGCTCGCGGCGGCCATCACCCCGAGCAGCACGGCGTGGCAGGCGTAGCTGTTGCGGCCATCCAACCCGGCGGTGATGGGCATGTAGAGCGAAAGCGGAATCTGGCAGGCCGCCAGCCGCACCGCGCGGGCAGCGGTGGCGCGGCTGCCGCCGGCAATGCGCGCCGCCGCCGCCGCGGCACCCAGCGCGTGCCAGGTGCCGTCCACGTGCAGCCCGGGCGCCACGCGCCACAACTCGCCGGCACGGGCACTGACCTCATAGCCCAGCGCATAGACCGAGATGGCTTCGCCCAGGGTCAGCTTGCCGGCTTCCAGCGCCGCCAGCACCAGCGCCGCCACCGGCAGGCCGGGCCGCCCCTGGGACCGCGCCAGGCCATCATTCGCCTCGTCCCAGCACATCGCGGCGCCGAGCACCGCGGCGGCCCCGCCCAGCGACAGCGGCGAGGTTCGGCCCGGCAGGCGCAGCGTGCCCGGCATCCAGGCCGCCATGGCGCCGGCCAATTGGCGGGTGCGGCCGTAGCGCATGCCGGAAAGCGCGCAGCCCAGGCTGTCCAGCAGCAACAGGCGCGCCTTGCGGCCGATCAGCGCCGAATCCGGCCCTTCCCAGGCCCAGTCCACCACGTCGGAAAAGTCCAACTGCCCGGCCATGCTCAATCCTGACTATGCGGCGCGGGCGCCGGAGCGGCGCACGACCTTCCGCCATCTGCGCCGATCCTGGCGCCATCGCATTACCAAATCGGCCTGGAGATCACGTTTTCGCCAGGTACCGTGTTTGTGTGGCGATATTCCTGGCTTGCGCGGCCGGGTCAACCGGCCGTGCCCGGCCTGAGGCCTTATTCGGCGCGAATTTCCAGCCGGCGCAGCAGGTCCGGCCCGGTGGCGAAGTCCTGCTCCAGCGCGGCGCGATACAGGGCGGCGCCGCCACCGCCATGCATGCCGCCCTCGCGGTATTTCTGCGCCACGTCCGGCCGGGCCAGGGCGGCGACCAGCGCCGCTTCCAGCACCGCCAGCCGCGCCGCCGGCACCCCGGCCGGGGCCAGCACGCCGTACCAGTTCTCCAGCCGGAAGCCCGGCAGGCCCAACTCGGCGCCGGTGGGTACTTCCGGCAGCAGCGGGCTGCGGGCCTCGCCCAGCGTGGCCAAGGCGCGGGCGGTGCCGGCCCGCACCACCGGCAGCAGCACCGGCAGGTCCGCCATCACCAGGTCCACATTGCCGGCCAGCAGGTCGGTCAGTGCCGGCCCGGCGCCGCGATAGGGCACATGGGTCAGCGGCAGCCCGGTGGCCAGGCGCAGCAACTCGCCCGAGATATGCATGGTGGTGCCGGGCCCGGCCGAGCCATAGGTCAGCGGTCGCGCCAGCCGGCGCTGGGTGGCGGCCAGGCCGGCGAAGTCCGGCGCCAGTTCCGGCCGGGCGATGAGCAGCCCGGGCACCTTGCCCAGCAGCGCCACCGGCACGAAGTCGCGCCGGATATCATAAGGCAGGCGGGGCACCAGCGTGCTGTTCAGCACCACGGTGCCGAGCGAGCCGACCAGCAGCGTCTGCCCATCCGCCGGGGCCTTGGCCACCAGGTCGTTGGCCAGGGCGCCGCCGGCACCGCCGCGATTGTCGATGACCACGGGTTGGCCGAGCAGTTCGGACAGCGCCGGCTGGATCTGCCGCGCCACCACATCGGCGGCGCCGCCGCTGGCGAAGGGGATCACCAGGCGCAGGCCCTGGGCATGGCTGGGTGGGGCCAGCAACAACAGGCCCAGCAGAATCAGCAGGCGCATGGCGTCTCTCTCCCGGTTTGGCGCCAGTGTGGCGCCTAACCGGGCGCGGCGGAACCACGGGGCGTTTCTCCCGGCGGAAAGGCCGGCCGCTAGAACCCGCGACCGTTGAAGCCCGCGAAGGGTTCGGGCGCCGGGTTGCCCAGGCCAGGGCGCGGTTCCAGCGGCAGCCAGGGCTGCACCGGTGCCGGGCCGGCATAGCTGCTGGTGGCGGCGTGCGTGTCGCGCTGCACCAGGTTGGTCACCGGCTCGGTGCCGGCGATGGGCGCCGGCCGGGGCGGCGGCCCGGCGCAGGCCACCAGGGGGCCGAGCAGCCCCAGTGCAAGGGTCAGGTCGATGGCGCGCATGGACGGGTTCCTTCCACTGGGCGATAGGGTAGCCCCCGGCCCACCGGCCGCCATTCAGGGTGAACACCTAATGCACGACCCCGCAGGCCCGTTCCGCGACCTGGTGCTGGTTGGCGGCGGCCACGCGCATCTTGGCGTGTTGCGCCGCTTCGGCATGCGGCCCGAACCGGGGGTACGCCTGACGCTGGTGGCGCGGGAAACCGTGGCCACCTATTCCGGCATGGTCCCCGGCGTGGTCGCCGGCCTGCACCGGCCGGAGGAAGCCCAGCTGGACCTGCGCGACCTGGCCCGCCAGGCCGGCGCCCGGCTGGTACATGCCGCCGCCGAGGGGCTGGACCTGGCGCAGCGCCGGGTGCTGCTGCAAGGCCGCCCGCCGCTGCGCTGGGACATTCTCTCGCTGGATGTGGGTGCCGCGCCACGGCTGGAGGTACCCGGCGCCGCCGAGCACGCGCTGCCGGTCTGGCCGCTGGATGGCATGCTGGCGCGCATCAACGCGGCGGTGGCCCGGGCGCCGGGCCGCGTGGCGGTGGTGGGCGGCGGTGCCGGCGGGGTGGAATTGGCGCTGGCGCTGCGGCACCGGCTGGGCGCGGGCCCCGGCATCACGCTGTGCCATGGCGACGCGCTGCTGCCCGGCCATGGTGGGCTCAGCCGCCGCCTGACCCTGGCCCTGCTGGCCGAACGTGGCATTGCCGTGCGCGCCGGCAGCGTGGCGCGGGTGGCAGCCGGCGCGGTGCTGCTGGCCGATGGCACCCGGGAAGCCGCCGAGCTGGTGCTGTGGGCCACCGGCGCCGCGCCGATTCCCTGGCTGCGCGACAGCGGGCTGGCGCTGGACCCGCGCGGCTGCCTGGCGCTGCTGCCCCCCGTGCAGAGCACCTCCCACCCCCTGGTCTTCGCCGCCGGGGATGGCGCCACCGTGCTGGTGCATCCGCGGCCCAAGGCCGG
>CANBXZ010000129.1 GCA_947373495.1 Acetobacteraceae bacterium
GCGGCGCTGGTCACCTCGGCCTGTTCGCCGACCACGCTGCTGAACGCGGTGGCGCCGCGCGGTGGCGTGGTGGCCAGCACCGGCCTGGCCTATGCCCCCGGCCCGCGCCATGGCGTGGATGTCTATGCCCCGGCGGCGGCGCGGGGCGCCCCGGTGGTGGTGTTCCTGTACGGCGGCGGCTGGGAAAGCGGGGAACGCGGCATGTACCGCTTCCTCGGCGCCACGCTGGCGGCGGCGGGGGTGGTCTGCATGGTGCCGGACTATCGGGTCTGGCCCGAAGTCCGCTCCCCGGTTTTCGTGCAGGACGCGGCGCGGGCGGTGGCCTGGGCGCGGGCCGCGGCCACGGCGCATGGCGGCGACCCGGCGCGGCTGTGCCTGATGGGCCATTCCGCCGGGGCGCAGATCGCCACCCTGCTGGCGTTGAACCCGGCCTTCCTGGCCGAGGTGGGGCTGGCGCCGGGGCGCGACCTGCGCGGCGTGGTCGGGCTGGCCGGGCCCTATGACTTCCTGCCGCTGCAAAGCCGGACGCTGATGCAGATCTTCGGCCCCGAAGCCGAACGGCCGGCATCGCAGCCGATCAACTTCGTCACCGCCGGCGCGCCGCCGATGCTGCTGGCCACCGGGGACGCCGACACCATCGTGCTGCCGCGCAACACCGAACGCCTGGCCGCGCGGCTGCGCCAGGCCGGCAACCAGGTGGAGAGCATCACCTACCCGGGCATCGGCCATGCCCAGATCATGGGGGCCTTCGCCGCGCCGCTGGGCTTCCTGGCGCCGGTGCGGCGGGACGTGCTGCGCTTCATTGCTGAAAGAACCGCGGCATGAACCCGCCCCTGCTGGCCGCCCCGGCCTTGCTCCCCGCCCTTTGCCTGTTCCCCGCCATGGCCGGGGCCTGGTGGCTGCAACGCCGGCTGGGCAATGCCGGCTGGGTGGATGTGGTGTGGACCCTGGCGCTGGGCACCGCTGGCGTGGTGGCCACGCTGGGCGCGGGCCAGGGTGCGCGCGCCTGGCTGGTGGCGGCGCTGGTCGCGGCCTGGGCGTTGCGGCTGGGCGGCTATATCCTGGCCCGCACCCGCGGCACGCCGGAGGATGCGCGCTACGCCCAGTTCCGCCGCGACTGGGGCGCCGCCTTCCAGCGCCGCATGTTCGGCTTCCTGATGATCCAGGCCGCCGCCGCCGCGCTGCTGCTGGTGCCGATGGTGCTGGCCGCTGCCTCGCCCCGGCCGCTGGGCTGGCCGGACGCGCTGGCGGTGCTGGTGCTGCTGGCGGCGGTGCTGGGCGAAGGCGTGGCGGACCGGCAGTTGCACCGCTTCCGCGCCCGGCCCGGCAATCATGGCCGGGTCTGCCAGCTGGGGCTGTGGGGCTGGTCGCGGCACCCGAACTACTTCTTCGAATGGCTGCATTGGCTGGCCTACCCGCTGTTCGCGCTGGGCGCGGACCATGGCTGGCTGGCGCTGCTGGGCCCGGCGCTGATGTACTGGCTGCTGGTCCATGTCTCCGGCATTCCGCCGCTGGAAGCGCAGATGCTGCGCAGCCGCGGCGACGCGTATCGCGCCTATCAGCGGCGCGTCAGCGCCTTCATCCCCCTGCCCCCTGGAAACCAGCCATGAACCTCGTCGCCGCCGCCGCCAGCGCCATCGAGCGCCTGCCGATGCCGGACAGCCTGGCCCGCGCCGGCATTGCCGCGCTGGTGGGCCGCACCAGCCGCAAGCTGGCCCAGGCCCCGGGCGGTGCCGAGTTGGCCTTCGCCCACGCCATGGCGGCGCACCCGATCGCGCTGTACCCGGAAGACGCCAACGCCCAGCACTACGAATTGCCGCCGGCCTTCTTCGCCCATGTGCTGGGGCCGCGGCGCAAGTATTCCTGCTGCCTCTACCCCAACGCCGCCACCACGCTGCTGGAGGCCGAGGAACTCGCCCTGGCCGAAACCGCCGCGCATGCGGCGCTGGCCGATGGCCAGGCGATCCTGGAACTGGGCTGCGGCTGGGGGTCGCTGTCGCTGTGGATGGCGGAGCGGTTTCCGCATGCGGACATCACCGCCGTATCCAACTCCCACCCGCAGCGCGAGCATATCGAGGCCGAGGCGGCGCGGCGCGGGCTGCTGAACCTGACCGTCGTGACCGCCGACATGAACGTATTCGAAACCGATGAACGCTTCGACCGCGTGGTGTCGGTGGAGATGTTCGAGCACATGTCCAACTGGCCGGCGCTGCTGGGCCGGGTGCACAACTGGCTGCTGCCCGGCGGCAAGCTGTTCCTGCACGTGTTCAGCCACCAGGCGACGCCCTACCGCTTCGACCACGCCGACAAGGCGGACTGGATCGCGCAGCACTTCTTCACCGGCGGCATCATGCCGAGCCACAACCTGATCCGCCATGTGGCCGCGCCCTTCACGCTGGAAGCCGACTGGCGCTGGTCCGGCACGCATTACGCCCGCACCGCCGAGGACTGGCTGCTGCGCTACGACGCCAATGCCGAGGTCATCACCCGCATCCTGCGGCAGACCTATGGCGCCGACTGGGCGCTGTGGCAGCGCCGCTGGCGGCTGTTCTTCCTGGCCACGGCGGGGCTGTTCGGCGCCATGGATGGGCAGGAATGGGGCGTCAGCCACTATCGGCTGGGCCGCGCCGGCTGAACCCGGGGCCTCAGCCCGGCGAGCGGGCGGCCCAGGGCGTCGCCCGTTCATAGGCGCGGGCCAGTTGCAGCGTGGCCAGGTCGGCGCCCGGGCGGCCCAGCAATTGCATGCCCATCGGCCGGCCCTGGGCATCGAAGCCCACCGGCACCGTGGCGGTGGGGCAGCCCAGCATGGTGCCCAGCGCCGTCACTTCCATCCAGCGATGGTAGCTGTCCATCGCCCGGTTGCCGATGTGGCGCGGCCAGGTCTGCTCCACCGCGAAGGGGAAGACCTGGGCGGTGGGCAATGCCAGCGCGTCGTGGGTCTCGAACGCCGCCAGCATGGCGTTGAGGCAGGCGGTGCGGGTGCAGGCGGCGCGGTGCAGGCCAACAGCGGTGAGGCGGCGGAAGCCCTCGATCTCCCACACCAGTTCCGGCTTCATCTGGTCGCGCTTGGCCGGGTCCTCGAACGCCGTGTTCAGCTTGCCGCCCAGTTCGTAGTGGCGCAGCGCAACGAAGGCCTGCCACAGCGCCTCCCAGTCGAAGGCCGGGGCCGCGGTGGCGACGCCACAACCCAGCCCGGCAAAGACCGCCAGCGCCGCCTCGCACAACGGCAGGATACCGGCCTCGAAGGCCAGATGGCCGCCCAGGTCGCCCAGCCACAGGAGGCGGCGGCCGGTAACCTCGGCCTCCAGCTTGCCAAGGCCCAGCGCCGGGTCGGCCGGCAGCGCCAGCGGCGCCTGGGGGTCGGGCCCGGCCTGGACCGCCAGCAGGAAGACCAGGTCCGCCACGGTGCGGCCCATCGGGCCTTCGGTGCCCATCTGGCAATAATAGCTGTCCTCGTTCGGGCCATAGGGCACCCGGCCCTGGGACGGGCGGAAGCCGAACAGGTTGTTCCACGCCGCCGGATTGCGCAGCGAGCCGCCGAAGTCGCTGCCATCGGCCAGCGGCACCATGCGGCGGGCCAGCGCCACCGCGGCACCACCGCTGGAACCGCCGGCACTCAGCGCCGGGTTCCAGGCGTTGCGCGTCACCCCGAACACCTGGTTGTAGCTGTGCGAGCCCAGGCCGAATTCCGGCACGTTGGTCTTGCCCAGCGGAAGGGCGCCGGCAGCGCGGATGCGCCCGGCGGCAATGCTGTCCGCCGCCGGCACATGGTCCCGGAACAAGGGCGAGCCCCAGGTGGTGCGGATGCCCTTTGTGGCGGTGGTGTCCTTGAACGCGATCGGCAGCCCTTCCAGCGCGCCGCGCGGCGTGCCGGCGCGGCGGCGGGCGTCGCTGGCGGCGGCCTCGGCCAGCACCACCTCTGCCGGCCGCTGGCTGATGATGGCGTTGTGCGCCGGGTTCACCGCGGCGATGCGCGCCAGGCAGGCCTGCATCAGTTCCACCGCCGAAACCTGGCCAGCGGCCAGCAGGCCGGCCAGCTCGGGGGCGGAATGCCGCAGCAATTCGGGCACGTCGTTGCTCATCGGGGCCATGACCGCTTCATGCCGTGGCGCGCACGCCCCAGCTGTTCAGGTTGAGAGACCGGTCCACGCCGTTCGGCGCAGCCAACTGGGATTCTAGGGTCTGATCGGCACTGACTGAAGCACCGATCAGCCTCCGGCTCATTGATGTGCCGCGTGCTTCACGCCCTCCGGTGAGCACTCCTCAAGCACTCAGCTCCAGCTGTCCTGCTGCGCCTTGCCGCGCGCCATCAGTGGGCCAAGCTGGGCCTGCACCGCCGCGCCGGTGACCCCGGCGCGATGCTGCTGGCCGCGCTCGCGTTCCAGCGCCATCGCCGCGGCGAAGGGCAGTGCGTAGCCGTCATCCATCAGCCGCTTCATCGCCGGCAGCATTTCCGGCAGGCTGCCCAGCATATCCAGCGCCAGTTGCCGCGCCGCCGGCAGCAGCCCTTCCGGCGGCAGCACGTGGTTCACCAGCCCCCAGCGTTCCGCCTGCGCGGCGCCAAGGAAATTGCCGGTCAGCGAAAGCTCCTTCGCCCGGCCCAGGCCGATGAGGCGCGGCAGCTTCTGCGACAGCCCCCAGCCGGGCATGATGCCGACCCGGGCATGGGTATCGGCGAAGCGGGCGGTCTCGCTCGCCAGGATCACGTCGCAGGCCAGCGCCAGTTCGAAGCCGCCGGTGATGGCGGCCCCGTTCACCGCGGCGATCACCGGCCCGGCGAAGCCGGCCAGGGCCGCCACCGGGTCGCTGCGGCCGGGCGCCAGGGCGCTGCCGGCGCCGTGGGCCCCCAGCTCCTTCAAATCCAGCCCGGCGCAGAAGGCGCGGCCGGCGCCGGTCAGCACCAGCGCCCGCACCGCGGGTTCCGCCGCCAGCGCGGTGATGGCCGCCGTCAGCGCATCCCGCAGCGCGGTGGACAGCGCGTTCATCGCCGCCGGGCGGTTCAGCGTCACCACGGCGTAGCCGGCCGGGTGGCGCTCCACCAGCACCAGCGCCTCGGCCATCAGCCGAAGCTTTCGGTCTTGAAGGCCTGGAAGCGCGAGGGAATGCCCTGCACGTCCCGCACCACCTGGGCCACCGCGCCGGCCGGGGCACCGGCGGGGAACGGGATGGTCACCGTATCCACCAAGCCGCCGAAGCGGGCGGCGATGCGTTCGCCGATCTGGTCGTAATTGCCCACGGCGGCGAACAGGCTGAGCACCTCGTCCGGGATCAGCTTGGCGATGCCCTCGAACTCCCCCTTGCGGGCCAGTTCGGAAAGCTGCACCCCCAGCGGCACCAGCCCATGCGGCTCCAGCACGGTGCGGTAGGCCGGGGTGGAGGCGTACCAGGCGACGCGATAGCGGATCTTCTCCGCCGCCTCGCGCACTTCCTCCGGCGTGCCGCCGGTGGCGATGAAGCCGCCGCCGCTGACCTCGTAGTTTTCGCGGGCCTTGCCCACCTCGGCCAGGTGGCGGTCCAGCACCGGCTCCACCTGCTGTTCGATGTAGGCGCGGGTGGCGAAGCCGTGCAGCCGCACGCCGTCGCACAGCCGGGCGGCGTTGCGCAGCATCAACGGGCCGACGGCGGCGATGGTGATGGGCGGCAGCGGGGTGCCGTTGGGGCCGGGGGAGAATTCCTTGTTCATCAGGCTGAAGCGGTAGTGCTTGCCCTCATAGGCCAGCTTTTCCCCGGTTTCCCAGCAGCGGAAGATCGCCCGCAGGCTTTCGACGTATTCGCCCATGCGTTCCGCCGGGGCCAGCCAGGGGGTGCTGAAGCGGCGTTCGTTATGCGCCCGCACCTGGGTGCCCAGGCCCAGCACGAAGCGGCCGCCGCTGTGCTTGGCCAGGTCCCAGCTGTGGTTGGCCACGATCATCGGGCTGCGCGGGAAGGCGATGGCGACCGAGGTGATGAGCTGCACCCGTTGCGTCGCCAGCGCGGCGAAGGCCAGCGGGGTGAAGGGTTCGTGCGCGATCTCATTGGCCTGGACACTATCAAAACCGGCGGCTTCGGCGGCGGCGGCGGCGGGGCCGCATTGGCGCCAATCGGCCACGGGCAGAACGATGGAGGCGCGCATGATGGTTCCTTCCTGGATTTGCCGCCCATGCTGCCACACTCGGGCGCTTTGACAATCAAGCCCCCAGGGGAGCCCCCCCAGGGGGAGCCCCCAGGGGAGCCCCAAAGGGAGAGGCAGGGGGGAGACGCCGCCGGGGCACGTGCTAGCATCCCGTTTTGGCAGCCTGGTTGCCACGGAGGCCCCATGCCCGCGACCGAACTCGCCAGCGTCTGCACGCTGGACTGCCCTGACACCTGCAGCCTGACGGTGACGGTGGAAAACCAGCGCATCACCAAGGTAAGGGGCTCCCACGCGCTGCCCTATACCGGGGGGGTGGTGTGCAACAAGGTGGCGCACCACACCGCCGAATGGGTGCATGGCGGCGCCCGGCTGCTGCACCCGATGCGCCGCAGCGGCCCGCGCGGCAGCGGCCGCTTCACCCGGATTTCCTGGGCCGAGGCGCTGGACGAGATCTTTGCCCGTACCAGCGCCGTGGTGGCCGAGCACGGCCCGCAGGCGGTGGCGCCGCTGAACTATGCCGGGCCGCATGGCATGCTGGCGGGGGACAGCATGTCGCTGCGCTTCTTCCACAAGTTGGGCGCCAGCCAGTTGTTCCGCGGCGCCATGTGCGGCGGCGTGCGGCGGGAAGCCTGGGTGGGCACCTATGGCGCGGTGCCCGGCATCGGCCCGGAAGCGGCCGGCGAGGCGGCGCTGAACCTGGTGTGGGGCAACAACGCCACGGTCACCAACCTGCACCTGGTGCGCCAGTTGGCCAAGGCGCGGCGCGCCGGCGGCAAGCTGGTGGTGGTGGACCCGCTGCGGACCAAGATCGCCGAGCAGGCGGACCTGCACATCGCCCCGCTGCCGGGCACCGACGTGCTGCTGGGCTTCGCCCTGGCGACGGAGCTGGAACGGCTGGGCGCGCACGACCACGGCTTCATTGCCAAACATGTGCATGGCCATGCCGAGTTCATGGCCCTGGCGCGCGAATGGCCGGTGGAGCGTGCCGCGGCCGCCTGCGCCGTGCCGGCCGAGAGCCTCCGCACCCTGGCCGCCTGGATGGCCGGCGCCAACCCGCTGGTGCTGGCGCCGGGCAATGGGCTGGAGCGCGGCCGCAACGGCGGCAGCGGCATCCGTGCCGTCATCGCCCTGCCGGCGCTGCTGGGCAAGCTGGACGCGCGCAATGGCATCGTGCTCGGCGCCGGCAATGTGTTCCCGCGTACCCCGGCGCAACTGACCCGGCCGGATTTGCTGCCGCCCGGCACCCGCACGCTGAACATATTGGATGTGGGGCGGATGCTGGCCGAGGACAGTGGCGCGCCGCCGCTGCGGGCGCTGTTCATCTACAACCACAATCCCTTGGTGGTGCACCCGGACCAGAACCGGCTGCGCCGCGGACTGGAGCGGGAGGCGGTGTTCACCGTGGGCATCGAGATCGCCATGACGGAGAGCATGAACTACTGCGACGTGCTGCTGCCCGCCGCCACCAGCTTCGAATGCGACGACCTGTACGCCGCCTATGGCCAGCACTGGCTGCAACGCGCCGCACCGGTGGTGCCACTGCAGGGCGAGGCGCTGCCGAACACCGAGATCTTCCGTCGCCTGGCGGCGCGCTTTGGCTTCACCGAGCCCTGCTTCCAGGATGACGACGCCACGTTGATGGATGCGGCGGTGGATGCCAGCAGCCCGAAGCTGCGCGGCCTTCGCCCCAGCGCGCTGCCCACCACCGAGGCGCTGCGGATGAGCGCGCCGGATGGCCGCCCGCTGGCCCTGTTCGACAACGTGCTGCCGGCCACGCCCAGCGGCAAGGTGGAACTGGCCTCCGAGGCGCTGGCCAGCCGCTGGGGGGCGGCGCAGCGGCTGCCGGGGTATCGGTCGCATCGGCCCGGCCAAGCGGCGGGCCTGGCGTTGATCTCGCCGGCTTCGGACAAGCGCATCTCCTCCACCCTGCTGGGCTTCGGCGGCGGCGCGGCGGAAGCGCCGGCGCTGCTGATGCACCCGGCGGATGCCGCGGCGCGCGGGCTGGACGGTGTGGCCCTGGTGCGGGTGTTCAACCCGCTGGGGGCGGTGGTGCTGCCGCTGCTAGTGACGGATGCGGTGCCGCGTGGTGTGGTGAGCAGCGAGAAGGGTGCCTGGCTGGCCACAAGCCCCACCGGGCAGACCATCAGCGCGCTGGTTTCGGCGGATGACCGCGCCGACCTGTGCGAGGGCGCCTGCTACAACGACGTGGCGGTGGAGGTTGCCGCCGCCTGAGGGAAGGAAACGCCATGAGCGAATTGCTCGGCTTCGGGAACTACAGCTACGAGGCGGTGCCCGGTTGGGCCAGGCTGCCGGAGGGCTGGAGCTTCAAGGAAGTGGGCGCGGTGGCCACCGACAGCCAGGACCGCGTCTATGTCTTCAACCGTGGCGACCACCCGATGATGGTCTTCGACCGCGACGGCACCTTCCTGAAATCCTGGGGCGAAGGCGTGTTCAAGCGCGCCCACGGCCTGCACATGGCGCCCGACGAAACCCTGTGGTGCACCGATGATGGCGACCACAGCGTGCGCCGCTGCACGCTGGATGGCCGCGTGTTGCTGACGCTGGGCCTGCCCGGCACGCCAGCACCCTACATGAGCGGCCGGCCGTTCAATCGCTGCACCCATACCGCGCTCTCGCCGCAGGGCGACATCTATGTCTCCGACGGCTATGGCAACGCGCAGGTGCACAAGTACAACGCGCAGGGCAAACACCTGTTCAGCTGGGGTGGCTCGGGCACCGACCCGGGGCAGTTCAACTTGCCGCACAACATCGTCTGCGACGCCGCCGGGCTGGTCTATGTGGCCGACCGCGAAAGCCACCGGGTGCAGATCTTCGATGGCGATGGCACCTACCTGCGGCAATGGAACAACCTGCACCGGCCGTGCTCGCTGTTCCTCGGCCGCGGCAAGTGCGCCTGCTGCTATGTGGGTGAGCTGGGCCCGGCGCTGCCGGTAAACATCAAGGCGCCGAACATCGGCCCGCGCGTCAGCGTGCTGGACATGGACGGCAAGCTGCTGTCCCGCTTCGGCGAGTTGGGCGAGGGCGATGGCCAGTTCCTCTCGCCGCACGGGCTGGCGGTGGACAGCCATGGCGACATCTATGTCGGCGAGGTCAGCTTCACCGCCTGGCCCCGCTACAACGAGGGCAAGCCAACGCCGCCCGGCGTCAGGTCCCTGCAGAAATTCCGCCGCGTCAAAGCCTGAACCCGAAGGAGCAAGCAGACATGTCCGCCGTTCTGAAGCCCAGCATGACCGACGCCGAATGGCAGGCCCGGTGCGACCTGGCCGCGCTGTACCACGTCACCCAGCATCTTGGCTGGACCGACCTCATCAACACCCACATGTCGGTGCGGGTGCCCGGCGAGCCGGAGCATTTCCTCATCAACCTGTATGGCGAGATGTTCGACGAGATCACCGCCTCCTCGCTGGTGAAGATGGACCTGGAAGGCAATGTCATCGGCGACCAGGGCAAGTTCAACGCCGCCGGCTTCACCATCCACAGCGGCATCTACAAGGCCCGGCCGGACGCCAATTGCGTCATGCACACCCATACCCGCGCCGGCGCCGGGCTTTCCACCATCCGGGGTGGCCTGCGCCCGATCAGCCAGGACGCGCTGCATGTGCTGGATGACGTGATCTACCACGACTACGGCGTGCCGGCTTCCAAGGAGGAATGCGAGGAACTCGGCCGTTCCTGCGCCACCGGTTCCTGCGTGGTGCTGCTGAACCACGGCCTGCTGACGCTGGGCCATACCGTGCATGGCGCGCTGATGCGGCTGTACATGCTGGAACGCGCCTGCGAGGTGGAGATCATCGCCCGCCAGCTGGGCGAACCGCCGGTGATGATCGAGGACTACATCATCGAGCGCGCGCGCAGCCGCATGCAGAAGATGCGCCTGACCGACGAATACGGCCGGATGGAATGGGACGGCCTGGTGCGCCAGGTGGACCGCAAGGGCTTCAACTACCGCCGCTAGACCAGCGGCAAACGACCAGGCCGGAGCGGTCACGCTCCGGCGCGTGCGTAACGGGGAACGACCAATGAAGATCATCGACGCCCAGGTACATATCTGGGGCAGCGGCACGCCCAGCGGGCACCATCGCCAGGTACCCGTGTTCAGCGTGGAGGAACTGCTGGCGGAGATGGACGCCGCCGGCATCGACGGTGCGCTGATCCACCCGCCGCAAAGCTGGGACCCCGGCGCCAATGTCATCGCCGAACAGGCGGCGTGGCGCTACCCGCAACGCTTCGCCGTGCTGGGCCAGGTGGACCTGCTGACGCCGGAGCCGAGCCGCGCGCTGCTGGCCAATTGGCGCGGCCGGCCGGGCCAGAAGGGGCTGCGCTTCCCGCTGGTGCGCGCCGACCAGCGCGACTGGTACAAGGACGGCACCATGGACTGGCTGTGGCCGGAAGCCGAGCGGCTGGGCCTGCCCGTCGCCACCATGGCCGGGCGCTTCCTGACCGAGTTCGGCGAGATCGCCCGCCGGCATCCCGGCCTCAAGCTCATCATCGACCATTGCGGCCTGGTGCGGGAAGCCCAGGACAGCGCCGCCTTCGCCCGGCTGGAGGAGCTGTGCGCGCTGGCCAAGTTGCCGAATGTCGCCATCAAGGCCACCGGCGCGCCGGGCTATTCCACCCAGGGCTACCCGTACCGCAACCTGCATGAAGGGCTGCACCGCATCTTCGACGCCTATGGCCCGCACCGTTTCTTCTGGGGTACCGACATCACCCGCATGCCGTGCAGTTGGAAGCAATGCGTGACGATGTTCACCGAGGAACTGCCCTGGCTGCGTGGCAACGACCTGGAACTGGTGATGGGTCGCGGCGTGTGTGAATGGATTGGGTGGGAATTCGCGTGATGAAGGTTGGCCTGTTCATCAATACCCAGTTCCCCGAGGGCGACAGCCTGCGGGACCGGCTGCCGCAGATGCAGGAACAGGTGCGCGTCAGCCGCGACGCCGGCTTCGCCTCGCTGTGGTTCCCCGACCACTACCTGATCGGCCCGATCCAGATGCCGCAGCCGATGCTGCTGGCCACCTGGCTGCTGCGGGAGGCCGAGGGCATGGTGATCGGCCCGAACATCCGGATTTTGCCGCTG
>CANBXZ010000130.1 GCA_947373495.1 Acetobacteraceae bacterium
GGTCACGCTCTGTCAGATCAAAGCGGCGTAAGGGGGACGACAATGGCTCGCATGAAATTTCTCTGTGACGCTGACCGCTGCATCGAATGCAACGCCTGCGTCACCGCCTGCAAGAACGAACATGAAGTGCCCTGGGGCATCAACCGCCGCCGGGTGGTGACGCTGAACGACGGCGAGCCCGGCGAGCGCAGCATCTCCATGGCGTGCATGCACTGCACGGATGCGCCCTGCGCCGCGGTCTGCCCGGTGAGCTGCTTCTACACCACGGCCGACGCCATCGTGCTGCACGACAAGGACCTGTGCATCGGCTGCGGCTACTGCTTCTACGCCTGCCCGTTCGGTGCGCCGCAATACCCGCGCGTCGGCAATTTCGGCGGTCGCGGCAAGATGGACAAGTGCACCTATTGCGCCGGCGGCCCGCAGGCCGACAACAGCGCCGCCGAATACACCCAGTACGGTGCCAACCGCATTGCCGAGGGCAAGCTGCCGCTCTGCGCCGAAATGTGCAGCACCAAGGCGCTGCTGGCCGGTGATGGCGACATCATCGCCAGCATCTACAAGGAACGCGTGCAGAAGCGCGGCTATGGCAGCGGCGCCTGGGGCTGGCGCACCGCCTATCGCGCGGGGGTATCGGTGTAATGCGCGCGCTTCTCCTCACCCTGGCGCTGCTGCTGGCGGCGCCCACCCTGCACCAGACGGCCCTGGCCCAAGGCAACCCGCCGGTGCCCTACACCGCGCGCGACCAGGCCAGCGCCGAGGAACTGGAACTGCAGCGCGCGCTGCAGGGCGGCACCATTGCCGGCCGGGTTTCCATTCCGGATGCCAAGGCCGCCAACCTGGTGCAGCCGGAAGGGCTGAACTGGCGCAACTTCCACAACCGCACGCTCTACACCGTGGGCGCCGTGGCGGTGTGCGGCATGGCCTTCGCGCTGTGGCTGTTCTGGTCCATCAAGGGCCGCATCCGCATCGATGCCGGCTTTTCCGGCCGCACCATGCAGCGCTTCAACCTGTTCGAGCGGGCCAACCACTGGATGGTGGCCAGCAGCTTCATCGTGCTGATGCTGAGCGGGCTGAACCTGACCTTCGGCCGCTACCTCATCCTGCCCACGCTGGGGGCGGAAGCCTTCACCATGCTGAGCATGTGGGGCAAGGTGGCGCACAACTTCCTCAGCTTTCCATTCGTTCTGGGGTTGGTGTTCATGTTCCTGCTGTGGGTGAAGGACAACATCCCCAGCGCCATCGACATTGCCTGGCTGAAGGCGGGCGGCGGCTTCCTGAAGGGTGGGCACCCGCCAGCGGCGCGGTTCAATGCCGGGCAGAAGGGCGTGTTCTGGCTCACCGTGCTGGGTGGCGGCGTGGTGGCCTTCACCGGCTACCTGCTGGTGTTCCCGTTCTTCTTCACCGACATCGCCGGCCAGCAGATGGCGCACATGGTACATGGCGTGCTGGCCATGCTGATGATTGCGGCTATCCTGGCGCACATCTACATCGGCTCGGTCGGGATGGAAGGCGCCAGCGACGCCATGACATCCGGCCAGGTGGACTACAATTGGGCCAGGGAGCACCACAGCCTGTGGGTGGACCAGGAACTAGCGAAGGCGCGTACCAGCATCGACCCGGGCGCCAAGACCGCCGGCGCCGACTAGGGAAGCTTGCCCCGTGCGGCTGATCGGCCTCGCGGGGTGGAGCGGCGCGGGCAAGACCACCTTGCTCACCAGGCTGATCCCTTGCCTGCAGGGCCGGGGGGTCAGCGTGTCCACCATTAAGCACGCGCATCACCGGTTCGACGTCGATGTGCCGGGCAAGGACAGTTGGCAGCACCGCCAGGCCGGGGCGCGGCAGGTGCTGGTTTCCTCCGGCCAGCGCTGGGCGCTGATGACGGAACTGCGCGACGAGCCGGAGCCGGCGCTGGGCTTTCTGCTCTCCCGGCTTTCCCCGGTGGACCTGGTGCTGGTGGAAGGCTTCAAGCGCGACACCCACCCGAAGATCGAGGTGCATCGCAGCGCCAACGCCAAGCCCTGGCTGCACCCGGAAGACCCGGCCATCCGCGCCGTGGCCAGCGACGTGGCACCGCCCGCCGGCATCGCCTGGGTCAGCATGGATGACGTGGAGGCGGTGGCCGAGTTGGCGCTGCGCCATGCTGTCGAGGTGGCGCCATGGCGCAGCTGAGCGACGACTGTTTCGCCTTCGGTGATGCCCTGCTGAGCGTGGAGCAGGCCGAGGCGCTGGTGGCCACCCGCATTCCGCCCTTGGCGGGCAGCGAGATGCTGGCCCTGCACCTGTTGCGCGGCCGGATATTGGCGGCGCCGCTGCTGGCCGCCGTGCCGCTGCCGCCGTTCTTCAACGCCGCGGTGGATGGCTATGCCTTCCGCCATGCCGACCTGACCGCGGGGGCCGCCACCGCCTTGCCGCTGGCCGGGCGCGTCGCCGCCGGGCATGGCGCCGCGGCGCTGCCGGCCGGCGCGGCGATGCGGATCTTCACCGGGGCACCGATGCCGGCCGGCGCCGATTCCGTGCTGATGCAGGAGGACGCGCGCGAGGCCGAGGGCCGCGTGCTGGTACCGCCCGGGCTGAAGCCCGGCGCCAATGCCCGCCCCGCCGGCGAGGACGTGGCCCAGGGCAGCGAGGCGCTGGCCGCCGGCACCCGGCTGCGGGCGCCCGAGATCGGGTTGGCCGCGGCGCTGGGGCAGGCGGTGCTGCCGGTGCGGCCGCTGGTGCGCGTCGGCGTGTTCTCCACCGGGGATGAACTGGCGACGCCCGGCACCACGCTGGGCCCGGCGCAGACCTTCGACAGCAATCGCTTCACCCTGCTGGCGCTGCTGGGCGGGTTGCCGGTGGTGGCGACCGACCTGGGCATTCTGCCGGACAACGCCGAGGCCACCCGCGCGGCATTGGCCGCGGCGGCTGGCCAGCACGACCTGCTGCTGACCAGCGGCGGGGTTTCCATGGGCGAGGAAGACCATGTGCGCGCCGCCATCCAGCAGGGCGGCAGCCTGGTATTCTGGCGGCTGGCGGTGAAGCCGGGGCGGCCGGCGGCCATGGGGGTCATCGGTGGCACCCCGGTGCTGGGGCTGCCCGGCAACCCGGTGGCGGCGGTGGTGACGTTCCTCCACCTGGCGCGGCCGTTGATCCTGCGGCTGGCTGGCGCGCGGGCCGAACCATTGCCGCGCTTCCCGGCCCAGGCCACGTTCCAATACCGCAAGAAGGCCGGCCGGCGCGAATACGTGCGGGTGCGCCTGCTGCCCGGGGCGCCGCTGCCGCTGGCGGAGAAATTCGCCCGCGAGGGTGCCGGGCTGTTGAGCAGCCTGACCCAGTCCGATGCCTTCGCGGAACTGCCCGAGGAGGTGACGGCCGTGGCCCCCGGCGATACCGTGCAGGTGCTGCCCTTCGCCGCCTGCTTCTAGGAACCGCCATGTCCCAACGCCTGATCGTCGGCATCTCGGGTGCCTCCGGCGCCATCTATGGCGTGCGGTTGCTGGAGTTGCTGAAGGGCAGCGGGGTTGAGACCCATCTCATCATGTCGCAGACCGCGCGCATTACGCTGGCGACCGAAACCGACCTCAGCGTGAAGCAGGTGGAGGCGCTGGCCGACGTGGTGCATGCGCATGGCGACCTGGCGGATGCGTGTTCGTCGGGCAGTTTCCGCACCCTTGGCATGGTGGTGGCGCCGTGCAGCGTGAAGACGCTGGCGGAAATCGCCTCGGGCGTGACGCCCAACCTGCTGTCGCGTTCCGCCGATGTGGTGCTGAAGGAACGCCGCCGCCTGGTGCTGATGCTGCGCGAAACGCCGCTGCACCTGGGGCATATCCGCAACATGGCGGCGGTGACGGAAATGGGCGCGGTGGTCTACCCGCCGGTGCCGGCCTTCTATGCCAAGCCCGCCAGCCTGGCGGAGATGGTGGACCACACGTTGGGCCGGGTGCTGGACCTGTTCGATATCGACGCCGGCACGGTGCGGCGCTGGCAAGGTTTGGGGAAGCAGGCATGAGCAACGAGTTGGTGCTGGACACGCGCTTCCGCGCGGCGTTGCGGCGCATGCAGGACGCGCAGCGCTTGCAGGCGGTGACCGGCACGGTTTCCACCGAGTTCGAGATCGCCAGCATGATGAAGCAGCTGGATGGTGGGCCGGCGCTGCTGTTCAACGACGTGGAAGGCCACGACCTGCCCATTATCGGCAACCTGCTGTGCTGCCGGGAGAATGTGGAAGCCGCCTTCGGCACCGATTTCCGCGTGCTGCGCAGCTTCATCACCCGCGCGCTGGGCGGGCCGGTCGAGCCGGTGGAAGTGGCGCACGCGCCGTGCCAGCAGGTGGTGCTGAAGGGCGGGTTTGACCTGGGCAAGCTGCTGCCGGTGCTGCGCCATGCGCCGGGCGATGGCGGCCGCTTCATCACCGCCGGCGTGGTGATCTGCCGCGACCCGGACAGCGGCGTGTGCAATGCCAGCTACCACCGGCTGCAGGTGATGGGGCCGGACCGGCTAGCGATCAAGCTGGACTACGGCCGCCACCTGCGCCTGGCGTTCGAGCGCGCGCAGCAGAAGGGCGAGGCGCTGCCGATCGCGATCTGCCTCGGCACCGACATCGCGCTGCAATACACCGCCGCCACCATGGGCAGCCAATTGCCGGAGAACATGGACGAACTGGCCGTGGCCGGCGGGCTTTCCGGCCGCGCGCTGCCGATCACCCAGGGCATCACCGTGCCGCTGCCGGTGCCGGCGGAAACCGAGATCGTCATCGAGGGGCATATCCAACCGAGCGAGACCGTCAGCGAAGGCCCGTTCGGCGAGTTCGTCGGCTTCGCCGCGCCCGCCGCCCCGGCGCCGGTCATTGTGGTTTCCGCCGTCACGCATCGCCGCAAGCCGATCTACCCGGCCATCAACGGCTATGGGCGGGAGACGGTGATGCTGCGGAAATACGTGCTGGAAGCCAGCCTGCTGAAGGCGGTGCAACCGGCGGTGCCGATCGTGGTGGACGCCGACATGACCGCGGGCGGGCTGCATCGCTTCCACGCCATATTGCAGGTGAAGAAAACCCTGCCGACGCATGAGGGCTTGCAGCGCAACGCCATGCTGGCCGCCTTCGCCGCGCTGAAGGACCTGGACCTGGTGATCGTGGTGGATGACGACATCGACATCCGCGACTGGAACGACGTGGAATACGCCCTGGCGACGCGCATGGAGGCGAGCCGCGACCTCATCGTCATTCCCGAGGCGCGCGGCCATGAATACGTCCGCGCCGGGCGCAACGGTATCCGCGCCAAGCTCGGCATCGACGCCACGGTGCCGCCGGAGGAGCGCGAGCGCTTCACCCGCGTGGCCTTCAAGCCGGTGGAGATCGACCGGCACAGGCTTTGCTTCGACCGGGACGTGATCGACCGCAGCCTGATGGAGTGACGCCATGCTGAAGCGCCGCGCAGTTCTCGCCGCCCCGTTGCTCGGGCTGGCGGCCCCCGCCCGCGCCCAGGCCTGGCCCGACCGCACGCTGCGCTTCCTGGTGCCCTTCGCCCCGGGCGGCAACACCGACCTGGTGGGCCGGCTTGCGGCGCAGTGGATGACGCAGGCGCTGGGGGTTTCCGTGGTGGTGGAAAACCGCGGCGGTGCCGGTGGCATCGTCGGCAGCGACGCGGTGGCCAAGGCGGCACCGGATGGCTCCATGTTCCTGGTTGGCAGCATCGGCTCCATCAGCGTGGCGCCGGCGCTGGAACGCCTGCCCTATGACCCGCAGAAGGATTTGGCGCCGGTTTCGCTGCTTTCCACCAATGCCCTGGTGCTGCTGGCGCGCAAGGCGCTGCCCTTCGGTTCCACCCAGGACATGGTGGCGGCGGCGAAGGCCGACCCGGAGCGGCTGACCTATGGCTCCTCGGGCATCGGCGGGCTGATGCATGTCTCCATGCTGGTGCTGGAGGTACTGGCGGCGGCCAGGTTCACCCACGTGCCGTTCCGCAGCGGCTCGCAGGCGGCGCAGTCGCTGACCTCGGGCGATATCGACCTGATGTTCGCCAACATGTCGGACGCCTTGCCGCTGGTGCAGGGCGGTGTGGCGCGGGCCTTCGCGGTTTCCACCGCCCAGCGCAGCGCCCAGATGCCGGAGGTGCCGACGATGCAGGAACTGGGCTTCCCCGGCTTCAACGTGGTGAGCTGGAACGCCCTGTTCGCCCCCGCCGCCACGCCGCGGCCGGTGGTGGAAAAGCTGTCCGAAACCGCCCGCCGCATGGTGGCGGACCCCGAGATCCAGCGCCGCATGGCCGGCTTCGGCAGCGTGGCCGCGGCCAATACCCCGGCCGAATTCGCCGCGCAGATTCGCGGCGAGACCACGATGTGGGCGGATATCCTGCACCGCGCCGGGCTGGCCCGGCCTGGTTGACTGACGTGGGCCGGTTTGGCCTGGCCCGGTTTGGCCCGGCCCGGTTGCACCGGGGCGGTCAGACCGGCAGCCGCAGCCGCGCGCGCAGCCCGCCCAGTGGGCTGTCCTCCAGCACGATGTCACCGCCATGCGCCCGCACGATGTCACGGGCGATGGCCAGCCCCAGGCCGGACCCATCCGCCCGGCTGGTGGCGAAGGCGCGGAAGGCCTGTTCGCGCTGGCTGGCGGGAATGCCCGGGCCGTCGTCGTCCAGCGTCACCACCGCCCAGGCCGCCTCGGCATCCGGGGCGTGGCGCTGCACCGCTTCGACCGTCAGCGCCACCCGGCTGGCATGGCGGCGGGCATTGTCCAGCAGGTTGCCCAGGCAGCGGCGCATGGCGTCCCGCCGCAGCGGCAGCACCAGGCTTTCCGGCCCGGTCACCGTCACCTCGCCACCGGCGCGGCGGGCCTTGCCGGCCACGTCCTGCACCAACTCCACCAGGTCCGCCGGGTGAACCTGCTCGGTGCCCTCGCCGCGGGCGAAGGCGATGTAGGCGGCGATCAACCGTTCCATCTCCTCCAGGTCCTGGTGCAGCGCGGCGATGTCTTCCTCGGAATCCGGGGTCTTCGGCAGCATCGCCAGCCCCAGGTTCAGCCGGGTCATCGGCGTGCGCAGGTCATGGCTGATCCCGGCCAGCATTTCGGTGCGCTGGGAAACGAAGCGGCGCACCCGGTCCTGCATGCGGTTGAAGGCCACCGCCGCCTGGCGGATCTCGGTGGCGCCCTCGGGCTTGATGCTGCCCACGTCGCGGCCCAGCCCAAACGCTTCGGCGGCGCCGGAAAGCCGGCGGATGGCGCGCACCTGGTTGCGCAGGAACACCACGGAAACCGCCGCCAGCAACAGCGCGGAGCCCACCAGCCAGACCACGAACAGGTAGATGGTGGCGGTGAACAGGCGCTTGCGCGGCACCTCGGTCATCAGCACGCCATCGGGCAACTGCACGCGGATGATGACGCTGCGGGGGTCGCCCAGCCAATCGGTGTCGAAGGGCAGGCTGAGCCGTTCCTCCAGCGCGTGGTCCAGGTCTTCCTCCAGCGGCAGCAGCGGCATGGATTCGGGCCGGCGCACCAGCTGCATATGGGCGCCAGGCTGGAAGGCCATCACCAGGTCCAGCCGCCAGGCGGCTTCGCGGGCAATCCAGCCGCGGCGCTCCTCCGGCTCGCGCAGCATCAGCTCGGCCAGCATCGCCACTTCGCCGGCCACGCCAGCGGCCAGGCGGCGGCTGATGACATCCAGGTGCGCGCCATAGAAGATCTGCAGCGCCACCAGCTGCACCACCACCAGCGGCACCAGGATCATCAGCAGCGACCGCCCGAGCATGCCGCGCGGCAGCACGAAGCGGATCGCCCGGCCCAGCCCCTTGCGGGCGCGGGTCATGCCGCCGCCGGCGCGTTCCAGGGTGACGCCGGAAAAGAAGGTCATCCCGGCCTCACGGGCCGGGCCGCAGCACGTAGCCGCGATGCCGGACCGTGTGCAGGAAGCGCGGCTCGCGCGGGTCGGGCTCGATCTTGCGGCGCAGGCGCGTCACCTGCACGTCCACCGCGCGCTCGCCGGCATCGGGCGTGCCCAGCGCGGCGGCGATCTCCTCGCGGCTCAACACCTCGCCCGGGCGGCGGGCCAGGGCGGTGAGCAGGCTGGCCTCGCCACCGGTCAGCCGCACGATGCCCTCGGGCGTGCGCAGCTCGCTGCGTTCGGGGTCGAACCAGCTGCCGCCGAGCTGCACCGGCAGAATCGCCTGGGCGGCGGCCGGCGGGGTGGCGCGGCGCAGCACGGTGCGGATGCGCAGCGCCAACTCGCGCGGGTCGAACGGCTTGGCCAGGTAGTCATCCACCCCGGCTTCCAGCCCGGCCACCCGGTCATCCGGTTCGCCACGCGCGGTCAGCATCAGCACCGGCACGGCGTTGCCGCCTTCCCGCAGGCTGGCCACCAATTCCAGCCCGCTTTCGCCCGGCATCATTACGTCCAGCACCAGCAGGTCGAAGGCCATGGCGGCCAGCGCCTGGCGGGCCGCGGCGGCGTCCCCGGCCACCGAGATGCGGAAGCCCTGTTCGGCCAGGTAGCGTTGCAGCAGCCCGCGCAGCCGGGCGTCGTCGTCCACCACCAGCAGGTGGGGCTGTTCAACCGGGGCTTCGCCGGGCATGCGTGCTTCCCCTCAGCCCAGCCGGGCCAGGCGGCCGGCGGGCTTGCCGGCCTCGGGCTGTTCCAGGCGTTCCAACTGGCCGCGGGCCTCGGCGCCCATCAGCCCGCGCATCACCTTGCGGAAGCCTTCCACCGCCACCGGCCCGGCTTCGCGATAGGCGCGCATCACGTGTTCCCGCTGGCGTTCGAACAGGCGTTGTTCCAGCGCCTGGCCCTTGGGCGCCAGCGACAGCAGGCGCTGCCGGCGGTCGCTGCGGCCGGGGGCCTGGGTGACGTAGCCTTCCTCCACCAACGGGGTCAGCACCCGCCCGAGCGACTGCTTGGTGATGGACAGGATCGCCAGCAGCTCCCCCACCGTGATACCCGGCCGGCGACCGACGAAGTGCAGCACCCGGTGATGCGCCCGGCCCATGCCGAGCTCCTCCAGGATGCGGTCGGCGCCACCGGTGAAATCGCGGTAGCCGAAGAACAGCAGGTCCTGCGCCAGGCGCAGTTCCTCCTCCCGCAGGAAGAGGAGGTTGCGGCCGGCACCAACCGGGGCGGCGGGGGGAATCTCAAGGGCGGGCTTGGGCCCTGGCCGTTCCGGCAAACCTGGCATGGTGGTGATGGACGCTCCTGATCGGGCCGGTTTGTACCCTTTTTCCTCAAGCCGGGGCAGGGCGCAATGGGCTTCCGCTACAGCAGGCCGCGCACCACCAATTGCAGCCCGATCAACAGCAGGAAGCCCTGCACCACATGGCGGAACCACTGCTCCGCCAGGGCGGCGCGCACCTGCCGGCCGAGCCACAGGCCGAGGAAGGTCGGCGCCAGCACCGCCAGCCCGCCCAGCCCCAGCTCCGGCGGGATCAGCCCCTGGCCAGCCATGCCCAGCGCCAGCACCGCGGTCACCAGCGTGGCGCCGAGGCCGAAGCCCTGCACGAACTGGTCCGGCGGCAAGCGCAGCGCCGAAAGCCAGGGCGCCGCCGGCATCATGTAGCTGCCGGTCAGCCCGTTCGCCGCGCCCGAGAGCAGGCCCATCAGCGGCGACAGCCAGCGTTCCTGGCGCGGCGAGGGCAGCGGCCAGCGTGGCCCGAACAGCGCGAGCAGGGAGGACGCCATCACCAGCAGCCCCAGCAGCCCGGCCAGCAGCCGCGCATCCGCGCGCGCCAGCAGCCCGGTGGCCAGCAGCGTGCCCAGGCCCGACAGCAGCAGGAAGCCCTTCAGCCGCGCCACCGTGGGGCGGAACTGCCCGCCGGCCAGCGCCTGCCAGATATTGGTGGCCAGGGTAGGCCCCACCGCCAGCGCCATGGCTTCCGGCAGCGGCCGGGTCAGCGCCAGCAGCCCGAGCGTGATGGTCGGCAGGCCAAAGCCCACCACCCCCTTCACGAAGCCGCCCAGGATGAAGATGCCGGCCACCAGCAGCAGGTCGGCGAGGATCAGCGAATCGAACATCGGCCCAGCCTAGGCAATTGCCGGGCTGCTGGCTTCGGGCCGCGGCGAAGCATCCGGCTCGCCGGGATAGCTGGAAGGCCAGCCCGGCATCGGCCGGCGCCAGCCCAGCACCCCGGCCAGCGGCAGCAGCCAGGCGATGCGCGCCTGATAACGGTCATGCGGGCCGGACAGCGCCCCGGTGGCGCAGGCATTGGCGGTAACGCCGACCAGCACGCACAGCACCAGCGCCAGGCGTTCCCGCTCGCCCCAGGCGGCGCTGCGGCGCCAGGCCAGCAGCGCGGCCAGCCCGCCCAGCACCAGCACCAGCCGATGCGGCAGCAGGAAGGGCGCGGCGGCGGCCGGCAGCAGGCCACGCGCTTGCAGCCCCGTGGCGAAGCGCTGCTGCTCGGCGGGGGAAAAGCCCTCGCGGAGGCGGGGTGCCACGCCGGTGCTCAGATGCTCCGGGCCCAGCGTGTCACCCACCTTGGCCAGCCAGAGTTGCCGCCAGCTGTTGCCCAGCATGGCCCAGGCCACGCCGAAGGGTTCCCGCCGGAAGGTCTCGGCCAGGATGGCGCCAAGCTCCGGCGCCAGGTGTACCGGGCCGAAATCGCGGGCGGCGCCGGCGGCGTCGCGGTTCAGCGGGCTGTCGGGGCTCCACAGGAACACGTCGCTGTCCAGCGGCAGGCGCCAGGCCTGGTCGCACAATTCCCAGCCGCTGGCCGGGCAGGCCGCCTGCAGGGTGCGGGTCGCCGGGCCATCCGCCTGCAACCGGGCCAGCAGGAAGCCGGCGCCATGGGGTGAGATCGCCAGCCGGCCATGCCCCACCAGGTTGGTGAGCAGCAGCAGCGCCACGGCGGCGGCCAGGGGCAGCGCCGGCCGCCAGGCGCGCCGCAGCACCGCAAGCAGCAGCACCAGCGCCGCCGCCAGCGGCAGGTGGGAAAGATGCGCGGCAATGCCCAGCGTGGTCAGCAGCAGCACCGCCGCGGCTTCGGC
>CANBXZ010000131.1 GCA_947373495.1 Acetobacteraceae bacterium
CGTCCAGCGCCGCCAGCAGGGCGTTGCAGGTCATCTGGCTGACCTCGGTATTGCCGGCCACCACCGCGGCGCCGCCGCCTTCGCCCTCAGGCAGCGGCGACAGGAAGGTGCCGGGCGGAATGACGATGTGCAGCGGCTTCAGGCAGCCATCGTTCAGCGGAATCTCCTCCCCCACCAGGGCGCGGAAGCAGTACAGCACCACCGCGTTGCAGACCGCGCTGGGGGCGTTGAAGTTGCTCGGCCGCTGCGGCCCGGTGCCGGTGAAGTCGATGGTCGCGGTGCGTTCCGCCTGGTTCACCCGCACGCTGACGCACAGCGGCGTGCCGTCGTCGATGGTGGTGCGGAAGCTGCCATCCTTCAGCGTGGCGAGCACGCGGCGCACGCTCTCCTCCGCGTTGTCCATCACGTGGCGCATGTAGGCGCGCACCGTGTCCAGGCCGAAGTCGCGCACCGCGCGGTGCAATTCCTGCACGCCCTTCTCGTTGGCGGCGATCTGCGCCTTGATATCCGCCACGTTCACGTCCGGGCTGCGCGCCGGGTATTTCGCGCTGGCCAGCAGGGTGCGGAAATCAGCCTCCTGGAAGGCGCCCTGAGCGACAAGAAGGAAGTTGTCGATGACGACGCCCTCCTCCTCCAGCGTGCGGGAGACCGGCGGCGTGCTGCCCGGCGTCAGCCCACCGATATCGGCATGGTGGCCACGGCTGCCGAGGAAGAACAGGATCTCCGCCCCCGCCGCGTCGAACACCGGGGTGATGACGGTGACATCCGGCAGGTGGGTGCCGCCATTGTACGGGTTGTTCAGCGCCACCACGTCGCCGGGCCGCAGCGTCTTGCCGCGCAGGCGGATGACGGTGCGCACGCTTTCGCCCATGGCACCCAGATGCACCGGCACGTGCGGCGCATTGGCCACCAGCGCGCCGGTGGCGTCGAAGATGGCGCAGGAAAAGTCCAGCCGTTCCTTGATGTTCACCGACAGGCTGGTGTTCTGCAGCACCGCGCCGGTCTGCTCGGCCACCGACATGAACAGGTTGTTGAACAGCTCCAGCATCACCGGGTCCGGCTTGCCGGTGGCGTCCACCCGGGCGGCCGCGCGCTGTTCGGTGCGGCGCAGCACCAGGTGGTTCAGCGCCGTCACCTCGGCGGTCCAGCCCGGTTCCACCACGGTGGTGGCATTGGCCTCGCGGATCAGCGCCGGGCCCTTGAGCCGGTCGCCGGCCAGCAGCGCCTCGCGGTCGAAGACCGGGGCCTGGTGCTCGCCCTCGCTGTAGAAGGCCACGCGGTCCACCGGCTCCGGCGCACCCGTGGTGCGGGGCGCCAGCGCGGCCTCGGCCACGCGCTCGCCGGCGGCGGTCACCTCGGCGACGCAGGCTTCCACCACCACCTGGCGTTCCGGCGTGGCGAAGCCGAAGCGCAGCCGATGCGCCACGGTGAAGGCTTCCACCACGGCGGCCTCCTCGCCGAAGGCCACCGGCAGGAAGCTGTCGGTGCCGGCATAGCGCAGGTGCAGCCGGCGGGCGGCCACCAGCGGGCCGGTGGCGCCCTGCTTGCGCAGTTCGGCCTCGCCTTCCGCCACCAGGCGGTCCAGCGTCGCGGCCAGGCTGGCACCGGCGGCAGCCAGCGGCGCCTCCACCGCGGCCTCGCGGATCACGGTCTGGTCGGCCAGGCCCATGCCATAGGCGGAAAGCACCCCGGCGAAGGGGTGGATGAACACGGTTTCCATGCCCAGCTCATCCGCCACCAGGCAGGCGTGCTGGCCACCGGCGCCACCGAAGCATTGCAGCGCATAGCGGGAAACGTCGTGGCCCTTCTGGATGCTCACCTGCTTCAGCGCATTGGCCATGTTGGCCACCGCCACGCGCAGGAAGCCTTCCGCCACCGCGCGCGGGTCCGGCGTGGCGCCGGTGGCGGCACCGATCTCGGCGGCCAGGGCGGCGAACTTGGCCCGCACCACATCGCCGTCCAGCGGCTCGTCGCCATTCGGGCCGAAGATGCTGGGGAAGTGGCGCGGCTGGATCTTGCCGACCATCACATTGGCATCCGTCACCGCCAGCGGCCCGCCGCGACGATAGCAGGCCGGCCCTGGCACCGCGCCGGCCGATTCGGGGCCGACGCGATAGCGCGCGCCATCGAACTTCAGGATGGAACCACCACCGGCGGCCACGGTATTGATGGCCATCATCGGCGCCCGCATCCGCACCCCGGCCACCAGGGTCTCGAAGGCGCGTTCGAACTCGCCGGCATACAGCGCCACGTCGGTGCTGGTGCCACCCATGTCGAAGCCGATGATGCGCTCGAACCCGCCCATGCCCGCGGTGCGCGCGGCGCCGACAATGCCGCCGGCCGGGCCGCTGAGAATGGCGTCCTTGCCCTGGAAGCTGCCGGCTTCGGCCAGCCCGCCGCTGGACTGCATGAAGTAGAGGCGCACGCCGGGCAATTCGCTGGCCACCTGCTCCACATAGCGGCGCAGGATGGGGGAGAGGTAGGCATCCACCACCGTGGTGTCGCCGCGCGGCACCAGGCGCGGCAGCGGGCTGGCTTCGTGCGAGAGCGAGACCTGGGTGAAGCCAACCTCCCGCGCGATGGCGCCGACGCGCTGTTCATGCGCCGGGTGGGCCCAGGCATGCATCAGCACCACGGCCACGGCGCGGATGCCGGCGGCGAAGGCGGCGGCCAGCGCGGCGCGGGCGCCGGCTTCGTCCAGCGGTTCCAGTTCCTCGCCGCCCACGGCCATGCGGCCGCCGATCTCGGCCACGCGTTCATGCAGCAGGTCCGGCAGCTTCACGTTCAGGTCGAACAGCCGCGGTCGCGCCTGGTTGCCGATGCGCAGGATGTCGCCATAGCCCTGGTTGACCAGCAGCAGCACCCTTTCGCCCTTGCGTTCCAGCAGGGCGTTGGTGGCCACCGTGGTGCCCATCTTCACCGCGTCGATCAGCCCGGGCGGAATGGCGGCGCCGGGCGCCAGCCCCAGGCAGGCGCGAATGCCGGCCACCGCGGCGTCGCGGTAGCGGCCGGGATTCTCGGAAAGCAGCTTGCGGGTGGTCAGCCGGCCTTCGGGGTCGCGGGCGACGATATCGGTGAAGGTGCCGCCGCGGTCGATCCAGAATTGCCAGCCGGACATCAATGCTCTCCTGCGCGTGGAGGAAGGGTCATCGCAACCCCCGCCGCCCCGCGCAAGGGGCCGGCTCAGCCCGGCACGCGAATCCCCCGGCTCCGGATGATCTCGCCCCATTTCGCCGTCTCCCGCGCCGCATAGGCGGCCCAGGCGCCAGGCGGTGCCGCCAGCGGCTCGATCCCCGCCGCCTCCAGCTTTTCCTTCACCTCCGGCGCCCGTACCGCCGCCGCCACCGCGGTGTACAGCCGGGCCACGATGCCGGCCGGCAGCCCGGCCGGCGCCAGCAGGGCGAAGTCGGTGGAGGATTGGAAACCGGGCAGCCCGGCCTCGGCGATGCTCGGCACCTGGGGCGCCAGCGGCGCTCGCCCGGCGGAGGAAACCCCGAGCGGCCGCAACTGCCCACCACGGATGAAGGGCAGCGCGGTGATGACATCGACGAAGCCGCAATTGACCTCTCCGGTCAGCATGGCCTGCGCCGCCGGCCCGCCACCGCGATAGGGCACGTGCAGCATGCGGATGCCGGCCATGGCGGCCATCAGCTCGGTCGCCAGGTGGCTGGTGCCGCCGATGCCGGAGGACTGGAAGGTCAGTTGGTCCGGCCGGGCCCGCGCCAGCGCCAGGAAGGCGGCGAAGTCCGGCGCGGCGACCGTGGGGTGTACGCAGAAGATCTGCGGGTTGGTGCCCACCAGGCTGATCGGGCTGAAGGCCGCCGCGCTGTCATACGGCAGGTTGGGGTAGAGATGCGGCGCGATGGCGTAGGTGCTGTTGGTGCCCAGCAGCAGGGTGTAGCCATCCGGCCGCGCCCGGGCCACGGCGGCGTGGCCCAGCGTGCCGGTGGCACCGGGGCGGTTTTCCACCACGAAGGGCTGGCCAAGGTCCGCCGCCATGCGCTGCACCAGAATGCGGGTGACGCTGTCGGAGGAGCCCCCGGCCGGCCAGGGGTTCACCACGGTTACCGTGTGGTTCGGGTAGCTCGCCGCATCATCCTGCGCCCAGGCCATGCCGGGCGCTGCTGCTGCCGCCGCCGCCAACAGGCCACGGCGGGTCAAGGCTGGTCCGGTCATCACGCCTCCTTGGGTTCAGCTCAGCTCCACCACCAGGTTCAGGTGCGCATCCACATGGCAGCGCGCGCCCGGGCCAACGACGCAGGTGCTTTCGCGCTCCTCGACCAGGGCGGGCCCTGCGAATTCCATGCCGGGCCGCAGCGCGTAGCGGTCGTAGACCGGCACCTCCAGCGCGCCATGGCCCTCGAAGGTCACGCTGCGCTGGCCGCGCGGGGCCAGGCTGGGCGGCGCCAGCGTGGCGGCGCCGATACGGATGTCCAGCCCCGGCGCCGCCACCGCCAGCCGCCAGGTCAAGGCTTCGATGGGTTGTTCGCGCACCACGCGGCCGAAGCGCTGCTGATAGCTGGCGAAGAAGTTCTCCTTCAGCGCCGCCACGTCCCCGGCGCCGATCTCCAGCCCCGGCAGCGGCACCGGAATCTCGAAGCCCTGGCCGACATGGCGCATGTCGGCGGCCGGCTTGAAGGTCAGGCTGGCCGGGTCGGCGCCGGCTTCCTCCAGCAGCTTGCGGCCCTCGGCGGCCATGGCGGCGAACAGCGCGTTGACATGGCCGAAGTCCAGCCGTTCCAGCCGCGCGACATAGCTACGCACCATGTCGGTGGCCGGCGGCGCCACCAGGAAGCCCAGCGCCGAGGCAACCCCTGCCCCCAGCGGCACCAGCATGCGGTTGATCTTCAGCAGCCGCGCCAGGTTCCAGGCATGCACCGGGCCGGCCCCCCCGAACGCGATCAGGGTATAGCCGCGCGGGTCGCGGCCCTTTTCCGCCAGGTGCATGCGGGTGGCCGCCGCCATCGTCTCATCCACGATGCGCTGCACGCCCAGCGCCGCATCCATCGGCGCGACATGCAGCTTTTCGGCGACGCCGCTGGCGAAGGCGCGCTGCACCAGGCCGGGGTCGAGCGCCATCTCGCCGCCGAGGAAGTATTTCGGGTCCAGCCGGCCCAGCATCAGGTCGGCATCGGTGACGCAGGGCTCGGTGCCGCCGCGGCCATAGCAGACCGGCCCCGGCTTGGCCCCGGCGCTGCGCGGGCCCACCTTCATCAGCCCGCTGCCGGGCTCCACCCGGGCGATGCTGCCGCCGCCGGCACCGATCTCGATCATGTCCACGACCGAGACCTTCAGCGGCAGGCCGCTGCCCTTGACGAAGCGGCGGACGCGGCCGGCCTCGAAGTCGAATTTGTGGTCCGGCGCGCCATCCTCCACCAGGCACATCTTCGCCGTGGTACCGCCCATGTCGTAGCTGACCACGCGGTCCAGCCCCGCCAGCTTGGCCAGGAAGGCGGCGGCCATGGCGCCCGCGGCCGGGCCGCTCTCGATCAGCCGGATCGGGAATTCCTTGGCTTCGCGCACCGCGGCAATGCCGCCGCCGGACAGCATCACGTACAGCCGGCCGGTGAAGCCGATGCGCGTCAGGTCGGCCTCAAGCTTGTCCAGGTAGCGCTTCATGCGCGGCTGCACATAGGCGTTGGCGCAGGCGGTGGAGGTACGTTCGAACTCGCGGATTTCCGGCGCCACCTGGGCCGAGAGGGTGATGGCCAGGGTGGGGTACAGCGCGCGGATGATCTCGCCGGCGCGCACCTCATGCCGGGGGTCGCGGTAGCTGTGCAGGAAGGCGATGGCCAGGGCCTCGCAGCCCTCGGCCACCAGGGCGGTGGCTTCGCGCGCCACCGCGGCCTCGTCCAGCGCCAGCAACTCGTTGCCGGCCACGTCCAGCCGTTCCGGAATCTCCCGCCGCAGGTGGCGCGGCACCAGCGTGGGCGGGGCTTCCAGGAACAGGTCGTACAGGTCGTAGCGGATTTCCTTGGCGATCTCGATGCTGTCGCGGAAGCCCGCCGTGGTCAGCAGCCCCACCTTGGCGCCGGTGCGTTCAATGACCGTGTTGGTGACCAGCGTGGTGCCGTGGACGATGCTGTGCAGGTCCGAGGGCTTCAGCCCGGCTTCCTGCAGCACCCGCAGCGTGCCTTCGATGATCGCCTCGGAGGGGTCGTCCGGCGTGGTCAGCAGCTTGCCGGTATGCACCAGGTCGCGGGCCGGGTCGTGCAGCACCAGGTCGGTGAAGGTGCCGCCGACATCGACACCGATGCGGGCGGTCGCGCCGGAGGCGCGCGGAGTCATCGCGCCGGAGGCGCGGGGCGATGCTTCGCCAGAGGCGCGGGGCTTGGTCTCGGCCATGTCAGCGGCCCTTTCCGTACAGGTTCAGGGCCGCGGCGGCGGAGACGTAGCCATCCTTCACATCGGCGGCCAGCTGCGCCGGGTCGCGCGCTTCGGGTGGCCCGTAGCCGCCACCGCCGGCGTAGCGCATGTGCAGCTTCATGCCGGGTTCGATGGTGGTGCGGCTCTTCGGGTGCGGCCGGGTACCGTCGCTCATCACGATCTCGGCGGCCGCGCCGGGCAGGCCGCCCAGCACGCCCTGGGCCGGGTGGTCGCGCCGGTCCGAGATCAGCGAAAGCCGCAGCGGCCCGGGGGAGCGGACCTCGATGATCGCCTCCTGGCCCATGCCGCCGCGGAACTGGCCGGCGCCACCGCTGTCCGGCCGCAGCTGCTTGCTCCAGACCACCAGCGGGGCGCAGTTCTCGAACGCCTCGATGCTGCCGGCGCCGGCATTGGTCGGGAAGGCGGTGGTGGCCAGGCCGTCGCGGTGCGGGCTGGCGCCCATGCCGCCGCTGGCGAACAGCACCTGGCTGAAGCGGTCGCCATGCTGGTCCTGGCCGCTGAACAGGCAGCGCATGGTCGGCGCGCCGCCGCATTCGGCAATGACCTGGCGCGGGATGACGGCGGCCAGCGCCTTGTAGATGGCGCCCGCCAGCAAATGCCCGGTGAGTTGGCGCGAGCCGACGGCGGCGGGGAAGCGCGGGTTCAGGATGCTGCCTTCCGGCGCCCGCACCTCGATGGCGCGGTAGCTGCCCTCGTTGCGCGGGGTGAAGGGGTCCAGCGCGCACTTCACCGGGTAGACCGAATAGGCATGCGTGTAGTTCATCACGCAGTTGATGCCGCGGTCGATCTGGCCGGAAGTACCTTCGAAGTCGATGACCATGCCCTCGCCGGCCACGGTGACGGCGACGACGATATGGGTGGTGTGCGGCTCGAAGCCATCGGCGTCCAGCGTGGCGCGATAGGTGCCGTCCGGCACCGCGGCGATGGCGCGGCGCATCGCCAGGTCGGCGCGGGCCTGCAGGGCGCGGGACAGGCCCTGGAGGTCGGCCAGGCCGGTATCGCCGAGGAACTCGTCCACCCGGGCGGCGCAGACCTCATTGGCGGTGATCTGCGCCTCCAGGTCGCCGCTCACCTGGTCCGGCACGCGGACATTGGCCAGGAAGAAGTCGAGAATCTCCTGGTTGCGCACGCCCGCGCGGATCAGCCGCGTCGGCGGGATGCGGATGCCTTCCTCGAACACCTCGCGGCAATCGGCGCTCCACAGGCTGCCGCCGACATCGGGGCTGTGGGCGATGCTGCCGGCGAAGCCGACCAGCCGGCCCTGGTGGAAGATCGGGCTGACCGCGGTGATGTCCGGCAGGTGCCCGGTGGCCAGCCAGGGGTCGTTGGTGATGACGCAGTCGCCCGGGCGCCAGGTCTCGGCCGGGAATTTGGCCAGGAAGTGCTTGGTGGTGCGCGGCAGGATGCAGCTGAAGCTGGCGATGCCGCCGGTATTCTCGGTGATGCTGTCGCCATTGGCGTCCATCAGCACCGTACCGAAGTCGTTGGACTCGCGGACGATGGTGGAGAACGCCGTGCGCAGCAGCGCCGCGGCGGCTTCGTCGGCAATGGAGATCAGGCGGGACCAGTAGATCTCCAGCGTGATCGCATCGAAGCCTTCATCCATCGCCCAACCCCCGCGCCTTGCGGCGCAAAGGCTAGGCCGGCCGCGCGGCGCTGTCATCCATGCCGGCGGCGATTGACAGCCGCGCCACCGCCATGTTCGGCTTGCGCCAAATGAGGAGGAAATGCGTCGCCATGCTGCGCATCGAGCCACATGACGCCATTCTGGGCGCCACCATCCACGGCCTGGACCTGCGCGCCCCCTTGAGCGACGCGGATTTCCGCACCCTGCTGCGGGCGCTGGGGGACCATTGCGTGCTGCGGGTGCCGGCGCAGGCGCTGGAGCCGCGCCATGTCGCCGATTTCTCGCTGCGCTTCGGCCAGGTGCAGACCAGCGTTTCCGGCAAGTACCACCACGCCGAGGCGCCGCAGGTGGGCATCCTGTCCAACATCAAGCGGGGCGGGGTGAATATCGGCATCCCGGATGCCGGGCAGGACTGGCACACCGACATGTCCTATACCGCCACGCGCGGCTTCATCAACGTGCTGCACGCGGTGGAAGTGCCGATGCGCGACGGCCGCCCGCTGGGCGACACGCTGTTCGCCGACATGCGCGCCGCCTACGACACCCTGCCGGAAGCCTGGAAGGCGCGGATCGAGGGGCTGAGCGCGACGCATGATTTCAACGTGTTCTGGCAGAACATGGTCAACCGCCCCGGCAGCACCCGCCCGCCGCTGACAGCGGAGGAACGCGCCAAGCGCCCGCCGGCCACGCACCCGCTGGTGCTGCGCCACCCGATCAGCGGCCGCCGCGTGCTGTACTGCAACCCCGGCTACGCCGAGCGCGTCAACAGCGTGGGCGAAGCCGAGAGCGCCGAGATCCTGGACTTCCTGTTCCGGCACCAGTTGCAGCCGCGCTTCCAATACGCCTTCCACTGGGCGGTGGGCGACCTGCTGCTGTGGGACCACCTTGCCACCCTGCACACCGCCATTGCCGACTACACGGCGGACGAGCCGCGGCTGATGCATCGCTGCCAGGTGATGGCCGACCAAGTCTTCCAACCGGAGTTCCGTCGCCAATGGCTGGACGCAGCATGAGCCTCCCCCGTCGCCGCGCCCTGGCCACCGCGCTGGCGCTGCCCAGCCTGGCGCTGCCCGCCCTGGCCCGCGCCCAGGGTACCACCCCGCCATGGGAGCGGGACCGCCCGGTGCGCCTCATCCTCAACGGCGCCGCCGGCAGCGGGGCGGATGCGGTGGCGCGGGTGCTGGCGCTGCGCCTGCAGGAGGAATTCCAGCAATCCGTGGTGGTGGAAAACCAGCCGGCCGGCGCCGGCGTGGTGGGCTACCAGGCCGCCATGCGGGCGCGGAAGGACGGGCTGACCGCCATCTGCTGCATTTCCGGCGTGCTGCTGGGGCCGCTGGTGGACAGCAAGCTGCCGTTCGACGTGTTCAACGAAGCCGTGCCGGTTTCCCAGTTGCACACCGCGGCCGGCGTGCTGTGCGTGGCCAAGTCCCTGGGGGTGAAGACCTTTGCGGAATTCCTCGCCTGGGCGCGGGCGCAGCAGGGGCCGATCCCCTTCGGCAACTACGGCCATGGCACCGCCAGCCACATCCACGCCGCGCTGCTGACCCGCCGCGCCAACCTGAACACCGAACTGGTGCCCTACCCCGGCCCGCAGCTGGTGAACGACCTGGTGGCCGGGCATGTGAAGGTGGGCTTCCTGGACAGCGGCTCGGTCATTGCCCAGCTGCGCGGCGGCGACATCATCGGCCTGGCGGTCACCGGGCCGGAACGGGTCTCCGTGCTGCCCAACCTGCCGACGCTGGTTTCCATGGGCAACATGCAGGGCTTCGAGCCGCAGATCTGGCAGGGCATCTTCCTGCCGCCGGAAACCCCGGCGCCGATCCTGGCCGCCTGGGGTGGCGCGGTCTCCCGCGCGGTGAAAAGCCCGCAGGTCAGCGCCCGCTTCCGCGACATCGGCTTCGAGCCGGTGGGCAGCCTGCCGGAGGAATTCCGCGCCATGCTGCGGCGGGAACGCGAAACCTGGCAGCGCGTGGTGGCCGAAACCGGCGTGCGCATTCCATGAGCCCGCCTTTTCCCCGGCGGCCCGCGTCATGCTGATCCGTGTTGCCGATGGCAGCGTCGCGCTGGAAGCGGCCGAGGACCTGAAGCGCTTCAAGCTGGTGGTGCGGGGCGGCGCGACCGGCGCGGCGCTGCAACAGGCGCTGGGCGCGGCCGGGCGGCTGGAGGAGGCGCATGTCTGGGTTTCGCCCGCATGGCTGAAGCAGGCTTCCGGCCTGGGCGGCAATGCCGAATGGCTGGCGGGCTTCGCCGGCATGGTCGGCTTCGCCGCCAAGCAGGGCTGGGTGAACCCGGCCGGCGAAATCCGCGCCCATATCGAACGCGAATAGCCGGATGCAAAGCGAAACCCTCGGTATCGCCGGCTGCGAGACCCTGCTGCGCCGGGCCGGCAGCGGCGCCCCGCTGCTGGTGCTGCATGGCGAATACGGCGGCGCCTGGGCGCCCTGGCACGACCGGCTGGCGCAACGCTTCCAGGTGCTGGCGCCGGACCATCCCGGCTTCGGCGCCAGCGCCACGCCGGACTGGCTGGACAACATCCAGGACCTGGCACTGTTCCACCTGTGCCTGCTGGAGCAGTTGGGCCTGCGCGGGGTGCACCTGCTGGGTTGCGGCCTGGGCGGCTGGGTGGCGGCGGAACTGGCCATGCGCGACCATTCCCGGCTGGCCACGCTGACGCTGAGCAACGCCCCGGGGGTACGGGTGAAGGGCGCCGGCGGGCTGGACCCCTTCATGCTGCCGCCGGAGGAGGAGCGCCGCGCCTGCTTCCACGGCCCGGTGCCGGCCATGGCGGCGGTGGAGGATGACGACACCCAGTTGAAGAACCGCTTCGCCTACGCCCGCATGGCCTGGGCGCCGCGACTGTTCGACCCGCATCTGGAAAAGTGGCTGCATCGGGTGCGGCTGCCCACGCTGGTGCTGG
>CANBXZ010000132.1 GCA_947373495.1 Acetobacteraceae bacterium
TGCCGCTGCCGAACGGCCAGATGCCGGCCATGGCGCGGAACAGCGTGGACTTGCCGGACCCGGAAGGGCCGGAGATCAGCACCGTCTCGCCCGCGGCGATGTCGGCCTGGGCGTTGTGCAGCAGCACCCGGCCATCGGGCAGCGCCAGCGTCACCTGGTCCAGCCGCAGGGTGCCACCCGCCTCGGGCACCGCCCGCACGCCGCCGCCCTGTTCGGCATGCGCCAGGTCCAGCGCGCCGGTGAAGCCGGTGAGGCGGGACACGGTGGCGCGCCATTCCGCCACGCTGCGGTAGTTGTCCACGAACCAGCTCAGCGCGCCCTGCACCTCGCCGAAGGAACTCGCGGTCTGGCTCAGCACGCCCAGTTGCACCGCGCCGGCGAAATAGGCCGGCGAGGCGACGATGTAGGGGAAGATATTGGCCACCTGGTTGAAGCCGGCGGTGAAGAAGGTCAGTTGCTTGGTGGCGACCATGATCGACCACCAATTCTCCACCAGCGCGTTGAAGCGGCGTTGCAGGCCGCGCTTTTCCTCGGCCTCGCCGCTGTACAGCGCCACGCCCTCGGCATTTTCCCGCAGCCGCACCAGGGCGAAGCGGAAGTCGGCCTCGACCTTCTGCTGGTTGAAGTTCAGCGGAATGAGGCGGCGGCCGATCCAGTGGGCGAAGCCGGTGCCGAGCACGGAATAGACCAGCGCCACCCACACCAGGTAGCCCGGCACATTCACGCCGAACACCGTCATGGCGCCGGAAAGGCTCCACAGCACGGCGACGAAGCTGACCAGCGTGACCACGTTGCGCAGCATGCCGAAGCCCAGCACCAGGGTCTCGTCCACGAAGCCCTTGATGTCCTCGGCGATGCGCTGGTCGGGGTTGTCGGTGCCCGGGTCGGTCAGCGCCACGCGGTAATAGGCGCGGCGGTCCAGCCAGTTGTCCAGGTAGTGGCGGGTGAGCCAGCGGCGCCAGCGGATCTGCAACGCCATGCGCAGGTACAGCTGGTACACCGCCACCAGAATGAACAGCCCGGCGATCCAGACGAAGCCCGGCAGCGGCCCGCTTTCGCCCTGGTGCCAGAACAGCAGCAGGTTGATGAAGGCTTCCTGGTCCTTGTTCTGCAGGCTGTTGAAGAACTCCCGCCCCCAGAAGCTGTTGAGGACGTTCATCGCCACCAGGAACAGGTTCAGCCCCACCAGCGCGCCCAGCATCAGCAGGGCCGGGCCGCGTTCCTCGCTGCGCCAGAACGGCGCGGCCAGGGCCCAGGCGTCCCGCAGTGAAACCAGCACTCGGCGCATGTGCTCTCTCTTTCTCGGTTCAGGCTCGGTTCAGGGCTTCAGCGCGGCATCCAGCGCCGCCAGCCAGCGTTCCGCCCGGGCCTTGTTCACCCCAAGGTCAGACCAGCCGAACAGGCTGCGGCTGTACAGCAGCAGGGCGGCGCCGCCGGCATCCGGGCGCACCTCGGCGGCGATGATGTCCGGGTAGTTCACCAGGGCGCTGCGTTCCACCCATTGGCTTTGCCGCCGGTCCGGCCATTCCGCCAGCTTGAAGGTGCGCGGCATGCCGGCGGCCACCCGGTTCAGCGTGGCCCACAGCACCGCGGGCGCCACCGGCCAGGGCGCCTGGGTCAGGTGCTTCGGCCCGGCATAGCTGGCGGGGCCGACCAGGCAGGTATTGGGCGAGGCCGGCAGCACCAGCTGGTCGAACGCCACCGGCTCGGCCGGGGCAAGGCCGCCGGCGCCACGTTGCAGCAGCACCAGCGGGCTGGTCATGCCGGGTTGCCCGGCGCGGCCAGGCGAATGACGCCCTTGACGCCTTCCGGCGCCACCGGCTTGCCCTTGCGCAGGATCAGCAGCTTGCCGTCCTGGGCCAGGGCGATGGCGGCGTTGCGCACCGGCGTCATCAGCGGGTGCCAGTCCTCGCCACCAAGGGCGCGGGCGACCTCGCTGGGGCAGATGCTCTTGCCCGGGCCGCGTTCGGTGGCCTGGCGCAGGATCTCGGCGGCCAGCACATCGGCGGCGGGCAGGGCGCGGGGCTCGGGCGGGCCGAACAGGTCTGCTGCGGGGGCGGCTGGCGCCATGGAGTCGGGGGCGGGCTTGGGCATTGGCGGCAAACTAGCCGCCCGGCGCGGCGCCGGCCAGCGAAGTTGCCGGCGCCGCGCGGCCTCTAGCCACCGGACCGCAGCGTGCGGCGCAGATGCTCGGCCGCCGCCGGCCGGCCGAACAGGTAGCCCTGGGCTTCCTCGCAGCCGATATTGGACAGGAAGGCGCGCTGGTCCTCGGTCTCCACCCCCTCGGCCACCACTTCCAGCTTCAGCGCACTGGCAATGCCCTGCACCGCGCGCACGATGGCGGTGTCCTCGGCGTCATGCGGCAGGTCGCGCACGAAGGCGCGGTCCAGCTTGATGGTGTTCAGCGGCAACCGCTTCAGCACCGACAGCGAGGCATAGCCGGTGCCGAAATCATCCAGCGCCAGCCCCACCCCCAGGTCGCGGATGGCGGCCAGTGTCAGCAGCGTGTCGGCCGAGCCATCCACCAGCATGCTCTCGGTCAACTCCAGCTCCAGCCGTTCCGGTGGCAGGCCGGATTCCTCCAGCGCCTGGGCCACCTGCCGCAGCAACACGCCGCCACGCAATTGCCGGGCGGAGACATTCACCGAAACCACCGCCGGCACCTGCTTCAACGCCGGGTTCTGCGCCCAGCCGGCGGCTTCCCGGGTGGCCTGGCGCAGCACCCAGCCGCCGATATCGGTGATCAGTTCGGAGGTTTCGGCGATGGGGATGAACAGGCCGGGCGGAATGTTGCCGCGCTTGGGGTGGTGCCAGCGCAACAGCGCCTCGGCGCCACAGGCGCGGCCATCTTCCAGCGTGACGCGGGGCTGGTAGTGCAGCGCCAGGGTGCCGGCTTCCAGCGCGCCGCGCAGTTCCTGCCCCAGCTTGCGCCGCAGCGCGTGGGAAAGCTGGCCATTGGCCAAATCCAGGCTGGGCTGCAGCGCCTGGGTCAGCGCGGCATCCGCCATTCTGGCGGGGGTTGCCTGATACTGTGCTGGCTTTTCCGGCGCCGGCTGGTCCAAGGGCATCCTGCCCGCTCCGTAGGGCCTTGATGGCCCGGCGCCCAACCAACACCGTTTAGGTGAACATTTGGCTACCTGATCCGGCCGCGCCGGCTGGGTTCTGGCCGACGCTCACGCCGCCGGCGACGATCAGACGCTACACCACCACGCGTTCCACCAGCGGGCCGGCCGGGCCGTTCAGGGCGATTTCCCGGATGATCTTGCGCCGCACCGCGGTCTCGAAGGTCTCGAAGCCCTCCGCCACCACCAGGAAGGCGCCGGGGCCGCCGATGACCTCGTCGCGGTAGTAGTCATCCAGCGGCGGCAGGCCGGCGGCCAGCGCGGGCGGCAGCGGCGTGTTGTCCATCACCGCCAGGCCGTTCAGCACGATGCCGCGGGCCAGCGCCGCTTCCCGCGCCTCCGCCACCGGGCGGCCGGAATTGTTCACCCCGTCGCCGGAGATGTCGACCACCTGGCGAGAACCTTCGAACACCTGGCCGAATTGCTGGGCGGCGAAGTCCATGGCGCCGGAAATGCTGGTGTAGAGGTGGGTCTTGCGCGGCGCCTCGGCCAGCGCGTCGGCGAAGGCATGGCAGGTGGCGGGGCCGTCCAGCCGGGTCCAGGGCACCAGCACCTCCTGCTGGTTCCAGCCCGACCAGGTGAAGAACTGCACCGCGATGCTGCCCAGCGGGCCACCGGCGATGCCCTCGGCCAGGCGTGGGTCGCGGAAGGCGGCCTCATAGCCGCGGAACTGCATTTCCTGTTCCTGGGTGTCGACCGAACGGCTGACATCCACGGCCAGCACCAGTTCAACATCCACCGGCTGCAGGGCGCGCGCCACACGTGGCCGCAGCAGCAGGGCAGGGGCCGCCAGGGCGCTGGCTAGAAAAAGGCGTCGGTGCATCGGACCCTCGCTGGAATGAGGCCCGTGACCCGCGTTGCTCCCGAATATCAGGACAGTCTAGCTGACCCATGCTGCGCCGCAAGAAGAATGTTGCAGCGCAGCATAAGGCCGCCCTGGTTCAGCCCTTGAAGCGGGTGCCGCCGATTTCCGGCATGGCGTTCAACCGTTCCCGCAGCGCCCGCAGGCGGGGCAGGCGGCCCGCATAGGCCGGGCGGTTGAAGCTTTCCGCCGCATCCAGCGCGATGGCGGTGGTGACATCGGCCTGGGTCATGCGGCCCAGCGCCAGCCATTCGCCGGTCAGCCCGGCTTCCAGCGCCTCGAAGCCGCCGCGGGCCTGGCCCAGCAGCTTTTCCACCTGCTCCGGCCAGACCTTGTCCTCGGGCCGGCGGTCCTTTTCATAGGTCGCGGCCACCGCCTTCTCCACCGCGCCCAGCGCCAGCGCCAGGCAGCGGGTAACGGCGAAGCGGTCCGGCCCGGCCAGCGGCGTCAGCGCCCGGTCCGGCCCGACCTGATGGTCCAGCCAGTCGATGATGGCGGCCGAATCGGTGATGACCTCGCCAGCATCGGTCACCAGCGCCGGCACCCGGCCCACCGGGTTGAAGCGGGCAATCTCGGCGCCCTGGGTGGCGGTGCCGAAGGGCAGGTTCTCGAACGGCATGCCGTACAGGTTCAGCGTCGCCGCCACGCGGCGGACGAAGGGGCTCATGGTGCGGCCGATCAACTGCATCGGGCATTTCCTTCCGGTTGAATTGAAACGGGCGGGAGGCTGCCGCCCCCCGCCCTGCAGGTAAAGCCCGCCTGGCCGGCCGGTGCTACTTCAGCACCACCTCAACCCGGCGGTTCTGCGGTTCGCGCACATTGTCCGCGGTGGGCACCAGCGGCCGGCTTTCGCCGAAGGCCTGCACGCTGATGGCGCTGCGGGCCACGCCGGCGCGCACCAACTCATTGGTCACCGCCTCGGCCCGGCGCAGCGACAGGCGCTGGTTGTAGGCGGCATCGCCGGAGCGGTCGGCATGGCCGGCCACCTCGATGCGGGTGACGCTGGCGCGCTGGGCGTTGCCGGCGGCTTCCTTGATGATGTCGCGGCTGCGGGCCGAAAGGCCGTCGCTGTTCCAGTCGAAGAACACCAGGTAGGTGCGGGCGACGCCGGGCGGCGCCACCGCCGGCGCGGCCGGGGCGGCGGCCTGCGGCGCCACGGCGGCGGAGGAGTTGAAGGCGTAGCGCACGCCCAGCAGCAGGCTGTTGTCGTGGCAGCAGTTCGGCGTGGTCGGGCGGCGGATGCTGGCGTTGGTGACGGTATTGGTCACCGTGGTGTTCACCGGCTGGTTGATGGCGGTGAAGTAGCGCCATTCCAGCGTGGCCGAGAGCCCGGGCAGCATGCTGTCCAGCCCGAAGCTGGTGCCGGCCATCAGGTTGTAGGCCAGGGTGGCGTTGGTCTGGCCGTCCAGTTGGGTGCGGGTGTTGTTGGCGGTCAGCCGGCCATTCACCCGTTCGTACTGGATGTTGGCGAAGCCCAGGCCGAGGCCGAGGTAAGGCGTGACCGTCACCCCGGCATAGCGGCCCAGTTGCAGGTCGGCATAGCCATTGACGATGGCGCCGTAGCTGCGGGTGGTGCCGCCGGTGCGGGCCAGGTTCTGGCCGAATTCCTTCAACCGGTTGATGTCATTGTTGCGGAAATGCGCTTCCAGTTCCAACCGCAGGCCGGTGCGCATGCCATGGGCGTCGGTGCGCCAGCCATAGCCCAGCGCGGCGACGCCGTTCCAGCCGACCTGGCTGGTGCCCAGCGCCCGGCCGCTGGGCTGCGCGCGGGTGCCGGCCAGGCCGCTCATGAACTGGGCGCCGGAAATGGCGAAGCTTTCCCGCATGTTGGGGCCGGCGGCGCCGGAAATGTACAGCCCCTGCGTGGTTTGCGCGCCAGCCGCCAGTGGCAGCAACAGGGCGGCGGTCAGGCTCGCCAGGCGAAGAGGGTACATGCTGTGCTCTCCCGGGCCAGTTTTGGCCGTGGTCGTAGAACGGCTGTACACAAACGATATGAGCGACTCAAGATTGTGAAAGGTCTATAAAAAGACTTGTTTGCTGATCTGCGCCGAATTGCGCTGCCGTGGCGGCGAATTCCGCCCCCGGAGGGGGGCGGCGCCCCGCCACTCAGCGCAGGGTGATGTCGACCCGGCGGGCCTGCGGGTTGGCCCCGGCGGAACCGGCGGCACCCGAGCCAACGCCCGAGATGGCGTTGCGCGGCACGCCCAGCCGCGCCAGTTCGGCCGTCACCGACTGCACCCGCTGGTCGGACAGGGACTGGTTGCGGCCGCCGCGGCCGGTGCCATCGGCATGGCCCATCAACTGGATGCTGGTGGTGGGCACGGTGCGGGCGGACTGCACCGCCTCGGCCACCACCTGGCGGGCGGCGATGTCCAGCGCGGCGCTGTTGTTGGCGAAGAACACCATGTAGGTGCGCGCGGCCGGCGCCGCGATGGGGGCGGACCAGCCCACCGGCAGGTTCGGCGCCGCGGCCGGGGCATTGTTCGCGTCCAGCGCCAGGCGCAGGCCCAGCAGCACGGAACTGCCGCCGAAGCTGGGGCGGAAGCTGTCGGTGGAGGCGAGGCGGCGTTCGGTGCCCTGGCCGTTGTTGTTGGTCACCTGGGTGACCTTGGCCTGCATCGGCACGCCGAGCATGCCGTAGTAGCGGTACTCGGCGGTGACCGCGAGGCCGGGCATCACGCTGTCCACCGCGAAGGCGGCGCCGACGATGCCCTGGTAGGCCAGGTTGCCGCCGCCCTTGCTGGCATCCACTTCCAGGTAGTTGGTCTGGTTCTGATTCTGGTTCTGATTGTTGGATTCGCGGCCGCGCACGTTCTGCATCTGCACATAGCCGAAGCCCAGGCCGACACCGATATAGGGCTGGAAGAAGCGGGCCGATTCCGGGAAGAAGTTCGGGTCCACGTCGTAATAGGCGTTCAGCATGAAGCCGTAGTTGCGCAGCGTGCCGGCAGTGGCGTTCAGGTTCCCCTGGCCGACCTTGCCGGTATAGAACAGCGCGTTGCTGACGCCATTGGCGCGATAGAAGCCTTCCAGTTCCGCCCGGAAGCCGTTGCCGAAGCCGTAGCCCATGTTCACCACCCCGGCCACGCCGGTATTCCAGTTGCCCTGGAAGCCGGTGCCGAAGGTGTTGCTGCTCTGGCTGGAATCCTGCGAGTAGCGCCCCACCGGGTGGTTCTTGGTGGTGGCGGCGGAAGCGAAGTTGCCGCCCACGGCCGAGCCGATGTACAGCCCGTTCACCTGGGCCTGTGCACCGCCGGCGGCAGCCACCAGGGGCAGCGCCAGCATGGTGGCCGCCAACAGCACTTGCCTGAACCGCATGCAGCCAATCCTCCAGCCCGCGGGGCCCATGGCAATGCCACGCGAACGCCCGGTTCGATTCCGTGGGTGTGGTCTAGCAGAGCGGCGGGCATACTTCACCAGGGGTTGAGCAGCTTACCCACAGCAATCAGATCGGCAGCGCCGCCCGGTCCAGCGCCTGGTCCAGCAGCCGCACGCTGTGCAGCGCCTGCCGGGCGCCGAGGTCACCGATCTGGTGGCGACAGCTGGTGCCATCGGCCAGCACCACGTCCTGCGCCGCCGCCGCCCGCACCGCCGGCAACAGGCTCAGCTCGGCCATCGCGCGGGAGACCTGCTGGTTGGCGGCCTCATAGCCGAAGCTGCCGGCCATGCCGCAGCAGGAGGAGGTGATGGGCTTCACGCTCAGCCCCGGCACCCGCTGCAACAGCGCCAGGGTGGGGGCGAAGGCGGCGAAGGCCTTCTGGTGGCAATGGCCGTGCACATGCACGGTGGCGTTCAGCCGGGCCAGCGGCAGGCTGGCCTTTTCCCGCACCAGGTATTCCGCCAGCAGGAAGGCCCGGGCGGCCAGCGCCTCGGCCTCGGCGCCCGGTAGCAGCGCCAGGAACTCATCCCGCAGCGTCAGCAGGCAGGAAGGCTCCAGCCCCAGCACCGGGGTCTGCGGGTAGCGCGCCAGGGCTGCCAGCGTGCGGCGGGCCTCGGCGCGGGCGCGGGCCACCTGGCCGGCGGCCAGCAGGGTGCGGCCTTCGTCCAGCGGCCGGGCGCCGCGCAGCGGCCGGGCGACGCAGGGGGTATAGCCGGCGGCGCGCAGCACCCGGGCGGCGGCGCGCAGGTTCTCCGGCTCGAAGTACCGATTGAACAGGTCCGGCAGCAGAATCACCTCGCCCGCCGCGCCGCTGGGGGCGGGCAGTTCGGCGTCGTGGAAGGCGTTCAGGCGGAAGCGCGGCAGCGCGCGATGGCGGGAAAAGCCCAGCAGCTTCTCGGCCAGCCACTTCGCCCCCGGCACCCATTCCCGCGCATTGGCCAGCGGCGGCAGCATGGCGGCGAAGGGCGCCCAGTGGGCCATGCTGGCCAGCACGCGGTCCTTCAGGGCAAGCCCGTGCGTCGTGGCGCGGGCGGCCAGATGCTCGATCTTCAGCTTGGCCATGTCCACGCCGGTGGGGCATTCCCGCCGGCAGCCCTTGCAGGAAACGCACAGCGCCATGGCCGCGGCCACCTCGTCGCCGCCCAGGCCGCCCGGCACCTGGCCGGTCAGCGCCAGGCGCAGCGTATTGGCGCGGCCGCGCGTCAGGTGCTGTTCGTCCCGCGTGGCGCGGAAGCTCGGGCACATCACGTTGGCGTCGAACTTGCGGCAGGTGCCGTTGTTGTTGCACATCTCCACGGCGGCCAGCAGCCCGGCCTGCGGGCCTGGGTAAGCCGACCAGTCCAGCGCCGGGGTCACGCCCGGCAGCGCCTGGTAGTCGGGCGCGTAGCGGAACAGGCTGCGGTCATCCATCTGCGGCGGCCGCACCACGCGGCCGGGGTTCAGCAGCGCGTTGGGGTCGAAGGCGTCCTTCACCTGTTCGAAGGCGCGGGCGATGCGGCTGCCGAACATGGTCTCGTTGAACTCGGACCGCACGATGCCGTCGCCATGCTCGCCGGAATGGCTGCCCTTGTATTCGCGCACCAGGGCGAAGCATTCCTCGGCGATGGTGCGCATCAGCTTCACATCGCTGCCGTCCTTCATGTTCAGCACCGGCCGCACATGCAGGCAGCCGACGCTGGCATGGGCGTACCAGGTGCCCTTGGTGCCGTGCTTCTCGAACACGTCGTTCAGGCGTTCGGTGTAGTCGGCCAGGTCGGCCAGGTCGACGGCGCAATCCTCGATGAAGGAGACCGGCTTGCCGTCCCCCTTCATGCTCATCATGATGTTGAGCCCGGCCTCGCGCACCTCCGCGATCGCCGCCATGAAGCCGGCATCGGTGACGCGCACCACCTGCCGCGGATGGCCGAGGTCGGCCATCATCTCCTCCAGCGCATCCAGTGAACGCAGCAGGCCGGCGTCGTCCTGGCCATGGAATTCCACGATCAGCAGGCTGTCGGGCTCGCCGATCAAAATGCTGTCGATGGTGGCGCGGAACATCGGGATGCTGCGGCCCAGGTCGATCATGGTGCGGTCCACCAGCTCGACCGCTTCCGGCATCAGCGTCACCAGGTGCTGGCTGGCCTCCATCGCCTTGCGGAAGGTGGGGAACTGGCAGATCCCCATCACCTTGCGCGGCTTCACCGGGTGCAGTTGCAGCGTCAGCGCGGCGCTGAACGCCAGCGTGCCCTCGCTGCCCACCAGCAGCCGGGCCAGGTTGCCGCGGCCCTGCTGGCGCGCCGCCGGGGTCAGCGTGTCGATGTTGTAGCCGCCGACGCGGCGCAACTGCTTCGGGAAGCGCGCCTCGATCTCGGCCGCCTCCCGCGCGCCCAGCGCCCGCAGCCGCTGGATCAGGTCGGCCGTCGCGGCCGGCACCTCGGCGCCCAGGTTGTCCGGCAACTCGCCGAAGCGGAACCGGCTGCCATCGGCCAGCACGGCGTCGATCGCCAGCACGTTGTCGGCCATCAGCCCGTAGCGGATCGACTTGCCGCCGCAGCTGTTGTTGCCGGCCATGCCGCCGATGGTGCAGCGCGCATGGGTGGAGGGGTCGACCGCGAAGAACAGCTTGTCCTTGGCGACGGCGCCGTTCAGCGCCCCCAGCGCGATGCCGGGTTCCACCGTGGCGGTCTGCGCCGCGGCGTCCACGCTCAGCACCCGGCGGAGGTGCTTGGAGGTGTCGATGACCAGGGCGCGGTTCACCGTCTGCCCGCACTGGCTGGTACCGCCACCGCGCGGCAGCACCGGAATGCCCGCCTCCCGGCAGATCGCCATCGCCGCCTGCACGTCGGCCATGCTGCGGGGGATCAGAACGCCCACCGGTTCCATCTGGTAGATGCTGGCATCGGTGCTGTAGCGGCCGCGATCGGCGGCGCCGAACAGCACCTCGCCCTCGGTTTCGCGGGCCAGGCGGGCGGCCACCCGGCTGTCGCCGATGCGGTCTTTCGGGATGGTGAAGGCGTTCATGTCGCCAATCTACCGAAGGGGGCGGGGGTTGTCCGATGGAATATCCTGATGGAACCTACAAGCCAGCCTCATGCGGGGGCAGCGGGAGAGACAGGCGATGGCATTCCTCGGCAAGGCGGTACGCGACTGGCGCTGGGGCCTGATGCGGGCGGCGATGGACCGCAACAACTGGGACGCCATCGGCTTCACCACCGGGGATTTCTTCCAGTTCGCCAGCAACTTCCACACCGATGTGCAGACCTGGGAACGCCCGATCCTGCTGGTGCTGCCGCGCAATGGCGAGCCCTTCGCGCTGCTGAACGAGCTTTCCACCAACCATTGGCGGTTCGGGGCGGAGGCGCACAAGCTCTGGGTCTCGGACGTGCAGTTCTATGCCGAGCACCCCCGCCTGGTGGGCCGGGTGCCGCTGCTGCCGCAATGGGCGGAGATGTGCGCCGAGGCGCTGAAGGCC
>CANBXZ010000133.1 GCA_947373495.1 Acetobacteraceae bacterium
CTGCCGGTGCTGCGCGCCCGGCTGAAGCCGGGGCCGGAAGCGGCGCTGCTGGCGGGCCAGCCGGTCTATGCCTTCTGTGGCATCGCCAACCCGCGCAAGTTCTTCGCCACCCTGCAGGAAGCCGGCGCCGTGCTGGCCGGGCGCATGGCCTTCGCCGACCACTACCCGTTCGACGATGGCGACATGAAGGACCTGTTGGCCGAGGCCGAGAGCCTGCGCGCCCTGCCGGTGACCACGCGCAAGGATTTCGTGCGGATTCCGCCGGCCTATCGCAGCCGGGTGAACGTGGTGAGCATTACCCTGGAATGGGAAGACAGCGCCGCGATCGAGGCGCTGCTGGAACCCTTGGCCGCCCAGGTGCCGATCCCGGGCTGAAACTGCGCGGGGGGAGCGGGTCTAGCCTTCCTGACGCAGCGCGATGACCGCCGCGGCCAGCCCGCTGGCCATGGAGGCCGCGCCGAAGGCCGGTGCCGCGAGCAACCCCGGCATGGCGAACAGCCCCAGCCCCAGGGAAAGCGCCACCACGGCCAACCCAGCCAGGGCAAGACCGACAGCGAGGACGCAAAGGGCGAACATGGTGGGGAACCTCCGTTGAAGGCAGGAATATGGCGCCTTGCCACGTTCTTGCCATCATCGGCGCCGCTATCGCGTCGTCACGTCCCCGCGAACGGTATACCGATACTCAGCTGACGCTCTGCACCGCGCTCAGCAGCCAGGCGCCGTGGCGATGGCGGCAGAAGGTCCAGACCTCGGTCTGCTGCATCCGCTTCACCGGGTCGCCGGTCATCACCCGGTTGGTGGTGGCGTCCCGGGTGCAATCCACCAGGGAAAACCGCATGGCCACGCTGGCCATCTGGCGTTCGCCCTCATACCAGGCCTCGGCCAGGTCGCCCTGTTCCAGCACCACGTCGCTGGTGCGGTTGCGCAGGCCGCGGCTGGCCAGCCGGGCCAGGTCGTCGGCGAAGTACTGCACCATCTCGGCGGTGCACAGGCTTTGCAGGCCGCAGATGTCCTGGCGCGACCAGGCGGCGTTGATGTCCTTCAGGCCGCGTTCAAAGGCCTGGAAATCCGCCGTACTGAGCACCGGGGCGGCATTGCCGCCGCTGCCGCCATGGCCACGCCCGCGCGGGGCGAAGCGCGGGCCCAACCGGTCGGCGTAGTTGGCGGCACCGGCGGCGAAGCTCAGCGCCATCGGCGCATGCAACCCCGGCACCACGATGCGCGGCAGGCGGCGCAGGCCGAGGAACAGCAGCAGGCCGGCACCCAGCGCCAGCAGCAGTTGCAGCGACAGGCCGAGGAAGCCGGCGAAACTGCCATCCAGCCCGTGCAGTGGGGACTGGCCCACTGCCACGGCGGCCAGCCCCGCCACCGAAAGCCCGGCGACCACGCCGGTGAGGAAACTGCGCCGCGGCGCCGCGGCCGCGGGTGCCGCCAGGGCCGGCACGAAGGCGCGCGGCTCGGCCATGGCATAGGGCACGCCACGCGGGGCGGGGGTGGGCTGGGGATATTGGGCGGTGGCGGCGGCGGGACGACTGATCGGCGCCACCGCACCGGGGCGGGCCGCTGACTCTGGGGCGGGCAGTGCCACCAGCCCCATCAGGACCAGTGCCCACACCGCGAGACGGAGAACGCAAATGGCGCGGATAGACAGCGTCATGGGAAGCGTATCCAGGAGAGCTTACGGGATGCTTAACACATCCTTAGCTTCCCGCACACGGCAATTTGATGAGCCACAGAGTCATTTTGCGACACGCTTCTGGTGTCGACTCGTCAGGCCCCGGCCAGGGTCATGTCATCGATCCGTAATGTCGGTGCATCCGTGCCGCGCTTGAACTCAAGGTCATCCGCTGCGTGAAGTCGCAGCAGCATGTCCTTCAAATTGCCGGCGATTGTTACTTCGCTGACCGCTTCGGCCAGTTGGCCATCGCGGATCATGAAGCCGGCCGCACCGCGCGAATAGTCGCCGGTGATGCCATTCACCCCCATGCCGATCATCTCGGTCACGTACAGGCCCTCGCGGATATCGGCCATCAGCGCCTTGGGCGTCATCGTTCCGGCGGCCAGCCACAGGTTGGTGGTGCTGGGGGAGGGGGCGCTGGAGGTGCCGCGGCTGGCATGGCCGGTGGAGGCCAGGCCAAGCTGGCGGGCGCTGCGCCAGTCCAGCACCCAGGTGGTCAGCACGCCGTCCTCGATGATGGCGCGCTTCTGCCCGGCCATGCCCTCGCCGTCGAAGGGGCGGGAGCGCAGGCCGCGCCGGCGCGTCGGGTCGTCATACACCATGGTGCCGGCCGGCATGACGCGCTGGCCCAGCCGGTCCCGCAGGAAGCTGGTGCCGCGCGCGACGGCGGCGCCGTTGATGGCGCCCGCCAGGTGGCCGAGCAGGGAGCCGGCAACCCGCGGGTCGAACACCACCGGCAGGCGGGCGGTCTTCGGCCGGGTCGGGTTCAGCCGGGCCACGGCGCGTTCGCCGGCGTGGCGGCCCAGCGTGGCGGCGTCGCCCAGGTCGGCCAGGTGGACCACGCTGGAATAGTCGTAGTCCCGCTCCATGCCGGTGCCGCTGCCGGCCAGGGCGGTGGCGGAGAGCGAATGGCCGCTGCGCTGGTAGTGCCCGGCGAAGCCGTTGCTGGCCACCAGGGCGATGTCGGTGCGCGACCAGCCGGCCTCGGCACCTTCCGAATTGGTCACCCCGGCCACGGCCAGGGCGGCTTCCTCGGCCGTCGCGGCGCGGGCGATCAGCTCCTCGGCGGTCGGCTCGGTGGCATCGAACAGGTCGAAGTCAGCCGCCACCAGCCCATCCGGTGCCGCGGGCAGGCCGGTGAAGGGGTCCTCCGGCACCACCCGGGCCATGGCCACGGCGCGTTCCGCCAGGGCGGCGAAGGCGCGCGGCGAGGGGTCGCTGGTGGAGACGATGGCCTGGTGCTGGCCGATGAACACGCGCAGCCCCATGTCGAAGCTCTCGGCGCGTTCCAGATGCTCGATCCGGCCCAGGCGCCGGGCGACGGAAAGCGAGGCACTGCGGGCCAGCAGCGCATCCGCGCTGTCGGCGCCGGCGGCACGGGCGGCGGCGACCAGGGCGTGCAGCGTCTCCAGCGGGCTCATGCCGCCAGGCTTTCCGCGATCTGCGCCAGGGACGGCACCTTGTCCGCCGGGCCCAGCGCGGCCAGGGTGGGCTTGCCGTTGAACGCCAGCGCGGCGGCTTCCTGCACCTGTTCGATGGTGACGGCGGCGATCTTCTGCTTGGTTTCCTCGGTCGGGATCACCCGGCCATGCACCTGCAACTGGCGGGCCAGCTGTTCGGTGCGGCTGCCGGTGCTCTCCAGGCTCATCAGCAGGCTGGCGCGCAGCTGGGCCTTGGCGCGGTCCAGCTCCTCCTGCGTCACGTCCTTCTGCACCTTGCGCAGTTCCTCCACCGTCACCGGCACCAGCTCGCTGGCTTCCTTCTCCCCGGTCCCGGCGTAGATCGCCATCAGCCCGCCATCCTTGAACGGGTTGGCGAAGGAATAGATCGAATAGACCAGGCCGCGCTTCTCGCGGATTTCCTGGAACAGCCGGGACGACATGCCACCCCCCAGCAGCGTGGACAGCAGCATGTTGGGGAAGTGCAGGCGGTGGCTGTAGGACACGCTGGGGAAGCCGAGCACGATATGCACCTGGTCCAGGTCGCGGCCCTCGCGGAACTCGCCGCCGACATAGGCCGCGGCTTCCGGCTCCTCGGGTGCCACGTTGGGCAGGTCGGCGAAGTGCCGCTGCACCAGGTCCAGCAGCCGGTCATGTTCCAGCGCCCCGGCGGCGGCCACCACCATGCGGGAAGGGCCGTAGTGGTGGCGCATGTACTCGGTCAGGGTTTCCCGCTTCATCGCCTTGATGACGTCTTCGGTGCCCAGCGTCGGCCGGCCCATCGCCTGGTTGGGGTAGGCGGTGGTCTGGAAATGGTCGAACACGATGTCGTCCGGGGTGTCGTTGGCCTGGCCGATTTCCTGCAGGATCACCCCGCGCTCGCGTTCCAGCTCCTCCGGGATGAAGGTGGAATGGGTCAGGATGTCGCCGATGATGTCGACCGAAAGCGCCAGGTCTTCCTTCAGCGTCTTGCAGTAGTAGGCGGTCTGCTCGCGCGCCGTGTAGGCGTTCAGGTGGCCGCCGACATTCTCGATCTCGCGGGCGATCGCCGCCGCATCGCGCTTTTCGGTGCCCTTGAACGCCATGTGTTCCAGGAAGTGGGAAACCCCGTTCTCGGCCGCCGTCTCATTGCGCGTGCCGGCATGGACATAGGCCCCGAAGGAGACCGTCTCCACCCGCGGCATGGTTTCGGAAACCACCGTCAGGCCATTGGGCAGACGGGTGACGCGGACGGCTTCGGACATGGATGCAGGAGTCCCTTAGGCCGCGTTGCGGCGTGCGTGAGAGCGAACGAAGGCTTCTACCTGTGCCAGGTCGGCCGGCATCACAGCGTAGCGTTCCTCCCGCTCATATAGGTCGGCCATGCGCGCCGGGAGAGGGGGGCGGTGGCCGGTGGCCTGTTCCACCGCATCCGGGAACTTGGCCGGATGGGCGGTGGCGGCCACCACCACGGGAATGGCCGGGTCTTCCGGCATATGGGCGCGGGCGGCGGCGGTGCCGATGGCGGTGTGCGGGTCTGCCAGATACCCGGCGGTACGCCACAGCCGGCCAATCTCCGCCAGCGTGCCCGGGTCGTCCAGGGTGAAGCCGCGGAACAGCCGGGTCGCCTCGCGCCAGGCGGCATCCGGCACCGGCATGCGGCCTTCGGCGCGGAAGCGTTCCATGGTGGTGCGGCAGGCGTCGCCATCGCGGCCCAGCAGCTCGAACAGCAGGCGCTCGAAGTTGGAGGAAACCTGGATGTCCATGCTGGGCGAGAGCGAAGGCTCCACCGGCCGGGCGGTCATGTCGTTGGCGGTGATGAAGCGGGCCAGGATGTCGTTGCGGTTGGCGCCGACGATCAGGCGTTCCACCGGCAGGCCCATCTGCTTCACTGCCCAGGCGGCCAGCACATTGCCGAAATTGCCGGTGGGCACGCTGAACGCCACCGGCCGGTCCGGCGCGCCGAGGCTCAGCGCGGCATAGGCGTAGTAGGGAATTTGCGCCGCCACGCGGGCCCAGTTGATGGAGTTGACCGCCGCCAGCTTCATTTCCGTGCGGAACGGCTGGTCGTTGAACATGGCCTTCACCAGGTCCTGGCAGGTGTCGAAGTCACCCTCCAGCGCCAGGTTGGCCACGTTGGGGGACAGTACCGTGGTCATCTGCCGGCGCTGCACTTCGCTGGTGCGGCCATTGGGGTGCAGGATGACGATGGAGATGGCCGCGCGGTCGCGGCAGGCCTCGATGGCGGCGGAGCCGGTGTCGCCGCTGGTGGCGCCGACGATGGTGATGCGTTCGCCCCGCTTGGTCAGCACATGGTCGAACAGCCGCCCCAGCAGTTGCATCGCCATGTCCTTGAAGGCGAGCGTCGGGCCGTGGAACAGCTCCAGCGCGAAGGTGCGCGGTGCGATCTGCACCAGCGGCGCCACGGCCGGATGGCCGAAGCCGGCATAGGCCGCCTGGGTCATGGCGCTCAACTCGGCCGGCTTCAGGCAGTCCCCGACGAAGGGGGTCAGCAGCCGGGCGGCCAGCGCATGATAGGGCAGGCCGCGCAGGCCGCGCCATTCAGCGGGGGAGAGGGTGGGCCAGGTTTCGGGCAGGAACAGCCCGCCATCCTCGGCCAGTCCTGCAAGCAGAACACCATCAAAGTCGCGGGGTGCGGCCTGGCCGCGCGTGGAAAGGTATCGCATGGGGTACCGACCATAGGCGTTCGCCGGCCGCGCGTCACCGTCCCGGGCAGAGCACCCCGGTTTGTTCCCAGGTCACCTCGGCCAGGGGCTGGCCCTGCTGGCAATAGCTGAACGGGTCGCTGCGCCGCCCGGTGATGCGCAGGCCGCGGCCGTTGATCGGCGGGCGGGACCGGGCTCCGGACAGGTCGTAGAATTTACCGTCCTGGGTGCGCAGTACCATGCAGCCGGCCTCGGTGCCCGGCATGGGGCAACCGAAGACGGTGATGGTTTCCTGCGCCAGGGCGGCGCCGGGCAGCAGCAGGGCGAGGATCAGGATGTTGCGCATGGCCAGCATCTGGCGCCGGCCACGCCGCGATCTCAACCTTGGATTGGCGTCGCCGACATCAAACGACGAAGCGGGCGAAATCCCGCGCCAGGGTGGCGTAGATGTCGCGCTTGAAGGGCACCGCCAGCGCCGGCAATTCCGCCAGGGCGGCCCAGCGCCAGGCGTCGAATTCCGGGTGCGGGTCCAGGTCCAGCCTGATCTCGGCATCGGTGCCGAGGAAGCGCAGCGCGAACCACTTCTGCCGCTGGCCGCGGAACCTGCCACCCAGCGCCTTGCCGATGAGATGCGCCGGCAGGTCGTAGTGCAGCCATGCCGGGTGTTCGGCCAGCAGGGCGGCGTTGCGGGTGCCGATCTCCTCCTCCATCTCGCGGAATACCGCCACGGTGGGGTCCTCGCCCGGGTCCATGCCGCCCTGGGGCAGTTGCCAACTGCCGGCGCCGGCCTCGGCCCGGGGCATGTCGGCGCGGCGGGCCACCAGCACCTGGCCGGCGGCGTTGAACAGCACGGCACCAACATTGTCGCGATAGGGCAGGGTCATGGCGTCACCTCCGGCGGGGTGCTGGTAGCGGCGCGGTGCTTCGGCGGCAATGGCCGCGGCCCGGCCAGCGGTCAGCGCCGTTCGGCCGGGGCTTCCGGCCGGCGGATCAGGATGCTGACCGGCGCCAGCACGCTGCCGCGGCTTTCCAGGCTGCCGGCCCAGGCGGCCAGGCGTTCCAGCAGCACCGGCGTGGCTTCCCCGGCATAGCCCAGCGCGCTGCCGCGTTCCCGCGCCACGCCTTCCAGCACCCCCAGCTTGCGGTCGATGCTCTGGCGGCCCGGCGGGTCGTCCACCACCACATCCACCGCCAGGCCCCAGGCGCGGGCCGGGCTGGTGGCGCCGGGGCGCGGGTCCACGTACAGCAGGCCGCGCCGCAGCAGCACTTCCTGCAGGCCGGTGAAGCGTTCCCCCATGGCGGCGTAGCGTTCGCCGCGCATCGGCCCCAGCGCGCCGATGGCGCCGACATAGCCGGTGAAGCGGGAAAGCGCCCAGTCCAGCCGTTCATTGTTCTCGGTGGCGGAAAGCCCGGTCAGCAGCGCGCGGTCACCGGGGGAGTTCAGCGGGTAGCCGGTTGGCTCCAGCGGCAGGGCCAGCAGGGTTTCCATGCCACGGCCCCGCGCCCGGTCCAGCAGCAGCGCGATCTGGGTGGCATAGGGCGAAAACGCCAGGGTGGTGGCGGCGGGCAGCCGGCGGATGGCTTCCTCGGTCAGCGCCGCGTTCATCCCCAGCCCGCCCAGCACCAGGCCGATGCGTGGGCGGATCTCGGTACGGTCGAACGGCCGGGCATAGACCCGCATCGGGGTGCGGCCATCGGCGCCGATGCGCGGCAGCGGGCCATAGGCACCAACTTCCAGCATGGCGGGCTCGGCGCGGGGAATGGCGCGTTCGGCCGGCGGCGGCGGCACGGCCGGGGCGTCGCCGACACTGGCCAGCGGCGGCGGGGTGGGGGGGCGGTGGGCGCGCCAGCCGCCGGCGCCCCGGCCATGGGGACAGCGGGCGCCCGGGTGGCTGCTGTGGACGGGCCAATGGGCGGGCCAGGGGAGGTGCCATGGGAGGCGCCAACGGGGGCCGAGGCCAGCGAGCCGGCCGGATTTTGCGCCGGGGAAGGTGCCATTGGCGCCGGCACGCCGGCTGGTGCCGGCGCGGCAAGCTCCGCCATGCCGGGCGGCAGTTTCACCGGCGGCCCCAGCACCGCCAGCAACCCGGCCGTGCCGCCAAAGGCCAGCAGCACCGCCAGCCAGAACAGCCGCAGCACCCGCAGCGAAGGTGGCCTGAAGCCCGCGCCCAGCACAGCCGGCAGCCTTGCCATGCCTGGGGCCGGGCGGCCGGCTACTGCGCCGCGGCGCGGCGCTGCGCTGCCGGCACCGCCGCCAGGTTGCGCAGCAACTGCGTGGCCTGCTGCAACTGGAAGTCGGTTTCCGGCTTGGCCGGGTCGAAGGCCGGGGCGCCTTCCGGCGGCAGCCGCACCACCTTTTCGGCAATGCCCGCCGGCAGGTTCAGCGGCGGGATCACCACCTGGGCCGGCGGCACCCCGCCCTCATTGCGCAGGGCGCGGCGCAGGTCGGCCTCGCGTTCGCGCAGGCTTACGGTGGAGGCCTGGTCCTCCCGCGCCGCCAGCACCTCGATGTCGGGCGCAATGCCGGTGCCCTGGATGCTGCGGCCGGACGGCGTGTAGTAGCGCGCCGTGGTCAGCCGGATGGCGCCATTGCCCGGAATGGGCATCACGGTCTGCACGCTGCCCTTGCCGAAGCTCTTGGTGCCCAGCACGATCGCGCGACGATGGTCCTGCAGGGCGCCGGCCACGATCTCGCTGGCGCTGGCGCTGCCGCCATTCACCAGCACCACGATGGGCAGGCCCTGGGCGATATCGCCGCCGCGCGCGTTCCAGCGCTGCGCATCCTCGCTGCGGCGGGCACGGGTGGAGACGATCTCGCCCTGGTCCAGGAAGTCGTCCGAGACCTGCACCGCCTGGTCCAGCAGCCCGCCCGGGTTGTTGCGCAAATCCAGCACCAGGCCGCGCAGATTGGTGCCGGCCTGCTGGCGCAGCGCGGTCACGGCGCGGCGCATCGCCGTGTCGGTCTGTTCGTTGAAGCTGGTCAGGCGGACATAGCCGATGTCGTTGCCCTCCAGCCGGAAGCGCACCACCTGCGGGCGGATCACGTCGCGGGTCAGGCTCAGTTCCACCGGGCGTTCGCTGCCTTCGCGGCGGATGGTCAGCTTGATCGGGGTGCCCCGCTCGCCGCGCATCTTCTCCACCGCTTCCTGCAACGTCAGCCCCTGCACCGAGGCGCCGTCGAGGTGGGTGATGAGGTCGCCCGGCTTCACCCCGGCGCGCGCGGCGGGGGTTTCGTCGATCGGGCTGATGACCTTGATCCAGCCGCCTTCCTGGGTGACTTCGATGCCCAGGCCGCCGAATTCGCCGCGCGTGGTCACCTGCATGTCCCGGTAGGACCGCTGGTTCAGGTAGCTGCTGTGCGGGTCCAGCCCGGTCAACATGCCGTTGATGGCGTTTTCCACCGCCTCGCGGTCGTTGATCGGCTCCACGTATTCGGCGCGCACCCGCTCGAACACGTCGCCGAACAGGCTGAGCAGGCGATAGGTTTCGGCGCGGCCGCCGTCCTGGGCCCAGGCCGCGACCATGGGGCCCACCATCAACCCGGCCGCAAATGCCGCCGAGACCGCCGCCACCGTCCGAACCTTCGCCATCATCCGGCCAACCTTGTTCCTGCGGGCCAGCCTGCGGGCCAGCCCATGAATAAACCCTTGTCGCTACCCGCGTGCCGCCAGCCAGGGCCGCGGGTCAACCGGCTGCCCACGGTGGCGAAGCTCCAGGTAGAGGTTCGCGCGGGACCGGCCTTCCGTCGTCGCCAGCACACCCACGGGTTCCCCGGCCAGAACGCGCTGGCCAGCCGCCACGTCAAGCCGGTCCAGCCCGGCGAGGACAAAATGGTAGGCGTCGCCGCAATCCACAATCAATAAATTGCCGTAGGACCGGAACGGTCCCGCAAAGGACACCCGGCCGCCGCAGGGGCTGACCACGCGGGCCCCGGCCGGGGCCTGGAAGGTGGTGCCCCGGGTAGGCCCGGCTTCCCCGGCGGCGCCGAACTCCCGCACCACCTGGCCGGCCACCGGCAGCGCCCGGCCGCCACGCGGCAGCGCCGGCAAGGGCGGTGCGTCCAGCCGGCGGGTGGCGGCTTCCTGCTGGGCGCGGCGGGCGGCGGCCAGGCGGTCCCGTTCCAGTTGGGCCAGCGCGGCTTCCAGCGTGCCGGCGCGGGCCGCGGCTTCCTGGGCGCGGCGGCCGGTCTCGATCTCCGCGGTGCTGGCGCCGGTCTGCAGCAGCCGGGCCTCCGCCATCTCCTCCTCCAGCTGCTGCGCCAGGCGCTGGGCGGCACCCTGGGCGGCGGCCAGTTCCTGGGACTGGCGGCTGGCCACGGCGCTTTGGCGCTCGGCATCCTGTTCCGCCATGCGCAGCGCCATGATGTCGTCCGCCATGCGGCGGGACAGGGCCTGCAGCAATTGCAGGCCGCGCACCGCATCCTCGGCCGAGGTCGGCACCGCCAGCAGGGATTCCGCCGGCCACAGCGACAGCCGGCGCATCACCGGCACCAACGGTGCCAGGCTGACGGCGCGCTGGTTCACCTGTTGGCGGGCATAGGCGGCGGCCAGGTTGGCGCTGCGGGCCAGGTCGTCCACCTCGGCCAGGCGGGTTTCGGCCTGCTGCACCCGGCGGGCGATGGCCACCCGGCGTTCGGCCAGGCGGCGTTCCTCCAGCACCAGGGCGCGGGCGCGCATGGCGGCGGCCTCGGCGGCCTCGCGTTCCTGGTTGGCGCGTTGCTGGGCTTCGCGCAACTGCAACAGGTTGAGCTGGCCGGGTGCCGGCGCCTGGGCGTTGCCGGCCTGGGCCCAGGCTGGCGCAACCACGGCTGGCGCAACCACGGCTGGCGCAACCAAGGCCGCCGCAACCACGGCCGTGGCGACCCAGGCAGGTGCCACCCACGCCGGCACAATCCGGGCCGGGGCGGCCAACGCCAGCCAGGCCAGCAGCGCGGCGCGGCGGCGCGGCTTGCGCAAGGTCAGGCCGGCCGCAGCAGGGAGGTGCCGGTCATCGCCGCCGGCT
>CANBXZ010000134.1 GCA_947373495.1 Acetobacteraceae bacterium
TGGCACCCCATCGCACGCCAAGGGGTACTTAGAGCAAACGCCGGCAGGGCCGCGTCACCGAACGGCGAATTTGCTCGTTGAGGTGGATTGAGCAAACGCCGGCAGGGCCATGTTACCGGCCGGCATTTGCTCGTGGAGGTGGCTAAAGCCCCTTGAAGCCCTTGGACTTCAGGCTGTCGGTCACCCAGCCACGGTCCCAGGTGCCGGCCTTGATGGCGGCGGTGGCGATGATTTCCTTGGCGTGATGCGCCTCGGCCGCGGCCAGCACGGCCTCGGCCTCCTCCAGCGGAATCACCACCACGCCGTCTTCGTCCGCCATGATGATGTCGCCCGGCATCACCACCTGGCCACCGCAGGAAACCGGCACGCCAATCTCGCCCGGGCCGTCCTTGTAGGGGCCGGAGGGGGTGACGCCGCAGGCCCAGATGCCCAGGTTCATCGTCGCCAGCTCCGCCTTGTCGCGGATGGCACCGTCGATGATGACAGCCTCGATACCGCGCTTTTCGGCGTGGCCCATCATCAGCTCGCCGGTCATGGCGATGGCCAGTTCGCCGCCGCCATCGGCCACGATGATGTCGCCCGGCTCGGCGATGTCGATGGCGTGGTGCAGCATCAGGTTGTCGCCGCTGCGGCTGCGCAGGGTGAAGGCCGGGCCGGCGACGATGCGCTTGCCGCCATAGGGGGCGAAGCCGCCGCGCATGGTCTGCAGGCGGTTCATCACGTCGCCGATATTCGCCGCCGGCAGCTTGGCCGCGCGGGCGCATTGCTCGGGCGTGGCGCGGCGGGTCACGGGGCGCATGCGGAAGCCGATGGTCATGGTGGGGTCCCTCCCGGAGAATCGGCGCGCATCATGCCGGGATGCGGCTGGCTGTCGATGCCCCCCGCCGAAGCGGCCGCGGCTATTCCGCCCGCGCCCCGCTGGCGCGCACCACCTCGCCCCATTTCTGCCGTTCGGCCGCAACGAAGCGGGCGAAGCCGGCGGCGTCCAGCGTGGAGGACACCGCCCCGGCCTCGACGAAGCGGGCCTGCACCTGGGGCAGGGCGAGAGCCGCCTTCACCTGCTGGTTGATGCGCGCCACCAGTTCCGCCGAAGTGCCGCCGGGCGCGGCCAGGCCGAACCAGGCCTCGGCCTCGAAGCCCGGCACGCCGCTTTCGGCCACGGTCGGCACTTCCGGCAGCACCGGGGCGCGATGGGCGCCGGCCACCGCCAGCGCGCGCACCCGGTTGTCGCGGATCTGCAGGATGCTGCCGGGCATGTTGTCGAACATCAGCGCGATGTTGCCGGCCACCAGGTCGGTCATCGCCGGCGCCGCGCCACGATAGGGCACGTGGACGATGTTGATGCCGGCCAGGGTCTTCAGCAACTCCCCGGCCAGGTGGTTGGTGCTGGAATTGCCCGAGGAGCCGAAGCTCAGCGCCCCCGGCCGCGCCTTGGCCAGCGCCACCAGTTCCGCCACCGAATGCACCGGCAGGGCGGGGTTCACCATCAGCACGATCGGCACGGTCGCCACCAGCGCCACCGGCACCAGGTCCTTCGCCGGGTCGTAGGGCATGTTGCGATAGACCTGGTCGTTGATGGCCAGCGGCCCCGGCGCGGTCAGCAGCAGGGTGTGGCCATCCGGTGCCGCCTTGGCCACCACATCGGCGCCGACATTGCCGCCGGCGCCGGCGCGGTTCTCGATGACGAAGGCCTGGCCCAGCCGTTCGCGCAGCGCCTCGGCCAATATCCGCCCCAGGATGTCGTTGGAGCCACCCGGCGGGTAGGGCACCACGATCCGCACCGTCCGTTCCGGCCAGGCGCCGCCCTGGGCGCGGGCGGGCAGGGCGGTGGTGGTGGCGAAGGCGGGGGCGGCCAGGGCGGCGAGCAGGGCGCGACGGTGCATTGGGGGCTTCCTCTTTGCCCCATCCCAGCCTGCCCGGGCTTGCCGCGCAACCTGCGCCGCCGCACCATCCGCTCACCAGATCGGGAAGGGAAATGTCATGGCCGAGCGGATGAACGCGGCGGAAGCGGTGGTGTCGGGCCTGGTGGCCAACGGCATCGAGACGATCTACGCGCTGCCGGGGGTACAGAACGACCCGTTCTTCGACGCGCTGTATCATGCCCAGAACCAGTTGAAGGTGCTGCATACCCGGCACGAGCAGGGCTGCGCCTACATGGCGCTGGGTGCCGCCATGGCCACCGGCAAGCCGCAGGCGGTGGCCGTGGTGCCCGGCCCCGGCATGCTGAACGCCGCCTCCGCCCTGGCCACGGCCTATTCCAACAATGCCCGGGTGCTGGCGGTGGTGGGGCAGATCCCGCTGCACAGCATTGGCCGCTACACCGGCCAACTGCATGAGATCGTGGACCAGACCAGCATCCTGGGCACGCTGACCAAGTGGAACACCGTGGTGAAGGGCATCGCCGATGTGCAGCCGGCGGTGGAGGAAGCCTTCCGCCAGCTGTTGAGCGGCCGGCCGCGCCCGGTGGGCATCGAGGTGCCGATGGACATCTGGCAGCGCACCGCCAACGTGGCGCCGCATGTCGCCGCCAGCGGCCTGCCGCCGGCCCCGGTGGATGAGGACGCGGTGGAGGAGGCCGCCCGCCTGCTGGGCAATGCCGAACGCCCGATGCTGGTGGTGGGCAGTGGCGCGCTGGATGCCAGCCTGGAAGTGCAGGCGGTGGCGGAAGCCCTGACCGCGCCGGTGATGGCATTCCGCATGGGTCGCGGCGTGCTGAGCGACCGCCACCCGCTGGATGTGCGCCTGCCGGTGGGACACAAGCTGTGGGCCGAGGCCGATGTGGTGGTGCTGGTGGGTACCCGCGGGCAGAACCCGCTGGGGGTCTGGGGCACCACCGGGCTGAAGGTGATCCGGGTGGATGTGGACGCCGAGGAAATGACCCGCTTCGGCGCCCCGAGCCTGGGCATTCAGGGTGACGCCGCGGTGGTGATGGGCGCCATCGCCGCCCGGCTGGGCAAGTACAACCGCGCCCGCCCCGGCCGGGCCGAAGCCATCGCCGCCACCAAGGCGGAGGTGATGGCCAAGGTACGCGCCAAGCTGGCGCCGCAGGTGGCCTTCCTGCAGGCCATGCGCGACGAGTTGCCGGAAGACGGCATCTTCGTGGATGAACTGACCCAGTGCGGCTACGTCTCCCGCCTGGTGTTCCCGGTCTATGCGCCGCGCACCTTCCTCAGCACCGGGCTGCAGGGCACGCTGGGCTGGGGCTTCGCCACCGCGCTGGGCGCCCAGGCCGCCATGCCGCATCGCCGGGTGCTGAGCGTGGCCGGCGATGGCGGCTTCATGTTCAACGTGCAGGAAATGGCCACGGCGGTGCAGCACGGCATTCCGCTGGTCACCGTGGTGTTCAACGACGGCGCCTATGGCAATGTGAAGGGCTTCCAGAAGGCCAATTTCGGCGGCCGCACCATTGCCAGCGACCTGCGCAACCCGGACTTCGTCAAGCTGGCGGAAAGCTTCGGCGCCACCGGCCTGCGCGCCCACACCCCGGAGGAACTGCGCGGCGCCCTGAAGCGCGGCTTCGCCAATACCGATGGCCCGACGCTGATCGAGGTGCCGGTGGGCGAACTGCCGAGCCCGTGGGAGTTCATCCAACTGCAACGCTGCCGCTGAGGCCACCCTCGGCCTGGCCTGGAGCGTTCCGCGGAACGCTTCAGGTCTGGCGCCAGGCCTCGGCTTCCAGCCGGGTCAGCAGCCCGTCCAGCACGTCCAGTTCCTCGGCCGAGAGCACGCCACGGAACGCCACGTCGCGTTCCCGGGCGGCCTGCATCAGCCCGGCATGCAACGCCACCCCGGCCGGGGAGAGCTTCAGCGCCACTTCCCGCGCGTCGGCCTGGCTGACGGTGCGTTCCACCAGCCCACGGTCGGCCAGCGCGGTGACGGTGCGGCTGATGAGGCTTTTGTCCAACGCCGCCAGCGCCGCCAACTGCTTCAGCGACAGCGGCGAATAATCCCCCAGCAGCGCCATGGTGCGCCATTCCACCAGGCTGACATCGAATTCCCGCCGGTAGCGGGAAGCGGCGCCACGGGAAAGCGCCCCGGCCAGCTTGTGGACCCGGTAGCTCAGCAGATCCTTGATGGTGCGTACGGTGCTCACGTCAATCCAGGAAGAACGGGGTTTCTTCGTCGGCCTCGCCCCGCAGCAGCAGGTCGAAGCGAAAGGCGCGGCAGTTGTCGCGCTGGCCTTCGGGTACCGCCACCAGCTTCGGCCGCAGCGCCGCCGGCAATACGCCCAGCACCGGGTCGGCGCCATTGGCGGCGGCGAAGTCCGGGAAGAATACCGTGGTCACCAGCCGCCGCATCACCCCCGAGGCCAGCAGACCCAGGTTGATGTGCGGTGCCCGGGTGCCGGTGGCGTCGCGGTAGCCGCCGGGCAGGATGGTGCGGAACGCGTAGCGGCCCTCGGCGTCGGTCCAGGCGCGGCCCCAGCCCATGAAGGCGGGGTCGGCCAGGCTGGCCTCGGGGTCTGCCGGGTGGCGGAAGCGGCCGCCGGCATCGGCCTGCCAGGCTTCCAGCACCGCGTTCACGCAGGCGCCGCCGCCTTCCTGCAACACCTGGCCGAACAGGATCACCGTCTCGCCCCGGGTGGTGGGAGCGGCGTCCAGCGCCAGCCGGGTCAGGTCGTTGTCGGCTTCCTGGAAGAAGGTGCGGGGGAAGAACGGGCCGATGGTTTGCCAGCCGGTGGGCACCAGGGGCGCATTGGGCAGGGTCATGGCCGGGTCCTCAATGCAGCGGCGGCGTGGCGTGGCGGCCGCGCACCACCATGTCGTGGGTGAAGCCGAGCCATTCGCCCTCGATCTGCTGTGTCGGTACCTGCTGGCTCACCATCCGGTGCTGCGCCTCGCGGTCGGCGATGCTGAGCAGCAGCAGGTCGTGGGCGTTCAGCGGGTCTCCGGGGAAGTACATCTGCGTCACCAGGCGCGACAGCGAGGCCGGGCCGAGCAGGGAGAAATGGATATGCGGCGGCCGCCACCAGCGGTTGCTGTTGGGCACCGGGTAGGCGCCGGGCTTGATGGTGAAGAAGCCGTAGCGGCCGTGCTCGTCGGTCATGCAGCGGCCATTGCCGATGAAGTTCGGGTCCAGCGGCGCGTCGCGCTGGTCCAGCGGGTTGAAGTAGCGGCCGGCGGCATTGGCCTGCCACATCTCCACCAGCGTATTGGCCACGCCACGGCCATCCTCGTCCAGGATGCGGCCGCCGACATGGATGAGCTGGCCCTGCGCCGGCTTGCCGTCCAGCACCGCCAGGTTGATGTCGCCCGGGTGCAGCTTGCTGGCCAGGTCCAGCGGGCCGGTCAGCTCGCTGCGCGTCACCGGCCGCACGAAGGGCGCGCGGCGCGGGTTGCGCAGCACCGTGTTGGCGTAGTGCTCGATGGGGACCTGCGGCTGGGTGTGTTCGTCATAGGGGCCGAAGCGGTCGGGCGGCGAGGACATGACGGGGCCTTTCAGCGAAGGATGACGGCTTCGGCGCTGGCCAGCGCGACGAGCTGTTCGGGATGGGGAGTGAAGCCGAGGCCGGGGCCATCCGGGCAATGGATGGCGCCATCCCGCAGCGTGAAGCCGGGGCCGATATCGGCGGCCAGGCCGGGCCAGCCGCAATCCATCGGGTGCGGGCTGTCCATGCCCAGCGCCAGGGCGATGTGGCAGTTGGCGGCGGTGACCACGCCGCTTTCGTAGAAGCTGTGCACCGCCGGCCGATGCCCCAGCGCGCGGGCGGCCAGCGCCATCTGGCGCAGGCCCTCGACGCCGCCCCACAGGAACACGTCGCCCAGCACCGTCACGCTCAGGCCGCGGCGATGGGCGGCCACCAGGTGTTCCGGGGCGATGACGCACATGTTGGTGGCCAGCGGTGTTTGCAGATGCGCCGCAAGCCGCGCCAGCCCTTCCAGCCCATCGGTCGGGTCCTCGAAGAACTCCAGCCCCAGGTGTTCCAGCTGGCGGCACAGCGCCAGGGCGGCGTGGGTGGAATAGGCGGCGTTGGGGTCGAAGCGCAGCTTCGCCTGCGGCCCCAGCGCGCCGCGCAGCGCGGTCAGCGCCGCCACGTCCCAGGCGGCGCCGGTGCCGGCGGACTTGTACTTGAAGGCGTTGATGCCGAAGCGCGCCTTGTAGCCCAGCGCCAGCTCCGCCACCCGCTGGGCATTGCCGGTGTCGGCCATGTGGGTGGCCAGTTCGGCACGGTCCACCAGCCGGCCGGGCACCGCGGCGGGCAGCGGGCAGGCCACCGGCAGCGGGCGCACCGGCCCGGCATGGCCGAGCAGCGCGCGCAGCGGCTGGCCCGCGGCCTGGGCCTGCAGGTCCCACGCCGCCAGTTCCAGCCCGGCGAAGGCGGAAAGCGCGTTGCGGCCGTCGCGGTTGTCGAACCCGATGCGGCCGAAGCCGCGCCGCAGCGCCGGCAGGTCGCGCGCCAGGTCTCGCCCCAGCCAGGTCTTGGCCAGCGCCTGCAGGCGGGGCAGGGCGGTGGCATGGCTTTCGCCCCAGCCGATGAGGCCGCCGGCGGTGCGCACCTCCACCACCACCCGGGCCTGGCTGGCGGTGAGGTACATCGAGGAGACGTAGAGCTCGTTCAGCGGCAGGGCGATGCGATGCAGGCGGATTTCCCGCACCAGCAGCGCCGGGCCGGGCGAAACCACGGCCGGCGCCGGCAGCGCCGTGCCGGGGGCCAGCGCCACGGCCACGCCCAGCGCCGCCGCGCGCTCTGCCGCGCCGTCGCCGCGCAGCGCCAGGGTTACGTCCACCGCGCGGGCCAGCGCCGCCACCTGGCGCAGCGCCACCTCACCCAGCGCCGCTTCCGCCACCACCAGCGTCGCCGCCGGCTCCAGGCAGGCGGCCAGCGGATTGGCCGCGCTGGGCTGCGTGGTCTCGATGCCTGTTGGCCTCATGCGCGCGACGTTTCCCAAGCTTTCCCAGACGTTGGTTTACATGGTCAACGAATGCCCTGTCCATGGTTGCCGGCCAGCCCGGCCGCCACGGCGCGCACCAGGTCGTGCGGATTGTCGTGCAGCGCGGCCACGCCCACCGCGGCCAGGTCGGCGCGGGCCTGGTCCAGCGAATAGCCGCGCAGCGCCGCATGCCCGGCGGCGATGCCGACAAACAGCGGCTTCGGCGGCGGCGACCTGCGGATGGCCTCGGCCAGCGCATCCACCCGCGCCTTCAGCGGGCGGCTGGCCAGGGTGGTGTAGAACATCACCCCCTTCACCTCCGGCCGGCGGGCGATGTCATAGGCGGCGTCGAGCCGTTCCGGCGTGCTGTCCATCGGCCCGCCGGGCACGTTGTCCATGAAGCAGGCGGCGGGGCAGCCCACATCGGCCAGCAGGTCCAGCATCAGCATGCCAAGTCCGGCGCCGGCGGTAACCATGGCCACGGTGCCGCCGGGCAATTCCACCAACTGGAAGCCCTGGTCGCGCGCGCGGCGTTCCAGCGGGGTCAGCGCCGCATCCTCCAGCGCGGCGGACAGCGCCGGGGCGTCGTGGCGGAAGGCGGCGCTGTCGTCGCGCACCAGCTTGGCGTCGCAGGCCATCAGCCGGCCATTCTCCAGCACCGCCAGCGGGTTGATCTCCAGCAGGTCCAGGTCCTCGGCCACCATCACCCGCGCCAGCCGCAGCGCCAGCCGGGCCAGCGGCGCCGCCAGGGCCGGGGCGAAGGCGGGGGCGAGCAAGGCGTAGATCGCCTCCAACTGGCCCGGCGCCTCGGGGTCCAGGTCGCAGCGCAGCAGGCCGGGCGTGGTCTCGATATCCACGCCGCCCTCGGGGTGGACCAGCAACTGAATGCCCTGGGCGGTGCCATCCACCCGCAGCGCCAGGTAGATCTCCCGCTTGATGGCCACGGCCTGTTCCAGCAGCAGCGGCGCGGTGGAGTCGCCGAGGATGCCGCGAATCGCCGCCGCTGCCGCCGGGGCCTCGCCGGGCGCCACCAGGCGCACCAGGCCGCGCTTGCCACGGCCGCCTTCCAGCACCTGGGCCTTCAGCACGCCCTTGGCTGTGGCCGAGGGCGGGCCTTGCAGCAGCAGCCCTTCCGGTACCGCAATGCCGTGCCGCCGCAGCAGCGCCTTGCCATCATGCTCAGTCAGCCGCACCGTTCACCTCGTGAAAAACGCACCATTCCTCAACAGCTTCCCCCGCCGCGTCGTGGTGTTCAACCCGGCCGGCCGTTATGCCGCGGCCCAGGTCGCCTCGATGCAGGAGGCCGGGACGCGGATCGTCGCCGGCATCCAGCTTGGTCGCGGCGGCGAAACCCTGGCTGGCTTCCCGCTGCTGGACAGCCTGGACGCGCTGGCCGAGGCGCCCGACGCGGCGGTGATCTACACGCCCCCGGAAGGCGTGCTGGACGCGGTGCGGGCCTGCACCGCCCGGCGGGTGCCGACCATTGTGGTGGCGGCCGAATACGTGCCGGTGCACGACGCCATTGCCGCCGCGAAGGCAGCGCGCGAAGCCGGGTGCTGGCTGGTGGGGCCCAACACGCTGGGGCTTTGCGTGCCGAATGAGGGGCTGCTGGGCAGCATCGCCCCCAGCTTCTGCATGCCCGGCCGGCTGGCGGTGATCTGCCGCAGTGGCACCCTTACCCTGGCCACGGCGCGGATGCTGACCATGGCGGGCATCGGCCAGCGCGCGGTGATGCATGTGGGCGGCGACACGGTGGCCGGCCGCAACCCGCACGAATACCTGGCCGCCCTGGCCGCGGACCCGCGCACCGCGGCGGTGCTGTATTGCGGCGAGATCGGTGGCGACAAGGAATACGCCCTGGCCGAGGCGGTGAAGACCTGCCCCAAGCCGGTGGTGGCCATGCTGGTCGGCCGCCACGCCCCGCGCGAGAAGCGCATGGGCCATGCCGGCGCCCTGGTGGGCGGCGACCGCGAATCGGCGGCCGCCAAGCTGGCCGCCCTGGCCGCGGCGGGCGCCCGCGTGGCACAAGACCCGGAAGGCGTTATCGCCACCCTGAAGGAACTCGGCCTGTGAGCGACACCCATACCGACGACGCCGCGCTGCTGCTGGCCGACCTGGACGGCAACCTGGCCGCCAGCCATGCCCCGCTGGTGCTGTGCGAATGCTTCGCCCGCGACGGCCTGCAACACGAAACCACGCAGATTTCGGCCGAAACCAAGATCGAGATGATCAACCGCATCGCCGAGGTGGGCTTCAAGCGGATCGAGATCACCAGCTTTTCCCACCCCAAGCACGTGCCGCAATTCGCCGATGCCGAAGCCGTGCTGAAGGGGGTGAAGCGCCACCCGGGCGTGCTGTTCAAGGCCACCTGCCCGAACCCGCAGGCGGTGAAGCGGGCGCTGGAAGCCCAGGCCGGCGGCTGGGGGCCGGAGGAACTCTCGCTGCTGGTTTCCGCCAGCGAGGGCCATACCGCCAAGAACCTGCGCCGCTCGCGGGAAGAGCAATGGGCCAATGTGGCCGAGATGGCGGCGCTGGCGCGCGGCCAGTTCGTGCTGGTGGGCACCATTTCGGTGGCGTTCGACTGCCCGTTCGACGGCCCGACCACGCCGGAACGCGTGCTGGAGGATGCCGAGCGCTTCGCCGCCATGGGCGTGACGCGCATCGCCATTGGCGACACCATCGGCAGCGCCACACCGCCCCGGGTGCGGGACCTGATCGGTTGGCTGCACGGCGCGCTGCCGGAAGCCACCTTCATCGCCCATTTCCATGACAGCCGTGGCACCGGCATCGCCAATACGCTGGCGGCGATCGAAGCCGGGCTGACCCATGCGGATACCGCGCTGGGCGGCACCGGCGGCCACCCGGCCAAGATCGCCTATGGCGAGGGCTTCACCGGCAACACCTGCACCGAGGACCTGGCCACGGCGCTGGAAGCCATGGGCTACGACACCGGGCTGGACATGGCCAGGCTGCGCGCGGCGGGCGAGGCAGCGGAGCGCCTGCTGGGCCGCACGCTGCACAGCAAGACGGTGCGGCTGGTCTAACGTCTGATCGTCGCCGGAGGCAGCACGGGCGGCGTGAATCAGCCGCTCGAACAACAGCTTCCAGAGCATGACCGCTTGAGGTGCGCTCACCGCAAGGCATGAGGCACGCGACACATCAATACGGCAACGTGGGATCGGCGCTTCAGTCAGTGCCGATCGGTCTGCGGCTTGCCAGGCCGGCGGTGGCCTATTCCGGCCGGATGCCCGCCTTGCCCAGCACGTCCTTCCACTGCGGGGTTTCCACCCGCATCCGCTCGGCCAGTGGGGCCGGGCCGTTCAGCAGCATGGTGCCGCCGCCGGCGGCCACGCGCTGCGCCAGGGTACCGCCGGCGCGCATCGGCTCAATCTCGGCCAGCAGGCGCTGCACCACCGCATCCGGCGTCGCGGCCGGGCCCAGCAGGCAATAATAGATCGGCAGGTCGTAGCCACCGGGCAGCGTCTCGGCCAGGGCCGGAACCTCCGGCAGCATGGCCAGCCGGGTGCCGCTGGTCACGCCCAGCATGCGCATCCGGCCGTCCCGCACATGCGGCAGCAGCAGGCCCAGGTCGCCGATATAGACCTGGATTTCCCCGGTATACACCGCGTTCACCGCCTGCCCGGCACCGCGATAGGGCACGTGCAGGAACTCGGCGCCGGCCTTGTTCTCAATCAGCAGCCAGGCCAGGTGGGTGATGCTGCCGACGCCGGAACTGCCATAGCTCACCGTGCCCGGCGCCGCCTTGGCGCGGGCGATCATGTCCGGCAGGTCCTTCACCGGGCTGTCCGCCTTCACCACCAGGCACATCGGCATGTCGGC
>CANBXZ010000135.1 GCA_947373495.1 Acetobacteraceae bacterium
CGCTGGGGCTGGGCCAAGGCGGGCATGGCGAGCGCGGGCGCAGCAAGTGCGGCCAACGCCAGCGCGCGGCGGGTGATGGACATGCGTTCCTCCGTTTCCGGGAACGCTAACAAAAAGGCCGTGGTGTTGCCACCACGGCCGTTTCGTACAACCGGCCCGCATCGCGGGCCGAGCAGCCGGCAGTCGCCTGGGCGGCTGCCGGCGCCTGGGGCTGCAGGCTCAGTTCTTCGCCTTGTCGACCAGGGCGCCCTTCTTGATCCAGGGCATCATGGCGCGCAGCTTCTCGCCCACTTCCTCGATGCTGTGCTCGGACAGGCGGCGACGGGTGGCCTTGAAGCTGGCCTGGTTCACCTTGTTCTCCAGCATCCAGTCGCGGGCGAACTTGCCGGTCTGGATGTCGGTCAGCACGCGCTTCATCTCAGCCTTGGTCTCGCTGGTGATGATGCGCGGGCCGGTGACGTACTCGCCGTATTCGGCGGTGTTGCTGATGGAGTAGTTCATGTTGGCGATGCCGCCTTCGTAGATCAGGTCCACGATCAGCTTCACCTCGTGCAGGCACTCGAAGTAGGCCATCTCCGGGGCGTAGCCAGCTTCCACCAGCGTCTCGTAGCCGCCCTTGATGAGCTCGACCAGGCCGCCGCAGAGCACCACCTGCTCGCCGAACAGGTCGGTTTCGCATTCTTCCTTGAAGGTGGTCTCGATCACGCCCGAACGCCCGCCGCCGATGGCGGAAGCGTAGGACAGCGCGATCTCAAGCCCGTTGCCCGAGGGGTTCTGCGCCAGCGCCACCAGGCAGGGCACGCCGCCGCCCTTCTGGTATTCGCTGCGCACCGTGTGGCCAGGGCCCTTCGGCGCGATCATGAACACGTCCAGGTCCGGGCGCGGGTCCAGCAGGTTGAAGTGCACGTTCAGGCCGTGCGCGAAGGCCAGGGCGGCGCCCTGCTTCATGTTGGCATGCAGGCTCTCGCGGTAGATGTCGCCCTGCAGCTCGTCCGGGGTCAGCATCATGACCACGTCGGCCCACTTGGCGGCGTCGGCGGGCGTCATCACCTTGAAGCCGGCGGCCTCGGCCTTGTTCCAGCTGCTGCCGGCGCGCACGCCGATGGCCACGTCGGCCAGGCCGCTGTCGCGCAGGTTCATGGCATGGGCATGGCCCTGGCTGCCGAAGCCGATGATCGCGACCTTCTTGGCCTTGATCAGGTTCACATCCGCATCGCGGTCGTAGTAAACGCGCATATCGCGTCTCCTTTTGGTTCAGGCTTTGAGTGAATAGGTGCCGCGGGCAATGCCGATGACGCCGGTGCGCACCACTTCCGCCAAACCCAGCGGGCGCATCAGCGCGGTGAAGGCTTCCAACTTGTCGCCATTGCCGGTCATCTCGAACACGAAGCTGGCGGTGGTGGCATCCACCACGCGGGCGCGAAAGGCGTCGGCCAGGCGCAGCGCTTCCATGCGCTGCTCCCCGGTGCAGACCACCTTGATGAGCATCAGCTCCCGCGCCAGGTGGGCGCCTTCCAGGCTGAGGTCGCAGACCTTGCGCACCGGCACCAGGCGGTCCAGCTGCGCCTTGATCTGCTCGATCACCATTTCGGTGCCGCCGGTGACGATGGTGATGCGCGAGATCGTCCGGTCCTCGTCGACCGGCGCCACCGTCAGGCTTTCGATGTTGTAGCCGCGGCCGGAAAACAGCCCGACCACGCGCGCCAGGATGCCCGGCTCATTGTCCACGAGCACGGCGATGGTGGCGTTGCGCAACTTGTTCTCGTTATTGTCTGGCATGGTCTTATTCGCAGGCAGGAGGGCGAGGGCGCCACCCTGCGGCGGCGCCAATGGCACGGAACGCGGCTGGTGGCTAGACCAGCACTTTGCCTTCGTCCGTTACGCCCTTCACCCCGCCTTCCTGGCCCGGGCCCAGGATCATCTCGTTATGCGCGGCGCCGGAGGGGATCATGGGGAAGCAATTCTCGTCCTTGGCCACGGCGATATCGGCGATGACCGGGCCCGGATGCGCCAGGATCTCGCGGATGCCGGCGTCCAGGTCCTCGGGCCGGGTGATGCGGACGCCACGGGCGTGGAAGCTTTCCGCCAGCTTGACGAAGTCCGGCAGGGCGGCGCTGTAGCTTTCCGAATAGCGGCCGCCATGCAGCAGTTCCTGCCACTGGCGCACCATGCCCATGTATTCATTGTTCAGGATGAAGACCTTCACCGGCAGGCGGTACTGCGCGATGGTCGCCATTTCCTGGATGTTCATCAGGATGCTGGCCTCGCCGGCGATGTCGATGACCAGCGCGTCCGGGTGGGCGATCTGCACGCCCATCGCCGCCGGCAGGCCATAGCCCATGGTGCCGAGCCCGCCCGAGGTCATCCAGTGGTTCGGCTTGTCGAAGCCGAAATACTGCGCCGCCCACATCTGGTGCTGGCCAACCTCGGTGGTGATGAAGGTCTCGCGGCCGATTTCCTGGGTGATCTCATACAGCCGGCGAATGGCGTGCTGCGGCTTGATGATGCTGCCTTCCTGCTGGTAGCGCAGGCACTGGATGCCGCGCCAGCCTTCGATCTGCCGCCACCAGTCGGCCAGGGCGCCGGTGTGGCGCGGCTGCTCGCTGGCCTGCCAAGCTTCCAGCAGCGCCTTCAGCGTCAGCCCGGCATCGCCGATGATGGCGACATCCACCGGCACATTCTTGTTGATGCTGGACTGGTCGATATCGGCGTGGATCTTCTTCGCGGTGGGCGCGAAGGCGTTCAGCCGGCCGGTCACCCGGTCGTCGAACCGGGCGCCGATGTTCAGCATCACGTCGCAGCCATGCATCGCCATGTTGGCTTCGTAGGTGCCATGCATGCCCAGCATGCCGAGGAACTGCTTGTCGCTGGCCGGGAAGGTACCCAGGCCCATCAGCGTATTGGTGCAGGGCATGCCGGTGAGGCGGACGAACTCGGTCAGCAGCCGGCTGGCTTCCGGGCCGGCATTCACGATGCCACCGCCGGCATAGACGATGGGCCGCTTGGCGCCCTTCAGCAGCTTGACCGCCTGGGCGATCATCTCCGGGTTCGGCTCACGCTGCGGGCGGTAGCTGCGGTGCGGCGCGGTCGGCGCCTCATGGTAGGGGCCCTGGCCGATCAGGATGTCCTTCGGCAGGTCCACCACCACCGGGCCGGGGCGGCCGCTGCGGGCGACGTAGAACGCCTCATGCATCACCCCCGCCAGCTTCTTGATGTCCTTCACCAGGTAGTTGTGCTTGGTGGCCGGGCGGGTGATGCCGGTGGTGTCGGCTTCCTGGAAGGCGTCGTTGCCGATCAGGTGGGTCGGCACCTGGCCGGTCAGGCAGACCAGCGGGATGCTGTCCATCAGCGCGTCCAGCAGGCCGGTGACGGCATTGGTGGCGCCGGGGCCGCTGGTGACCAGCACGCAGCCCACCTTGCCGGTGGAACGGGCATAGCCTTCCGCCGCATGCACCGCGGCCTGTTCATGCCGCACCAGGATGTGGCGAATGGCATTCTGCTGGAACAGCGCATCATACAACGGCAATACCGCGCCACCCGGATAGCCGAAGATGACCTCGACGCCCTGTTCCTTCAGCGCGCGAAGCACGATCTCCGCACCCGACATCGTCTGGGTGGCAGCGGTGGCGTTCTGCTGGATGGCGGCGGACATGATGCTGTGGCTTTCTCGAATGGCAAGGCCCGCCCGGCGGCGAGGCGCGCACCGTTATAGGGCCTGCTGCGGCGCGTCAACGCCACGAATCAACAAACGCGAAGATTTCCGCCATCTGACTTTCTGGAAATTGCGCGACAGAGGCGAACCGCGCATGGATGATATGCGCGTGCGGCGGGGCAGCCAGCGGGTGATGGCGAAACCAGGTCGCCTGGCGCTTGGTGTACTGCCCGGTGTTCAAGGTGGCCTGCCGGGCGGCGGCTTCAAGCGTGATCTCGCCGCGCAGATGCGCCAGCAACTCGGGCACGCCATGGGCCCGCATCGCCGGCAGAGCGGGGTCCAACCCCTGCCCTTCCCCTTCCCCCTGGGCCGCCAGCGCCCGCACCTCCTCCAGCGCGCCATCCCGCAGCATGGCGCCGAATCGGCTGGCGATGGCGGCCCGCAGCGCCTCCCGCGGTGGCGCCAGCAGCAGGGCGCGAAAGCGCCAGGGGTGGCCTTCATGCCGGGCCGGGCCGGTGCCGGGGGCCTCGCGCTGCCATTCGGCCAGGCCGCGGCCGGTGGCCAGCAGCACCTCCAGCGCGCGGGCGATGCGCTGGCTGTCGCTGGGGCGCAGGCCGGCGGCGGTGGCCGCATCCAGCCGGGCATGCGCCGCCGCCGGGCCGGCGCTGGCCACCAGGGCGCGCGCCGCCGCCCGTGCCTCGGGCGGGATCTCCGGCATCTCGGAAAGCCCCTGGGTCAGGGCGAGGAAGTACAGCCCGGTGCCGCCGCACAGAATGGGCAGCCGCCCGGCCGCCCGCACCCGGGCCATCTCAGCCAGGGCGGCCTGGCGCCACCAGGCCACGCTGGCCGCCGCCGCCGCCGGGCGCACCCCGTACAGGGCATGCGGCACCAGGGCCTCCTCGGCCGCGGTCGGCCGTGCGGTCAGCACCCGCAACTCCCGGTAAAGCTGCATGGAATCGGCGTTGATGACCTCGCCGCCCAGGCGCTGCGCCAGGGCCAGGGCCAGGGCGGATTTGCCGCTGGCGGTCGGCCCGGCCAGCAGCAGCGCGGCCGGCCCCGTGGATGGGCTTCCTTCCGGGTCAGTCATCGCGTAAGGGCCGATCCATGTCGCATATCCTGACGCTGATAGCACCGCCGGGCGGCCTGGCCACCGCCCAGATCACCCAGGCCCGCGCCGCGCTGGTGGCGCTGGGCGCCGATGCCGGCACGCCGGACTGGCTGGCGCCCGAGGAGGCCGCCGACCTGCCCTTCGCCGCGCTGGCCGCGGAACAGGCCATGGCCGCCGCCCGCCAGGCGCTGGGCGATGCCGCGGTGGACCTCATCGCCGCCCCGGCCGAGGGTCGCCGCAAGCAGCTGTTGCTGGCCGACATGGACAGCACCATCGTCACCAGCGAAACGCTGGACGAACTGGCCGCCTTCGCCGGGCTGAAGGAGCAGATCGCCGCCATCACCAGGCGGGCGATGAACGGGGAGTTGGACTTCAAGGCCGCCCTGCGGGAACGCGTCGGCATGCTGAAGGGCCTGTCCACCACTGCGCTGGAAGCCACCTGGCAGGCCACGGAACTGATGCCCGGCGCGCTGGACCTGGTGGGCACCATGCGGGCGCATGGCGCGCGCTGCGTGCTGGTCTCCGGCGGCTTCACCTTCTTCACCGGCAAGGTGGCGGCGCTGGTCGGCTTCCACGAGCATTACTCGAATACGCTGGAACTGGCGGGCGAGACCCTGGCCGGCACCGTGGCCGACCCCATCCTGGACCGCGACGCCAAGCTGGCCACGCTGAAGCGCCTCGCCGGGGAGTTGGGCCTGCCGCTGGCGGCGACGCTGACGGTGGGGGATGGCGCCAACGACCTGGCGATGATCCAGGCCGCCGGGCTGGGCGTGGCCTACCACGCCAAGCCGGTGGTGGCCGGCGCCGCCCGCGCCAAGGTGGACCATTGCGGCCTGCGGGCACTGCTGTTCGCGCAGGGCTATCGCGCGGCGGACATCCGCCCCACGGCCGCCTGATGCTGGAGGTTCTGCGCACCCAGGCGCTGCGGGCGCCCGACCGCAACGCCATCGTGCAGGATGGCAGGGCGATTTCCTATGCGGTGTTCTACCGCCGCATCGCCGCCTTCCGTCGCCATTTCGCCGGCATGAACCCGGCCCCCGGGCGCAATGCGCTGCTGCTGATCCACCACCTGGCGGACCATTGGTGCGCCGCCCTGGCGCTGCGCAGCCTGGGGCTGAACATCGTGCCGGTGATCTCCCTGGCCCAGGCGGACAGCCTGGGGCTGCGCGACATGGCGCTGCTGGTGATCTCGGCGGCGGAACAGCACCAGCATGACCTGCGCAGCAGCACCCTGGGCGGGGTGCCCTTCGTCGCCCTGGGGCTGGACGCCCTGGCCGGGCTGGACGCCATTCCGCTGGACCAGCCCAGCCCGCCGGCCCCGCCCTTCGGCGGCCAGTTGCTGCTGAGTTCCGGCACCACCGGCACCTCGAAGAAGCTGTTCATCCCCGGCGCACTCCAGGCGGCCCACAGCCAGGAACAGGCCGGCAAATGGGGCTTCGACGCCGCCACCATCTTCCACGGCATCGCCTTCCCCAGCGCCACCATGATCGGCTTTCACGCCCCGCCGGCGGTCTGGCGGGCCGGCGGCTGCGTGGTGTTCGACCAGAAGCCGGACCAGGCCAGCCGCTTCTTCGACCACGCCCCGACCAGCGCCTTCGTGCTGCCGCCGATGCTGCGGGAACTCCATGCCCGCTGGGCCGAAAGCGGCCGCGGCCCGATGGACTGCGACCTGCGGCCGGGCGGCGGCTTCGTCACCCAGGACATGCTGCAGATGGGCCTGGCCTTCCTCAGCCGGCCGATGCTGGTGGTCTATGGCTCCACCGAGTTGACCACCTTCAGCCTGAGCCAGCGGCTGGAACAGCCGGAGGACCTGCTGTGGCTGACCCCGGCGGAACGCCCGGTGCAGGTGGTGGACGACGCCGGCCAGGAACTGCCGGCCGGCGAACAGGGCGAACTGCGCATCCTGCGCCACGCCACCGACTGCTCCGGCTACCTGGACGACCCGGCGACCAGCGCCCAGCATTTCCGTGACGGCTGGTTCCATCCCGGGGACCTGGCGGTGCGCCGGGCGGATGGCCGGGTGCGCATCCTCGGCCGGGCCAGCGACGTGGTGGTGGTGGCCGGCCGCAAGCTGCCGACGGCACCACTGGAACAGGACCTGCAACGCCAGCTGGCGGTGCAGGAGGTTTGCCTGTTCACCCGCCTGAGCGAAGCCGGGGTGGAGGAACTGGTGGTTGCCATCCAGGCGCCCTTCCCGCTGACCCAGGCTGCCCAGGACCAGGCGCGGGCCAGCTTCACCCCCTATTTCCAGCGGGTGCATTGCGTGGTGCTGCCCAGCTTCCCGCGCACCGCGACAGCCATGGCCAAGGTGCGGCGGGCCGAGTTGCGGCAACAGGTGTTCGCGCTGGTGGACCAGGGCGAGGCGCAGGGCTAGGGCAACGCGGCGCGACCCTGGCAAGGCCGCCAGGGGGCTGGCGACCAGGGGGGAGTGGTACGGCGGCCCAGGAGCAAGCGCCGCAGCGGCCAGGGCCGCGCCTTGATTGAGAACATATAAAGAACATACGCCCTGGTCAAGGCCAGCCGCGGAAATTGCGCGTCCGGGTGATTCCACCACGGCGGAGTTTGCTCTAAACCCCGCCGCATGAGCGATGACCTGCCCCCCGACCACCTCTCCAACCACCCGAAGAGCCCCTTCTTCAATGAAGCGGCGCTGGAACGCGGCGTGGGCATCAAGTTCAAGGGCGAGGAAAAGACCAACGTCGCCGAATACTGCGTCAGCGAAGGCTGGGTGCGGCTGACCATCGGCAACAAGGTGGACCGCACCGGCGCGCCGATGACCATCAAGGTCACCGGCGAGGTCGTGCCCTACTGGCGCTCCCCCAAGGCCTGAACCAGGCTAGGGCAGCGGCAGCAGGCCGCTGGCCTCAATGGCCGCCCGCGCCGCCGGCCCGGCCAGGTAGCGCAGCAGCGCCGCCGCCGCTTCCGGCTGGCGCGCCGCCGCGGCCACGCCGCCGGCGAAGATGGTGTAGTGCTGCACCGCCTCCGGCAGCGGCCCGACAAACTGAATGCCGGCCACCGGCAGCAACTCGCTCACCTGCTGGAACGCCAGGTCCAGGTCGCCCCGCGCCACCGCGCTGGCCACCGGTTCGCCCTGCACCAGCCGGGTGCGGCCCTGCATCTGCGCGGTGATGCCCAGGCGTTCGAACAGCGGGCCATTCACGTAGCGGCCGCTGGCACTGGCCGAATAGCCCACGCCGCGCGCCGCCAGCAGCGCCTGGCGCAGCCCCTCCACGGTGCGGATATCCGGCTTCGGCGCGCCCTGGCGCACCGCCATGCCAATGGCCGAATTGGCCAGCGCCACCCGGCTGCCCGGCACCACCCGGCCCTGCTGCTGCAAGGCGTCCAGCGCCTCCCCCACCATCACCAGCACGTCGGCCGGCTCGCCGTTCTGCAACCGCATGGGAATGGCGGTGGGCGCGGTGCCCATGGAACCGCCCTGCACCGTCACCAGGCGATGCCCGGTGCTGGCCTCGAAGCCCGGCGCCACCTGGCGGTAGGCGGCGGTGAAGCCGCCCGAGATCATCACCTGTATCTCCGCCGCCGGCGCGGCCTGCGCCACCAGCGACAACATCAGAACCAACCAGCGCATCGTTTCCCCCCGGTCTTGTGCGCCGGAGCCTAGAGCGGGATCGGCACTGACTGAAGCGCCGATCCCGCTCTGGATTGTTGATGTGTCGCGTGACTCACGCCTTTCGGTGAGCGCACCTCAGGCGATGACGCCCTGGAGCGGGATCGCCTGGCGGCGAAATCGCCGAAACGGGCGCAGCGGCAACGCCCGGCACCATTCCGCCTGCGCGGCGGGAACGCCAACGGTTGCCGCGCTTTGCCGCCATGCCGCGAAACTCAGGGAAGCGTGACCGATGCAACTCGACATCCTGCTGCGCGGGCAGTCCAACGCCTTCCTGCTGGCCGCCGACACCGGCCAGGCCATGGCCCAGGAAGTCGCCGGGCTGCTGGGCTTCACCGGCACCGCCAACCAGGTGCGGCTGCTGAGCGACTGGTACACGCCGGGGGCGGAAACCATTGTCGGCGCCTCGGCCTTTCTGGGGGACTGGATGCGCCAGGGCAGCGACGGCCAATGGCAGCCTCAGGCCGCCGAGCAAGGCCTGCTGACCTTCGCGGCGCAGCACCAGGGCGCCACCAGCACCGCCGTGCTGTGGCTGCACAGCGAATACGATGGCACCGACCCGGCGCTGCAAGCCGGCACCTGGGCCGCCGCGGTGCGCGCCGAGGCCGCGCTGCTGCGCCAGGCCCTGGGGCAGGACGCCGCCACCGCGCCCTACATGTTCGTCAGCGCCATTCCCTATGAGTTCAGTAACGACGCCGCGGTGCAGGCGGTGCGCGCCGGCATGGAGCAACTGGCCGCCGATACCGGCTTCAACGCCGCCATCGCCGCCCGGGCGCAGGACCTGGACATGACCTTCCGCTTCGACGCCGAGGGCGCCAACACCCACCCCTATGGCGGCGACCACATGTCGGCGGCGGATGCCACCCTGCTGGCGCACCGCATCGCGGCTTCCCTGGCACAGGAATGGGCCGGCTATGCCCTGCCCGGCAGTCCGGTGGCCCTGGCCGGCGGCAACCTGGCCAATCTGGGGCCGATGGTGGTGGCCGCCACGCCGCTGGCGGCCGACACGCTGGAGGTGCAACTGGCGCCCGACGCCGCCACCACGCTGGCGCCGCTGGGCGCCGCGGCCGCCAGTGGCCTCGGCTGGTCGGTGCAGGGCGCCGGCGGCACGGTTTGGGCCGACCATGCCAGCCTGCTGGGCACGACCGGCCTGAGCCTGCATTTCAGCGCCGACCTGCCGGCGGAGGGCACGCTGTTCTATGGCTATGGCTATGGCCGGCTGGCGGCGGATGGCACCCAGCCCGGCCAGGGCAATGCGGTGTACGACAGCGCCGGCCTACCGGCCTGGACCCCGGCCAATGGCGTGGCCCTGGCGGGCGTGGCGCCAACCAGCCCGGCGGTGGTTGACTGGAACCTGGTGGCCGCGGCGCAGAATGACTGGTTCAGCGCCACCGGCAGCTATTGGGGCGGGCCGGTCGCCACCCTGCTGGCCTGGGAGAGCACGCAGCACGCCGCCAGCGCCGCGGCACCGGACTGGAACGCCCTGGCGGCCACGGTGCTGGCACACCACGCGGCCGGCGAGGGCTGGTACCTTTAGGCGCGGCTGGCCCGGCGCCACGGCGTTCACCAGGCGCCAGTGCATGATCGGCGCCGCAGGAAGCGCCGTTCACGCTCCAGCTTGTTGATATATCGCGTGATTCCCGCCTGGCGATGCCCGCACCGCAGGCAAGGATTCGCTAAATTCCGCTGAGCGGCGGCATGGTGCACTGGAAGGCGCAGCGTTCCGCCGCATGGTCCTGCCAGGCCGCCAGCGCCGGCCGGCCCTCGCGCCACAGCCACACCGTATGGCGCCGGTCGCAATAGCCAAGGCTGGCAGCCAGGGCGAGCCAGCCGGCATCCAGCCGGCCATACCCGCCGGCGGCCACATCCCGCTCCAACGCATCCGCCACGCGGCTGGCGCGGCCAGCTTCCAGCGCGATGACGCCCGGGCTGCGCTCATGCTCCGGCCGGCGCAGCTCGCGGTTCCATACCGCGATGCCGTCCAGCAGGCCCAGCACCCGGCCATAGGCCGCCAACCCGGCGGCATCGGCCGGCAGCAGGCGCGGGCTGGCGCCCAGCCGGTCCAGCCAGCCCAGCACCAGGGTGGTCTCGGTCAGGGTGATGCCATCCGGCAGCAGCAGCGCCGGCACCCGGCCGACCGGGCTATGGGGCAGCACCGCCGCCATCGGGTCGCGCAGCGTGGTTTCCGTCTCGCTCACCCGGTCCGCCAGGCCACTTTCCAGCACCGCCATGCGGCAGATGCGGGCATAGGGCGACCCGGC
>CANBXZ010000136.1 GCA_947373495.1 Acetobacteraceae bacterium
CCGCCGGGCGTTTGTTCTAAGCCTGCGGCATGGAAGCCCTGATCTACACCCTGGTGCATGGCGCGGACTGGCAGGCGGCGGAAGCCGCCGGGGCCTATCACGGCAGTGCCGATGACCGGCGCGACGGCTTCCTGCACTTCTCCACCGCCTGGCAGTTGCGCGCCACGGCGGCGAAGCATCGCGCCGGCCAGGCCGGGCTGGTGCTGGTGGAGGTGGAGGCCGCCGCCTGTGGCGCGGCGTTGCGCTGGGAAGCCGCGGCCGGTGGCAAGCGTCCCGGGCTGTTCCCGCATCTGTATGGCCCGCTGCCGCTGGCGGCGGTGCGTGCCGTGGTGGCCCTGCCGCTGAACGCCGCCGGCCGGCACGACTTTCCCGCCAGCATCCCGTAGCGCGCCCTATTCGGAGGCGACGCCCAGGGCCTGGCGCAGCGCGGTCAGCGCTTCCGGCACGCCCAGGCTGGTCATGTGCTCATGCCAGGCTTCGGCGGCGGCGATCAGCATCTCGGTGCCCGGCAGCGTGTCCAGCCCATAGGCGGCGTCGACGATCTGGGCGGACCGGCCCATGGCCAGCACCAGCGCCGCCAGCACCAGGCCCAGCGCCACGCCGCGCAGCCGGTGGGTGGCGCTGGCGGCGGAGAAATCGTCCGAAACCGGCAACGGCACCGCGCCGGGCAGCCAGGGTTGATGCCGCTGGCTGGCCGCCGCGCCAAGGTGGCCATTGGACGGCCGCGGGGGAATGAGCAGGTCCATGGCCATCAGAACTGGAAGTAGATGAAGGGGGCCACGCCGACCGGCCCCAGCGTGATGATGACCAGCAGCAGCAGGCCGAAGGCCAGCCCATAGGCCGGCGCCGGCAGCCAGCGCAGGCCGCGTTCCAGCCCCTGGGTCCAGTTGCCCGGCAGCAGGTGCAGCGCCAGCGCCACCCCAACCAGCGCGACCAGCTTCTGGTTCGCCACCGCCGTCTCCGCCCCCGAGGCCATGGCCGTCAGCAGGCCGCCGGCCACCGCCATGTCGGGCGCGCGGAACAGCACCCAGCCCAGGCAGACCACGTGGAACGTCAGCGCCATGGCCAGCCAGCGGCGCCAGCCCTGCTTCGCGCCGCGCCAGCCCAGCGCCCGTTCCAGCACCAGCCCGCCGCCATGCAGCGCGCCCCACAGCACGAAGCGCCAGGCCGCGCCGTGCCACAGCCCGCCCAGCACCATGGTCAGCAGCAGGTTGCGCGCCGTCCGCGCCTCCCCCCCCCGCGACCCGCCCAGCGGGATGAACAGGTAATCCCGCAGCCAGGAACTCAGCGAGATGTGCCAGCGCCGCCAGAACTCACTGAGCGAGGCGGCGCGGTAGGGTTGGTCGAAGTTGCGCGGGAAGTGGAAGCCGAGCAGCGCGGCGACGCCGATCGCCATGTCTGAATACGCGCTGAAGTCGCAGTAGATCTGCGCCGCATAGCCGTAGAAGGCCAGCCAGGCGTCGGCCAGGCCGGCGGCGGTGGGGTCGCGGTACACCGGGTCCACCAGCTCCGTCGCCAGGGTATTGGCCAGCAGCAGCTTCTTCGCCAGGCCACCGGCGATCAGCAGCCCGGCCATGACGAAGGGAAGGCGCGACGCATCCGGCCGCTGCGCCACCTGGGGCAGGAAATGCGCCGCGCGCACGATGGGCCCGGCGGCCAAATGCGGGAAGAAGCACACATACACCAGCACGTTCAGCGGGCTGCGTTCGGCCAGGGCGTCGCCCCGATGCACGTCCAGCACATAGGACAGCGCCTGGAACACGAAGAACGAAACCCCCACCGGCAGCACCACGCCCAGCAGGGCCGGTGCTTCCAGCCCCAGGCTGGCCAGCAGGCCACCAGCCTCGGCGATGAAGAAATCGGCGTATTTGAAGTAGCCCAGCACCAGCAGTGGCACCGCCACGGCGCCCGGCAGGGCCAGCGCCCGTTCCTCCAGCGGCAAGGCTGCCACCAGCCGGCCGGTCCACCAGGCCCATAGCCCCAGCGCCAGCAGCAGCAGGCAGAAGCGCGGGTCCCAGGCGGCGTAGAACACCAGGCTGGCGCCCAGCAGCAGCACCCGGTCGGCCCAGGGAGCATAGCGCGGAGGGTAGCGCACCAGCAGCCAGTGCGCCGCGAAGACCACGAGAAAGAACAGCGCGAAGACGCCGGTGGGAAACAGCATGCGGCAGGCGGCCTGGGGCTGGAGTGGCGTTCACGCGGGGAGCGAAGGCCCCGGGCTCAACGCCCCTAGGTTTGCGTCGCACCCAGCGTAGCAGGCCGCATCAGGTGCTGGAACAGCCGCTCTGCACCGGCCCGATAGCCATCCGCCGTCAGGTGCAGGTGGTCGTCCTGCACCAGGCGCGGCGAGGCGCGGGTCAGGGCGTCCAGCGCGCAGGTGGTGCCGCCGGTGATCTCGGCCCAGTCCCAGTAGGCCAGGCGTTCCGCGCGGGCCACGCGCCGCTGCGCCGCCTTCACCGCCGCCAGCCCAGGCAGCGGGTGCCAGCCGCGGCAGGCCCCGGTCAGCAGCCGGCCGTAGCGCCGGGCGGAATCCGGCGCGCCCAGCAGCATGATGCCACTGCGCGGCGCCAGGCGCTTCAGCGCCCGCACCCGTTCGGTCAGCATCGCGGCGTAGGCATCCTCGGTCAGGGCGGGGTCCACCGCCTCATTGGTGCCATAGGCCAGGATGATCAGCGCCGGCGGCCGCGCCGCCAGGTCGCCGCGCAGGATCTCCTGGTCCATGTTGCCGAGCATATCCAGCGTGGCGCCGTTGATGCCGTGGCCTTCCACCAGCACCCCGGCGCCGCGGCGCTCCACCCCCCAGCCCAGCAGGTCCACCGGGCCGTCGCCGACCAGTTCCACCACCACCTCGCGGTAGCGGTGCGGCAATTCCATCGGGATCGGCGCGCGGCGGCGCAGGCCACCGGCGGCGCGCAATTGCGGGCCGGTCTCGCCATCCAGCGCCAGGCGGAAGCTGCCGCCCTCCGGCTGCACCAGCACGTCCAGCGTGAAGCGGTCGAAGCCATCGGCCTCGGTGGAGCGCAGCACCAGCCGGCTGCCGGCACCCTGGCCACGCAGCCGCCAGCCGGCGACACCGAACGGCCCCGGCGTGGCGGCGCGCAGCGCGGAGGCAGCCTGCCAATTGCCCTGCTGTTCCACCTGCACCAGCGGCGGCCGGGTGTAGCTGGGCGCGGCGCCGCCGGGCGACATGCGGCCCGGGCCCACCGCGCCATAGCGCGCCTGGAACAGCGCCCGCAGGCGGGAGGTGAAGAAATGCGCGGCGGTGTGGCTGTCGCCGAACTGCACCACCAGCACCGGCTGGCGCGCCTGGCCCTGCGCCAACTGCGCCAGCGCCTGGGTCAGCGGGGCCAACGGTTCACTGGGGGAGGCGGTCCAGCCGACCGTCTCCGCCGCCACCGGCAGCGACCAGTCGGGCCGCCAGGCCGCCAACTCTCCCACCGAGCGGAAGGCCCCGGCCGGCTGCGCACCCTGGCGCATCTCGCCGGTGTCGCAGGCGGTCAGGGCCAGGCCGAGACCGAACTGGGAAAGCACATCGCGCCGGCGTCGTGCAGCGGCGATGGAATTCATGTTGCCTCCTCGGTCTGGCTATCTAGTGTTGCAGTGCAGCGTCGTCATATATCGAGAGACAGCGCCGAATCGCCCATGACAATCACCTTAGCTCGCCGCATTGCGCTGGGAACGCTCCTGGCCGCCCCCTTGCTGATTCGCCGGGCCACAGCGCAGCCCAGCGATGCCAGCGCTGGCGTGCCCAATGGTGCGCCCGCCGGTCAGCCCAGTGCCGTGCCACCCGGTGGCGTCACCCTGCTGTACTGCGGCGATTCGTTGGCACAGGGCCTGTATCTCTCCACCCAGCCGCCCTTGCGCCGCCGCCCGGCGCTGCGCGTGGTGAACGGCACCCGCCACGCCACCGGCCTTACCCGGTCGGACGAATGGGACTGGGTGCAGGTGGCGCGGGACAATGTGGCGCGCAACCAGCCGGACCTGATGCTGGCCTGGATCGGCGCCAACGACTTCCGCCCGCTGGTGGACCGCACCGCGCGGGCCCGCTACCAATTCGGCACCCCCGCCTTCGCCGAGGCCTATGGCGCCAAGGTCTCGCTGATGACGCGCGACGCGCGGGAGCGTGGCGTGACGGTGGCCTGGATCGGCCTGCCCAACATGCGCGACAGCGCCTTCGCCGGTGCGGCGCGCAAGCTGAACGAGATCCAGGAAGCCGCCGCCCGCGCCGCCGGTGCGCTGTGGGTGCCGAGCTGGGACGCCACCAGCGACCCGACCGGGCATTTCCGCCCCAGCCTGCCCGGCCCGGGCCAGACCGAACGCCGCTTCCGCGCCGATGACGGCGTGCATTTCTCCGACCTCGGCTATCGCTCGATCGCGCGGCTGGCCTTCGCCGCCATCGCCGAGCAATTGCCCGCCTTCGCCGAACCGCTGACCGGTGCGGCCGAGGCGCTGGGGGTTTAGCGCGAATGCCGGCAGGGCTGCGTCACCGGCCGGCGGGATTTGCTCACTGAAACAAATGGCCAGGGCAGTTTCCGCGCCGCAACCTGCGCGGAAACGGCGCCGGTGATCCGATGTCGCGGTGCCGCGGCCTTCGAACCAGGCCCGTGGCCGTTGTTCAGCAGTGGCCCGCCTGCCCGCTGCATGCGCCCGAGAACGGACCTCCTTCGCGGGCAGGACATCAGCGCCTGTTCGGCGCGTCAGTCCGTGCCGATCGGACGTCAGCTCATCGCCCGCCGGGCATAGGCCAACGCCAGTTGGGTGCCCATCGCCGGCACCAGCATGCAGATGGCGGTGGCCACGCCATTGCCGGTTTCCAGGCTGCCGCACACCACGGTCATCAGCGCGCCGCCGGCCATCTGCGCCGAACCGATCAACCCGGAAGCGGTGCCGGCCAGCGCCGGCCGCACGCTGATGGCGGCGGCGATGGCGTTGGGCTGGGTCATGCCATTGCCCCAGGCGACGATGACCATGGGCAGGAAGAACAGCACGATGCCGACCGGCAAGGTCAGCGTGAACAGCACCGCCAGCGCGGTGCCCGCGGTGCCGATGCCCACACCCCAGCGCAGCAGCCGCATGCTGCCTTGCCGCGCCGCCAGCCGGGCGGTGGTGAAGGCGCCGCCGCTCCAGGCCACGGAAACGAACATCAGCGCCAGCGCGAAGCTGGTGGGCGCATGGCCCATGGCCTGCACCACGATCAACGGCGCACCGGCGGCGAACGCGAAGAAAATCGCGGTGGTGCAGGCGGTGATGGCGCAATAGCCGCGAAACGCCGGCACCCGCAGCAGCGCGACATGGGCCCGGATGAAGCCTTCCAGCCCCGGCATGTCCACCCGTTGCGCCAGGGTTTCCGGCAGCTTCCAGCGCACCGCCAGCAACAGCGGCAGGCCGAAGGCCAGGCAGGCCGCCATGGTGGCGCGCCAGCCGAACCATTCCTCCAGCAGGCTGCCCAGCAGCGGCGCGATCATCGGCGCCACCGACATGGCGGTGGAAACCAGCCCCATCACGCTGGCGGACTGCTCGCGCGACCAGGCGTCGCGGATCATGGCGCGGCCCAGCACCAGGCCGGCACACCCGCCCAGCGCCTGCATCACCCGTGCCACCACCAGCAGCCACGCCCAGGGGCTGACCACCGCCAGCGCGCTGCCGGCCAGGTACAGCACCAGCCCGATGGACAGCAGCGGCTTGCGGCCAAAGCGGTCCGACAGCGGCCCGTACACCAACTGGCCGCAGGCCACGCCGATCAGGTAGATCGAGAGCGTCAGCTGCGCCGTGGCGTAGGAAACCGCCAGCGCCGCGGCCAGCGCCGGCAGGCAGGGCATCAGGATCTGCATGGTGAAGGGGCCGAGCCCCGTCATCGCCACCAGCAGCGCGATGGGCGGTTTCACCGCCGGCATGGGCCGGCTACCAGCGCAGCCCCCGCACCGCGGCCAGGGGCTTCACCCCCTCGCGCCGCGCCTCGGCCGCCAGCACCGCCGGGTCCGGGTTCGGGCCATGCGCGGCCTCCGCCAGGCCGGTCAGCGCCCACAGCGCGTCCATCCCCGCCGCCGCTGCCCCGGCCAGGTCGGTGTGCGGCGTGTCGCCGATGGCCAGCACCCGGCCGCGGTCGCTCAGGCCCAGCAGTTCCATCACCGGCTCGTAGATCGTCGGGTCGGGCTTGCCGACCTCGAAGATGTCGTCGTGCAGCGGCTTGTAGATGTCGGCCAGGGCGCCGGCGCAGATCACCCGCTCGCTGCCCACCATCACCGCGCGGTCCGGGTTCACGCAGACCATCGGCAGCTTGTGGCGGGCGCATTCCAGCAGCGCCGGCACATAGGCGTCGGTGCCATGCGCGCCGCGGTCCGGGTCGGGCCCGGTGTTGAGCAGGAAGTCGGCCTCGCCCGGTGTCGCCACCAGTTCGGCCACGCCCTCCTCCACCACCGAAAGGTCGCGCTCCGGCCCGATGTGGAAGGCGCGGCGGCCGAGCCTGGCGAACCACGGGTGCTGGCGCGCGTGCAGCATCATCCAGGTGGCCTCGCCGGAGGACATGATGCCGTCATACAGCGCGCGGTCCAGGCCCATGCGGTCCAGCATGCCCTGGATGAACCAGGCGCGGCGGGGCGCATTGGTCAGGAACACCACCTTCTTGCCGCGCGCCTTCAACTGCGCCAGCGCGTGCGGGGCTTCCGGGTAGGGGCGCTTGCCGTTGTGCACCACGCCCCAAAGGTCCAGCACGAAGCCATCGTAGCGGTCTGCCAGCGGGGCGATGCCATCGAGGATGTCCACGTCGTTCTCCTGGAGGGAAGCTGCGCCGGGTCGGCGGTTCAGGCGTCTGCGCCCACGGCATCGGTCACCGAGGTATAGCCACCCTGCTTCAGCAGCGCCGCCAGTTCCTGCCGGATGCGCGGGATCAGCACCGGGCCGGCGTAGGCGAAGGCGGAATACAACTGTACCAGGCTGGCCCCGGCCTTGATCTTGGCCAGCGCCTCGGCGCCCGAGGAGACGCCGCCCACGCCGATGAGCCCGAGCCGGCCGCCGGCATGGCGATAGACCTGGCGCAGCACCGCGGTGGAACGCTGGAACAGCGGCGCGCCGGAAAGCCCGCCGGCCTCCGCGCGGCGCGGGCTGCGCAGGCTTTCCGGCCGGGCGATGGTGGTGTTGGAGACGATCAGCCCGGCCACGCCATGGGCGATGCAGGTTTCCACCAGGGCCGGCAGGGCATCGTCGGCCAGGTCGGGGGCGATCTTCACCAGCAGCGGCGGCGCCTTGGCCATGGCGGCGCGGGCCGGCTGCATGGCCTGGAGGATGGCGGCCAGCCGGCCTTCCGCCTGCAGGTCCCGCAGCCCCGGGGTATTGGGGGAGGAGACGTTGATGACGACGTAGTCCGCCAGCGGCGCCAGCGCGGCATAGAGCAGCGGGTAGTCGCGCTCGGGTTCCGCGCCTTCCTTGTTCACGCCGATATTGGCCCCCAGCACCGCCGGCAGCGGCCGCGGCAGCGCCCGCAGGCGGGCGCGATAGGCGTCCAGCCCGGCATTGTTGAAGCCGAAGCGGTTGATGACGGCACGGTCTTCCTCCAGCCGGAACAGCCTCGGCCGTGGGTTGCCGGCCTGCGGGCGCGGGGTGACGGTGCCGGCCTCCACGAAGCCGAAGCCCAGCCGCATCAGCGGCAGCACCGCGCGGGCGTCCTTGTCGAACCCCGCCGCCAGGCCGATGGGGTTGGCGAAGCGCCGGCCGAACACGGTGGTGGCCAGCACCGGGTCGTCCTGGCTGCTGTCGCGGCCGCCAAGGCCGGCGGCCAGGGCGCGCAGCGCCAGGTTGTGGGCGGCCTCGGGGTCGAAGCAGCGCATCAGGGGCATCAGGGCGGAAGCGAGGGCGGGCGTCATGGGGCCGGTCAATGCCCCAGCCGGCGCCCGTTGGGAAGCCGCCGCCATTGACTCGCCCGGCCGGAGCAGGCACCGCAGCCGCCGGGGAACAAGGATACGCCGCTTGAAGGGACCAGCCCTGCTGCTGGCCGGCATCGTCAGCTTCAGCCTGCTGGACGCCACCAGCAAGCTGCTGTCCGGCACCTATCCGCTGGCCCAGGTGATCGGCGTGCGCTGGTCCGTGGTGCTGCTGCTGATCCTCGCCATCCGCGTCGCCCTGCCCGGGTCGGGCGGGCCGCTGCGTACCGCGCGGCCATGGCTGCACCTGCTGCGGTCCTGCATCATGGTGCTGTCGGCCGCGGGCTTCTACCTGGGGTTTCGCCGGGTGCCGCTGGCCGAGGGCTACCTGGTGTTCTTCACCGCGCCCTTCATGACCCTGGCCCTGGCGCCGCTGCTGCTGGGCGAGAAGGTCCCCCCCGCCGCCTGGTTCTGGAGCGCGATCGGCTTCGGCGGCGTGCTGGTCTCGGTGCTGCGGATGCTGGGGCAGGGCGGTTCGGTGGAAGGCTACCTCTGCATCCTGGGGGCCACCGGCTGCTTCGCGCTGACCCAGGCGCTGAACCGCATGCTGCGGGAGGAGGTCGGCTGGGCCCGGCTGATCTTCTGGGGTGCGGTGGTGGGGCTGGCGGTCTATGGCCCGGTGGGCGTGGCGCAATGGGTGCCGACGCGGCCCCTGGACCTGGGGATGATGATGGTCGCCGGCGTGCTGGCCGGGGGCGGGGTGATGTGCTCGGCCGCCGCCTACCGGCTGGCGGACCCGGCCCGGCTGGGGCCCTATGGCTTCGCCGCGCTGCCGGTTTCGGTGCTGCTGGACTGGATGATCTGGCACACCCGGCCCGACCTGGCGACGGTACTGGGCGGCTGCATCGTGGTGTTCGCCTGCGTGATGAGCGAAAGGTCGCGCCGCCGCGCGCTGGGGTAGCCGCGCCGTCGCGCGCGGGGCTGGCCGCGCCGTCGCGCGGGAGGCTTGCCGCGCCGTCGCGCGGGGGGGGGGGTAACCGCCGGCGGGGCCGGTTCAGGCGTGGCCGGCGGCGTTGCTCAGCAGCAGCGGGTCCACCTTCAGCTTGGCCATGGCCTGGCGCCACATGCTGCCGGCTTCCTCCTTGAACAGCAGGGCTTCGTCCGGGCTGACCGAAAGCCAGGAATTGCGCTGGATCTCGTCCTCCAGTTGGCCCGGGCCCCAGCCGGCATAGCCCAGCGCCAGCACGCCCTGGCGCGGCCCGCCACCGCCAGCCACCGCCTTCAGGATGTCCAGGCTGGCGGTCAGCGCCAACTCCCCGGTCACCCGCATGGAACCGTCGCTGGACCAGTCCGTGGTGTGCAGCACGAAGCCGCGGCCGCCTTCCACCGGGCCGCCCTGCACCAGCCGCAGCCGGCGTTCCGGCGGGTGGGGTTCCAGTTCCAGCTGGCGCAGCAGTTCATCGAAGGAAATGCCGTCGATCGGTTTGTTCAGCACCAGGCCCATGGCGCCTTCCGCACTGTGCGCGCACAGGCAGATGACGCTTTGGGCGAAGCGCGGGTCCTGCATGCTGGGCATGGCGATGAGCAACTGGCCAACCAGGTAGTCCCCGCCGCTGCCGGCCGGGCGCTTGGCCGCGCGCCGGCGCCGGGGCGCCCGTGGCCGGGCTTCGGCCGCATCGGTGCTGTCGGGCGTGGAGGTCGTGGCTCCAGGGGTGCGTCTCGCCATGCCGGCAAGATGGCGGCGGGCTGGCCGGGGCGCAAGCTCTCGCCGGGCGGATGCACGGCAATGGGTAGATCGGGCGGGTAAATCCGGCCCCGCGTCGCCGCCGGCCCGGTGACAGAACGGCAGCAAGGCACTACATCAGTGGCAGAGGCGAGGAGAACCGAAAATGGCCATTAAAGTTGGTGACAAGATTCCCGCGGTGAAGATCATGCAAGGCACCGCGGAAGGCCCGAAGGAGGTCTCCACCGAGGAGCTCTTCGCCGGCAAGACCGTGGTGCTGTTCGGCGTGCCGGGCGCCTTCACCCCCACCTGTTCCGCCAAGCACCTGCCGGGCTTCGTGCAGAATGCCGCCGACTTCAAGAAGAAGGGCGTGGATGTGGTGGCTTGCCTGTCCGTCAACGACGCCTTCGTGATGGGCGCCTGGGGCAAGGACCAGGGCACCGGTGACGACGTGGTGATGCTGGCCGACGGTTCCGCCACCTTCACCAAGGCCCTGGGCCTGGAGTTGGACCTGACGCCGCGCAACATGGGCGTGCGCAGCCAGCGCTTCGCCCTGGTGGCGAAGAACGGCGTGGTGACGCATGTGGCGGTGGAAGCCGCCGGCGCGTTCGAGGTGAGCAAGGCCGAAGCGATCCTGGCTTCGCTGTAAGCGCAGACCAGGGCAAGGTTGCAGAGCCGGCCTCGCAGGGGGCCGGCCCTGTTTCGTTTGGGGGTGGCTTCAGTGCGGGGCGGCCCGGCCATTGGCCAGCAGGGCCCAGGCGCCTGCATGGCCGTTGCCGCCCAGGCGGCGAAGCCAAGCGCCGCGGCGGCGATGCGCCTGGCGTTTGAGGCGCCCGCAGGCGCAACCTTCGGGCGTTCGGCTTCAGCCCCGCGCCTGGCGGGCGGCGGTAGCCAGTTGGTCGGCGCGTTCGTTCATGGCGTTGCCGCTATGCCCCCGCACCCATTTCCATTCCACCTTGTGCGGCTTGGCGGCGGCCAGCAGGCGCTGCCACAGTTCCATGTTCGCCACCGGGTCCTTGGCCGCGTT
>CANBXZ010000137.1 GCA_947373495.1 Acetobacteraceae bacterium
GGCTCGGCCAATCCGTGGTGGCGGAAAACCGCGGTGGCGCCGGCGGTGCGGTGGGCGCCGAGGTTGCCTCCCGCATGCCCGGCGACGGCTACAGCCTGTTCTTCGCCAGCATCGGCAGCGGCGCCATCATGCCGCACCTGGTGCCGCGGCTGAACTGGAAGCCGGAGGACCTGCTGCCGGTGGCGCTGTTCGCCGACCTGCCGAACATCATCGTGGTCGGCAAGCGTTCGCCCTACCACAGCCTGGCGGACCTGCTGGCCGACGCCCGCCGCCGCCCCGGCGCGCTGAGCTTCGCCACCTCGGGCATCGGCTCCTCGCTGCATCTTTCCGGCGAATACCTGAAGGCCAAGGCCGGGGTGGACATGCTGCACGTGCCGTTCCGCGGCGGCGCCGACACCGCGAACGAGGTGATGGCCGGCCGGGTTGATTTCGGCGTGAACAACCTGCCCAGCGCCATCGAGCTGGTGCGCGCCGGGGAGATGCGCGGCCTGGCCGTCACCAGCGCCAGCCGCAGCCCGGCCCTGCCGGAGATGCCGACGGTGGCGGAAACCCCGGGCTGGCCGATGGCGGGCTACGAGGCCAATGCCTGGTTCGGGCTGCAGGTGCCGAAGGGCACGCCGGAAGCGGTGCTGGCGCGGCTGAACGCGGCGGTGGCCGCCACCCTGGCCGACCCGGCGGTGAATGGCCGCATGACCCAGTTGGGCGCGGTGCCGCGCGGCGGCAGCCCGGCCGACTTCGCCGAATACATCCGGCTGGAGAACATCAAGTGGGCCGAGGTGATCCGCCTGAGCGGCGCCAAGGCGGAATAGCGCAGGCGGCGCTTCCCTGCGGCCGGCGTTTCGCCGAGAATGGCGCCAAGGCCATCAAAGCGCCTGCCCAGGGAAACGTCATGCTCAACCGCCGAACGCTGCTCGCCGCCCCATTGCTCGCTGCCCCGCGGCTGGGCTGGGCCCAGGGCGGCTTCCCGAACAAGTCCATCCGCCTGGTCGTCGGCTTCACCCCGGCCGGCACCACCGACATCGCCGCGCGCATCCTGGCGCAGGCGCTGGGCCAGCGGCTGGGCCATCAGGTCATCGTGGAAAACCGCCCCGGCGCCGGCAGCAACATCGCCAACGAAGTGGTCGCGAAGGCCGACCCGGACGGCTACACCCTGCTGATGGCCACCATCTCCTCGGCCGCCATCAACTATGGCCTGTACGGCCCGCGCATGCCGATCAAGCCGGAAGACCTGGCCGCGGTGGGGCTGCTGCTGAAGGTGCCGAATGTCATCTTCGTGACCAACAGCCTGCCGGTGCGCACGCTGCCGGAACTGGTGGCCTATGCGAAGGCCAACCCGGGCAAGCTGAACAACGGCAGCAGCGGCAGCGGCACCAGCCTGCACCTGACCGGGGAGTTGCTGAAGACCGTGGCCGGCATCCAGATGACGCATGTGCCGTTCCGCGGTTCGGGGCCGATGCTGCAGGAAGTCATCGCCGGGCGGATCGAGGTGGCGGTGGACAACCTGCCCAGCGTGATCGGCCACCTGCGGGAAGGCCGGCTGCGCGCCCTGGCGATGACCACGGCCACCCGCAGCCCGGCGCTGCCGGACTGCCCCACCTGCGCCGAGCAGGGCCTGCCGGACATCGACGCCACCGCCTGGTTCGGCGTGCAGGCCCCGGCGCGCACGCCGCGGCCCATCGTCGAGCGGCTGGGCGCCGAGATCAACGCCGTGGTGCAGGACCCCGCCACCTGGGCGCGGCTGGAGGAACTGGGCGGCATGAAGCCGGATGTCGGGCCGGACCACGGCACCACCCCGGCCGGGTTCGAGGCGTTCATCCGCGCCGAGATCGCCAAGTGGGGCGAAGTGGTGCGCAAATCCGGCGCGACGGTGGATTGAGGCGATGACCCGCACCACCCGCCGCAGCCTGCTCGCCGGCGCCATCGCGGCGCCCTTGGTAACCCCCCTGGCCGCCCCGGGCGTGGCCCGCGCCCAAGGCAGCGCCGAATGGTCGCCGACGCGGCCGATTCGCCTGGTCATTCCCTTCCCGCCCGCCGGCACCACCGACCTGGTCGGCCGCATCGGCGCCGAACGGCTCTCCGCCCGGCTGGGCCAGCAGGTGGTGGTGGAAAACCGCGCCGGCGCCGGCGGCAATGTCGGCGCCGACTTCGTCGCCAAGTCGGACCCCGACGGCCACACCCTGCTGCTGACCACCATCGGCACCGGCGCCATCAACTTCGCGGTCTATGGCGACAAGATGCCCTATCGCCCGCAGGACCTGGCCGGGGTGGGGATGTTCATCCGCGTGCCCAACGTGCTGATGGTCAGCAAGTCGCTGCCGGTGAACAGCGTGGCGGAACTGACCGCGCTGGCCAAAAGCCGCAATGGCGGGCTGAACTACGGCACCGCCGGCATCGGCAGCAGCCCGCATGTCTGCGTGGAACTCTACAAGATCATGGCCGGCATCGACATGACGCATGTGCCCTATCGCGGCAGTGCGCCGATGCTGACCGAATTGCTGGCCGGCCGGGTGGATGTGGGCATGGACAACATCCCCTCCGCCCTCGCCTTCTGCCGGGACGGCCAGGTGAAGGCGCTGGCCACCACCGGCACCACCCGCAGCGCCGTGCTGCCCAACCTGCCCACCATGCAGGAAGCCGGGCTGCCGGGCTTCGAGACCACCGCCTGGTTCGGCATCCTGGCCCCCGCGGCCATTCCGCGCCCGGCGCTGGCCCGGCTGGGGCGAGAGATCGACGGCATCGTCAAGGAAGCCGCCTTCCATGCCCGCATGGCGGAATTCGGCGGCGAGATGCCGGGGCTGACGGCGGATGGCGGCTCCTCGCCGGAAGGGTTCGACCGCTTCATGGCCACCGAGCGGACCAAATGGGCCGATGTGGCGGCCCGCAGCGGCGCCAGGGTGGAATAGCATGCAGCGCAGAACCCTGCTGGCCGGGCTGGCGCTGCCAGCACTGGCCCTGGCGCCTGGCGCGGCCCGCGCCCAGGCGGCCTATCCCAGCCGGCCCATCCGCATGCTGTGCGGCTTTCCGCCCGCCGGCACCACCGACATTGCCGCCCGCCTGGTCAGCGAACGGCTCTCCGCCCGGCTGGGCCAGCCGGTGGCGGTGGAAAACCGCGCCGGCGCCACCGGCAACATCGCCGCCGAGATGGCCGCCCGGGCCGAGCCGGATGGCTACACCCTGCACACCACCAATGTCGGCACCGGCGCCATCAACTACACGCTGTTCGGCGCCCGCATGCCGGTGAAGCCGGACGACCTGGTGGAGTTGGGCCTGCTGATGCGGGTACCGAACACGCTGTTCGTGCATCCCAGCCTGCCGGTGCATTCGGTGGCCGAGTTGATCGCCCATGCCAAGGCCAACCCGGGCAAGCTGAGCTACGGCAGCGCCGGGTCTGGTGGCAGCCCGCACATGACGATGGAATTGTTCAAGCACCTGACCGGCATCAACCTGCTGCACGTGCCGTTCCGTGGCGCCGGGCCGATGCTGGTGGAAGCCATGGCCGGGCGGCTGGAAGTGGGCTGCGACAACCTGCCCAGCGTCATCGGCCACCTGCGGGATGGCCGGCTGCGCGCGCTGGCCGTCACCAGCGCCACCCGCAGCCCGGCGCTGCCCCAGGTGCCCACCATGGCCGAAGCCGGGGTGCCGGGGTTCGAGGCCACCAGTTGGTTCGGCGTGCAGGCCCCGGCCCGCACCCCGCCCGAGATCGTCGCCCGGCTGGGTGCCGAGATCGACGCCATCACCAAGGAACAGACCTATCGGCTGCGCCTGGCCGAACTGGGCGCCGACCCGCCGGGGTTGACCGCGGATGGCGGCACCTCGCCCGCCAGCTACACCGCCTTTACCCGCGCCGAGATCGCCAAATGGGCCGAGGTGGTGCGCGTCAGCGGCGCCAAGGTGGACTGATTGCACAAAATGGCTTCGTGAATATCCATCAGGCATTGTGGATTTCGCGCCGCAGCATGTAGGCTCGCGGCATGATGCTCGCTCGCCGTGCCCTGGTTGGAACCCTGCTTGCCGCGCCCGCCCTGGCGCAACCCGCCTGGCCCAACCGCCCGGTGCGGCTGGTGGTGCCGTTTCCGCCCGGCGGCGCCACGGATGCGGTGGGCCGGCTGACCGGGCAGCTCATTGCCGCGCATATCGGCCAGCCGGTGGTGATCGAGAATCGTGGCGGCGCCGGCGGTAATCTCGGCGCCGAACTGGCCGCCAAGAGCGACCCGGACGGCTACACCCTGCTGATCACCACCATCAGCGCCGCCGCCATGGGGCCGCACCTTTACCCGCGCCTGGGCTACGACCCGGTGCGCGACCTGGTGCCGGTGGCGCAGAGCTGCCACGTCTGCAACGGCGTGATGGCGCGGCCAGACCTGCCGGTGCGGACGCTGCGGGAGGCGCTGGACCTGGCCAGGCGGCGGCCGGGCGAACTGGTGTATGGCAGCCCGGGCAACGGCACCTCGGGCCATCTGGTGGCCGAATATCTCAACTTCACCGCCGGCGTGCAGATGCAGCACGTGCCCTATCGCGGCACCGCGCCGCTGATGACGGACCTGCTGGGCGGCCGGCTGGACCTGGTGCACGACAACCTGCCCGGCTACCTGCCCGCCATTCGCGACGGCAAGGCCCGGCTGCTGGCGGTGACCAGCCCGGAGAAGTGGTTCGCCGCGCCGGAAGCCCCCACCGTGGCCGAAGCCGCCGGCCTGCCGGGGTTTTCGGCGATGATCTGGTGGGGCGTGCAGGTGCCCACCGGCACGCCGGGCGTGGTGCTGGACAAGGTGGCGGAAGCCATGGTGCGCGGCTTCGCCCAGCCCGAGGCACGCGAGCGGCTGCACCAGTTGGGCATCGAGCCGGCCCCGCTCGGCCGGGCCGAGTTCACCGCCCATGTGGCGGCCGAGTATCGCAAGTGGGGCGAAGTGGTGCGCGCGGCGGGAATCCGCGCGGACTAAACCACCCGCGCCGCGTCCACCACATGGAAGCAGGCGGTGGTGTCGTCGTTCCAGCGTTCGGCGCGCAACTGCCCGCACAGGTGCAGCGGCGCACCGCCCGGGGCCAGCAGCGCCTCCGCCAGCGGGCCTTCCTTGGCGCGGAAGCAGATGGCCTTCAGCCGCCCGCCGGCCTCGCCTTCCAGATAGGCGCGCACCGTGGCGCCTTCCTTGCCGACGCGATCCGCCCGCACCACCCGGGTGCGCGGCAGGGCGAAGACCGGTTCCTCATTGCCGGCGCCGAACGGGGCCAGCCGTTCCACCTGGCGCGCCAGGTCGGTGGTGGCCGCCGGCACCGTGACGCTGCCCTCGATCACCAGGTCGGCCGCGCCGGGCAGCCCGCTGGCCAGCGCCAGGCGTTCGTTCAGGAAGGCGTGGAAGGCGGCCTGCTTGCCGGCCTCGAAGCCGAAGCCGGCCGCCATGGCATGGCCACCGCCGGAAATCAGCAAGCCGGACTGGCGCGCGGCGATGACCGCGGCGCCCAGGTCCAGCCCCGGGATGGAACGGCCGCTGCCCTTGGCGAAGCCGGCCGCAAGCCCGGCGACGCAGGCCGGGCGATTGAACTTTTCCTTCACCCGGCCGGCCACGATGCCAACCACGCCGGGGTGCCAGCCCTCGCCGGCCACCAGCAGCACCGGCAGCCCCTGGGCCGCCTGGGCTTCCGCCATGGCGAAGGCGGCGCCGAGCACGTCGGCCTCCACCTCCTGCCGGCGCTTGTTCACCGCGTCCAGGCGTTCAGCCATGGCGCGGGCTTCCACCGGGTCGTCACACAGCAGCAGGCGCATGCCCAGGTCGGGCTCGTCGATCCGCCCGGCGGCGTTGATCCGCGGGCCGAGCACGAAGCCCAGGCTATGGGCGGAGGGCGCTTCCCGCACCAGCCCGACATCCAGCAGCGCCGCCACGCCGGCATGGCCGCGCCGGGCCATCACCTTCAGCCCCTGCGCCACCAGCGCGCGGTTCACCCCCACCAGGGGCATCACGTCGCACACCGTGGCCAGCGCCACGATGTCCAGCAACTCGATCAGCTTGGGTTCTTCGCGGGTCTGGAACCAGCCCTGGCGCCGCAGCAGCCGATGCGTCGCCACCATGGCCAGGAAGGCCACGCCGGCGGCGCAGAGGTTGCGCAGCCCGCTGGTGCAGTCCAGCCGGTTGGGGTTGACCACGGCCCGCACCGGCGGCACCGCGCCTTCCGCCTTGTGGTGGTCCAGCACCACCACATCGGCTTCGCCCTGCGCCACGGCCAGGGCCTCATGCGCCGCCACGCCGCAGTCCACGCAGACGATCAGCGTGGCGCCGCGGGCCAGCAATTCCCGAATGGCGCCCGGGTTGGGGCCGTAGCCTTCCTTCAGCCGGTCGGGGACGTAGTGCGTCACCTCGCAGCCCAGGTCGCGCAGCGCGCGCACCATCAGCGCGCCGGAACAGGCGCCGTCCACGTCGTAGTCGCCGAACACCGCCACCTGTTCCCCGGTGCGCACCGCATGGGCCAGGCGCTGGGCGGCGCTGTCCATGTCGATCAGGACCGAGGGGTCCGGCAGCAGCGCGCGCAGCGTCGGGTCCAGGAAGTCCTGCGCCGCATCCAGCCCAATGCCACGCGCGGCCAGCAGGCGGCCGACCACGTCCGAGACCTCCAGGCGCTGGGAAATCGCCAGGCCGATGCGCTGGTCACCCTCGCGCCAGACCCAGCGCCGGCCGGTCAGGCTGGTCGCAACGCCCAGAACCGCCGGGGCGGTCACGCCGCGCCCGGCTTGCCGGCGGGCTTCACCCGGTGAACGCCTTGGGCTTCAGCGCGAAGTTGTGGTGGCCTTCCACATAGCGCACCGTGCCGGACTTGCTGCGCATGACGATGGAATGCGTCACCGCGCCGGCGCCATGCCAGCGCACGCCGCGCAGCATCGGCCCGGTGGTGACACCGGTGGCGGCGAACATCACGTCGCCATGCGCCATGTCTTCCATGGTGTATTTGCGCTGCGGGTCGGTGATGCCCATTTCCAGCGCGCGCTTCACCTGCTCGTCGTCCTCGAACATCAGGCGGCCCTGCATCTGGCCGCCGATGCAGCGCAGCGCCGCCGCGGCCAGCACGCCTTCCGGCGCGCCACCGCTGCCGAGATACATGTCGATGCCGACTTCGGGCTGGGAGACGGCGACCACGCCGAACACATCGCCATCCGGGATCAGCATGATGCGCGCGCCGGCAGCGCGGCAGGCCTTGATCTTGTCCTTGTGGCGGTCGCGGTCCAGCAGGCAGACCACCAGGTCGGAGATGTCGCACTTCTTGGCGCGGGCCAGGTTGCGCAGGTTCTCTTCCGGGCTGGCGTCGATATCCACCACGCCGGCCGGCAGGCCGGGGCCGACCGCCAGCTTGTCCATGTAGATGTCGGGGGCGTGCAGGAAGCCGCCGCCTTCGGCCAGCGCCAGCACGGCCATGGCGTTCGGGCCGCCCTTGGCGGTCAGCGTGGTGCCTTCCAGCGGGTCCACGGCGATATCGACGGCCGGGCCGCCCAGGCCGATCTTCTCACCGATGTAGAGCATCGGCGCCTCGTCCATCTCGCCCTCGCCGATCACCACGGTGCCGGAGATGGAGAGGGTGTCGAAGGCGCGGCGCATGGCGTCCACGGCGGCGCCATCGGCGGCGTTCTTGTCGCCCTTGCCCATCCAGCGGCTGGCGGCCAGCGCGGCGGCTTCCGTCACCCGCACCAGTTCCAGCGCCAGGTTGCGGTCGACATGCTTGCCGATATGGGGGCCGAGATCGCCCATGGAGAGCCTCCGTATGATTTGGCAGGGACTCTACACCGCGCGGCAAGGCACAGGAAGCGCCCGCACCCCTCATCGCCCGGCTTTGTCCCGCCCGCGGCAGCCCCGGGGCGGGGCGCCGCGGCGGGGCTGGCTTCAGGCCGGCTCGATGCGGATCAGCACGGGCTTTTCCATCACCGCGTCCAATGCCTCGATCTGGGCGATGGCGGCGACGATGGCGGCTTCCTGGCACTCATGCGTGGTCAGCACCACCGGCACCGCCTCGCCCGGCGCCCGGCCGCGTTGCAGCATGGATTCCAGGCTGATGCTGTGGTCCCGCAGCACGCCGGTCACGTCGGCGATCACGCCCGGGCGGTCCACCACCATCAGGCGCAGGTAGTAGCAGCCGGTGTGGTGCGCCATCGGCACGCTGGGCGCGGCGTCCAGCGCGCCGGCCTCGCAGCCCCATACCGGGGTGTGGCGGCCGCGGGCGATGTCGATCAGGTCCGCCACCACGGCGGAAGCGGTTGGCCCCGCCCCGGCGCCACGGCCCTGCAGCACCACGCGGCCAACGAAATCGCCTTCCGCCACCACAGCGTTGAACACGCCGTCCACCCGCGCGATCGGCGCCGCCTGCGGCACCATGCAGGGGTGGACCCGGGTGGAGATGCCGGCCTCGGTACGCTGGGCGATGCCGAGCAGCTTGATGCGGTAGCCCAGGTCCTCGGCCATCTGGAAGTCCAGCGCCGACACCTGGCGGATGCCTTCCACATGCACGCTGCCGAAGTCCACCGGGCGGCCGAAGGCCAGCGCGGCCAAAATCGCCAGCTTGTGCGCCGCGTCCACGCCATCGACATCGAAGGACGGGTCGGCCTCGGCATAGCCGAGCTTCTGCGCCTCGGCCAGCACGTCGGCGAACTCGCGGCCCTGCTCGCGCATCGTGGTCAGGATGTAGTTGCAGGTGCCGTTGAGAATGCCGGCGACGCGGCTGATGTTGTTCGCCGCCAGCCCCTCGCGCAGTGCCTTGATGGCGGGGATGCCCCCGGCCACCGCGGCTTCGAAGCACAGCGGCGTGGCGCCGGCCAGTTCGGCCATGGCGGCGCCATGCACCGCCAGCAGCGCCTTGTTGGCGGTGACCACCGGCTTGCCCGCCTTCAGCGCGGCTTCCACCAGGGCGCGGGCGGGGCCTTCGCTGCCGCCGATGCATTCCACCACCACGTCCACGCCGGCATCGCCGGCCAGCGCCACCGGGTCGTCGTACCAGCGCAGCCCGGCCACGTTCACGCCACGGTCCCGCGTGCGGTCCCGCGCCGAGACGGCGGCGACCACAACCGGGCGCCCGGCGCGGGCGGCGATCAGCGCGGCGTTATCCGCCAGCAGCTTCAGCACACCGGCGCCAACGGTGCCGAGGCCGGCGACGCCAAGGGTAAGCGGGCGTGGGCTCATTGCGCGGCCTGCTCCTGCTCGGCCAGGGCGGGGCCGGCGTTGTCCACCGCCATGAAGCTGCGGATACCGCGCAGCGCCTGACGGATGCGATGGTTGTTTTCCACCAGGGCGATGCGGACATGGCCGTCGCCATGCTCGCCGAAGCCAAGGCCGGGGGCGACCGCCACCTTGGCCTTGGCCATCAGCAGCTTGGAGAACTCGACGCTGCCGAGGTGGCGGAACTTGTCCGGGATCGGCGCCCAGATGAACATGCTGCCTTCCGGGCTGGGCACCTCCCAGCCGGCCTGGTGCAGGCCCTTCACCAGCAGGTCGCGGCGTTCCTTATAAAGGGTGCGCATCTCGGCCACCGTGTCCTGCGGGCCGTTCAGCGCCGCGGCGGCGGCGATCTGGATGGGGGCGAAGGCGCCGTAGTCCAGGTAGCTCTTCACCCGGGTCAGCGCCGCGATCAGCCGCTGGTTGCCGGCGGCGAAGCCCATGCGCCAGCCCGGCATGTTGTAGGTCTTGGACAGGCTGGTGAACTCCACCGTCACGTCCATCGCGCCCGGCACTTCCAGCACCGAGGGTGGCGGGGTGTCGCCGAAGTACAGTTCGGCATAGGCCAGGTCGGACAGGATGAAGAGCTCGTGCTTGCGGCACAGCTTCACCAGGTCCCGGTAGAACTCGATCGTCGCCAGGTGCGCGGTCGGGTTGGAGGGGAAGTTCACGATCACGGCGGTGGGCTTGGGCACCGAATGCCGCACCGCGCGGTCGATCGCCTCCAGCATCGCGTCATCCGGCGTGCAGGGCAGCGTGCGCGCGGTGGCGCCGGCGATGATGAAGCCGAACTGATGGATCGGGTAGGACGGGTTCGGCACCAGGATGGTGTCGCCGGGCGAGGAGATGGCCTGGGCCAGGTTGGCCAGCCCTTCCTTGCTGCCCAGCGTCGCCACCACCTCGGTTTCCGGGTCCAGCTTCACCCCGAAGCGGCGGTCGTAGTAGCCGGCCAGCGCCTTGCGCAGCCCCGGAATGCCCTTGGACATGGAATAGCGGTGGGTGCGCGGGTCCTGCACCGCCTCGATCAGCTTGGCGACGATGTGCGGCGGGGTCGGGCTGTCGGGGTTGCCCATGCCGAGGTCGACAATGTCCTCCGCTGCTGCCCGTGCCTTCGCCTTGGCCGCGTTCACCTCGGCGAACACGTAGGGCGGCAGGCGGCGGATGCGGTGGAATTCCTCGGTCATTGCTTGGGTCCGTGTGGGTTGGCCGGCCGGTTTCCGGCTCGGGGGCCGCACGTATAAAGGGGTTTCCGCGCCAGCGGTATTGCCGCGGTGCAAAAACCACCCATTCGCCGCACGAGGGGCTATTCCACCCGCGGCAGCGGCGGCGGGGCGGCCAGCAGGTCCGGCGTCGGGCCGGCCGGCACCTGGCCGGGTTCCGGCAGGGCCGGGGCAGCGCCGGGC
>CANBXZ010000138.1 GCA_947373495.1 Acetobacteraceae bacterium
GGCCTGCTTGGCCAGGGTTTCCAGCTGCAGCTGCGCCGCCGGACGATGCACGTCCAGGCTGGCCAGCAGCACCTTCTTCTTGTCGCGGTTGCGCAGGCGCAGCGCGATCTTGCCGCTGGTGGTGGTTTTGCCGCTGCCCTGCAGGCCGACCATCAGAATGGCCACCGGCGCCGCCGCGTCCAGACTGACGCCGCGCTTGCCGTCGTCGTTCAGGCCGCCGCCCAGGGCTTCCACCAGCTGGTCGTGAACCAGCTTCACCACCTGCTGGGCCGGGTTCACACCACGGATCACGGCCTGGCCCACCGCGGCGTCGCGCACCTTGGCCACCAGGTCCCGCACCACCGGCAGGGCCACATCGGCTTCGAGCAGCGCCACGCGCACTTCGCGCAGCGCCTCGGCCACGTCGGCATCGGTCAGCGCGCCACGACGGCGCAGCTTGTCGAATACCCCGGTGAGCTTGCCAGACAGCGCCTCGAACATGGGCGGGTGAATATCCTTCAACGGTTGCGGCCGCCCCAAAACAGAACGCGCCGCTGCGCGAGTCTTCGCGGAGCGGCGGAGCCACCCCGTCTGGCGGGATGACCTTCTGTTCGGGTTTGGCCCGATAGAGCTGGGCGATTACGCCGGCCGGGGCCACGCGTCAAGCGCAACCCAGGCAGCAGCGGCAGAACAACCCGGCCGTTGCCGGCCTGGCTGGGGTTTCAGTCGGAATGGGCCGGCGAACCAGCCCAGCAACGGGCTACTTCGGCGCCAGCACCATGATCATCTGGCGATTCTCAAGGCGCGGCATCTGCTCCACCTTGATGGCCTCGCCCAGCTCGGTACGGATTCGCTCAAGCACCTTGATGCCGAGGTCCTGGTGCGCCATTTCGCGGCCGCGGAAGCGGAGCGTGACCTTCACCTTGTCGCCGTCGGCGATGAAGCCCTTCATCTGCTTCATCTTGGTGTCGTAGTCATGGTCATCAATGTTCGGGCGAACCTTGATTTCCTTGAGCTCGACGACCTTCTGCTTCTTGCGGGCCTCGTTGGCCTTCTTCTGCTGTTCGTACTTGAACTTGCCGAAATCGGTGATCTTGCAGACCGGCGGGACGGCGTTCGGGCTGATTTCCAGCAGGTCCATGCCGATCTCGTAGGCACGCAGCAAGGCGTCGCGCGTGCTGACCACGCCGATCATCTCGCCGTCCTGGTCGATCAGTCGAACCTGGGGTACGCGAATATCCTCATTCACGCGGGGCCCGTCGCGGGTTGGCAACTGGGCCGGCATCGGTCCACGGGGTATGGGTATCTCCTATCGAAGTTACAACGAATAGTGGTCAAATATGGCCCTACCGCCGTCGCGGCGCAACCTTCGCGTCAAGTCACCGCATCACAGCAGGTCCGGCGGGGTGGCTTCCGCCGCCAAACGGGCCACCGCCTCGGCCAGCGGCAGGGTTTCCTGGTCCCGTCCGGGCAGCCGGCGCAGCACCAGGCTGCGCTCCTCCGCCTCTCGCCGGCCAACCACCACCAGCACCGGCACGCGCTGGGCGATATGGTCCGCCACCTTGCGGTTGATCTTCTCGTTCCGCAGGTCCAGCGCCACGTTCAGCCCGGCCTTCTGCAACGCGGCCGCGGCTTCACGGGCGAAGTCGTCGGCGTCGGAGACGATGGTGGTCACCACCACCTGCACCGGCGCCAGCCACAGCGGGAAGCGCCCGGCATGCTGCTCGATCAGAATGCCCAGGAAGCGCTCGAAGCTGCCGAGGATCGCCCGGTGCAGCATCACCGGCCGCTTGCGGGTGCCGTCCTCGGCCACGTATTCGGCGTCGAGTCGCTCCGGCAGCACGAAATCCACCTGCAGGGTACCACACTGCCAGTCGCGGCCGATGGCGTCGCGCAGCACGAATTCCAGCTTCGGGCCATAGAAGGCGCCCTCCCCCGGGTTCAGCTCGTAGTCCACGCCGGCAATGGCACAGGCATCCTTCAGCGCGCCCTCGGCCCGGTCCCACACCTCATCGGTGCCGGCGCGGGATGCCGGGCGGTCGCTGAACTTCACCCGGAAGCTCTCGAAGCCCAGGTCCTTGTAGATGCGCGACAGCAGCGCCACGAAGCGCACCGTCTCATCCGCGATCTGGCCTTCCTCGCAGAAGATGTGCGCGTCGTCCTGGGTGAAGGCGCGGACGCGCATGATGCCATGCAGCGCGCCGGAAGGCTCATACCGGTGGCAGGCGCCGAACTCGGCCATGCGCAGCGGCAGTTCGCGGTAACTGCGCAGGCCGTGGTTGAAGATCAGCACGTGGCAGGGGCAGTTCATCGGCTTCAGCGCCAGGGCCTTGTGGGCCTCGTCCTGGTCCTCCACCGTCGCCATGAACATGTTCTTGCGGTAGTTCTCCCAGTGCCCGCTGGCTTCCCACAGCTTGCGGTCCAGCACCTGGGGGGTCTTCACCTCCTGGTAGCCGGTCGCGTCCAGGCGGCGGCGCATGTAGTCCTCCACCGTGCGGTACAGCTTCCAGCCCTTCGGGTGCCAGAACACGCTGCCGGTGGCTTCCTCCTGCAGATGGAACAGGCCCATTTCGCGGCCGATGCGCCGGTGGTCGCGCTTTTCCGCTTCCTCCAGCTGCAGCAGGTAGGCGTCCAGTTCCTTCTGGTCGCGCCAGGCGGTGCCGTAGATGCGGCTGAGCATGGCGTTGCGGTGGTCACCACGCCAATAGGCGCCGGCCACCTTCATCAGCTTGAAGGCGGTGCCGATATCGCCGGTGCCGCGCAGATGCGGGCCGCGGCACAGGTCCACCCATTCGCCCTGGGAATACAGGCTGATCTCCTGGTCCGCCGGCAGGTCGCGGATCAGCTCGGCCTTGTACTTCTCGCCCTTGGCCAGGAAGAACGCGCTGGCTTCGTCCCGCGGCAGCACGCTGCGCACGAAGGGGGCGTTGCGGGCCACGATCTCCCGCATCTTGGCCTCGATCGCCGGGAAGTCTTCCAGCTTGAACGGCTCGTTGCGGGCGAAGTCGTAGTAGAAGCCGTTCTCGATGCTCGGGCCGATGGTCACCTGGGTGCCGGGAAACAGCTCCTGCACCGCTTCGGCCAGCACATGGGCGGCGTCGTGGCGGATCAGCTCCAGCGCATCCGGGTCGCGGCGGGTGATGAAGCGCACGCTGGCATCGGCACTGAGCGTCGTGCCGAGGTCCTTCGTCGTGCCGTCCACCTGCATAGCCAACGCCGCCTTCGCCAGGCCGGGGCCAATGGCGGCGGCGATCTCGGTGCCGGTCACGGCGCCGTCGAACTGACGAACGGAACCGTCTGGCAGGGTGATCGCAGGCATGGTGCTCGGCTCTTTCGGCTGGAAGGGCGCGGAAAATGGGCGCCGAGGGGTGGTGGCGTCAAGCGCGCCTGGTTGACGCGGCCCGCGCCGCCGCCCAAGGCTGTGCCCCATGGCCCATATCGACCTTACCCGCGCGCACTCGGCCACCCCGGAACGCCTGCGCGAGGCGGTGCAGCGCATTGCCGTGGACGCCGACCTGTACGGCCTGTTCGCGCAATGGAAAACGCCGGACCTGCTGCTGCTGCAAGGCAAGGGCGTGGCGGCCCGGGTGGTGCTGGAGGCGGAGATCCTGACGGTCAGTGTCACCCTGCCCTGGCTGTTCCGGCTGGTGAAGGGCGTCATCGCCGAGGAGGTGGCCAGCAAGATGCAGACGGCCGTGGCCGAGGCCGAGCAGGCGCCACCCGAGGCGGCCTGACCCGGCGACGAGTCGTCACCGCGCAGTTCGGGCGCCGGCAGGTAGCCTAACCGCCTCAAGCGCCGGCGGGTGGCCTAACCGCCTCAAGCGCCGGCGGGCTGGTCTAACCGCCTCAGGCGCCGGCGGGCTGGCGCAACGCCGCCAGCGCGGCCCCCACCTCCGCCACCGTCAACGCCGCCAGGGGCGCGCCCCGCAGCACCGCGGCCCGCGGCCCGCGCGGGGCGCACAGCGCCGGGTCGCTCTCGGTGCCGAACAGCGACAGCGTCGGGCAGCCGGCGGCGGCCATCATATGCGTCGGCCCGGTATCGTTCCCCACCGCGAAGGCCGCCCGCCGCGCCACCGCCCCCAGGCCGGCGAAGCTGGTGCGGCCGGTCAGGTCCATCGCCTGCGGCACCCGGGCGCGGATGGCGGCGGCCAGCGGTGCCTCCGCCTTGCCGCCGACGATCGCCACCGGCAGGTCCAACCCCGCCGCCAACTCGGCAAAGCATTCCACCGGCCAGCGCTTGCCCGGCCGGGTCGGCGAGGCCCCCGGCACCAGCACGCCGAAGCGTTCCGGCAGGCCCAAGCCGCCGAGGTCCGCCGCCAGCCAGTCCAGCGCCGGGGCGGGAAAGTGGTGCAGCCCGGCCATTTCCAGTTGCTCGCGCTGGCGTTCCAGCGTGTGCATGGCATTGCGCCCGGGGTTGGCATGCGGGTGGCTGCCGCCCAGGCCGCTCCATGCCACCCCCGCCGGCAGCAGCCAGCGATAACGGGACGAGCGCGACGAGGTCTGCAGATCATAAACCCGGGCAAAGCCGCCATGGCGCAGCAGGCGCGCCAGCCGCCACACCGCGCCCAGGTCGCGCCAGTCAGGCCGGCCGCCGGTACACACCGCGTCGAACCAGGGGGAATGCTCGGCCAATTCGCGATAGGGCGGCGTGGTCAGCAGGGTGATGCGGGCGCCGGGGTGGTGGGCGCGAATGGCGGCGAAAGGCCCGAAGGCCTGCACGAAGTCACCCAGCGAAGCCAATTTGATGACCAGGATATTCCCTGCCGCCGGCGCTGGCATCAGCGGGGCTCGGCGGCCATGGGCTGGTTCAGCAGCTCCCAGTAGGTGTCCAGCGTGGCCTGCTGCATGGCGTGGGTGGTGAAGTGCCGCAGCACCGTGGCGCGGGCATTGTCGCCGATCAGCCGGCGTTCGCTTTCCGGCAGCGCCAGCACCACGCCGATCACATCCGCCAGCGTGTCGGGGAAGCCCGGCGGCACCAGCCAGCCATTGTTGCCGTGCCGGATCACCTCCGGCGGGGCACCGAGGTCGGCGGCCAGCACCGGGCGAGCCATGGCCATGCCCTCCACCACGGTGCGGCCGAACGCTTCCGGGTCGGTCGAGGCGTGCAGCACCACATCGGCCAGCAGCAGCGCCGCCGGCATGTCCGCCACATGGCCCACCAGGCGCACCCGGTCGGCCAGGCCGAGCTTGCCGGCCAGCTCCAGCAATTCCTGGCGGAACTTCGGCTTGCCGCCGCCGACCAGCACCGCCACCACCTTCTCGGGCAGCCGGGTCAGGGCTTCCAGCAGCACGGTCTGGCCCTTCCAGCGGGTCAGCCGGGCCGGCAGCACCACCACCTTGGCGTCGCCGGGCAACTGCCATTCGCGGCGCAGCGCCGCCAGCCGTTCCGGCGCCACCGCCGCGGGGTCGAACAGCACCGGGTCCACGCCACGCGGGATGATGCGGATGCGCGCCGGGTCGGTGCCGTGGTGTTCCTGGATGTGCCGGGCGATGAACTGGCTGATGGCAATGACCCGTTCGCCCCGCGCCATGATGGCGTTGTAGTGGCGCTTGAACGGCAGGTCCTCGTTGTAGGTACCGTGGTAGGTGGTGACGAAATGCGCCCCGGTGCGCCGCGCCGCCAGCCAGGCGGCCCAGGCCGGCGCGCGGGACCGGGCATGGATGATCGCCACCCGCTCCCGCAGTACCAGTGCCTCCAGCGCCGCGGCGTTGCGCCAGATGGTGCGGGGCGATTTGCTGCCCAGCGGCAGGGTGATGTGGGTGGCGCCCAGGGCTTCCAGCGCCGGCACCAGCGGCCCGCCGGCGGAAGCCACCAGCGCGCGCCAGCCCACCGCCCGCAGCGCCGCGGCCATCTCCAGCGTGCCACGCTCCACCCCGCCGGAGGCCAGCGCGGGCAACACTTGCAGCACACAGGGCGAGTCTAGGGATGCGGCCATATCACATCGGCTCTAGCCGTTACGGCGAGGCCGGTCCAGCCAGTGCCACCGGCCGGTTATTGCGCCGCCGCCGCCAGCGGGGCGCGAAAGCGTGGCGCCACCTGCTCGGCGAACAACCGCAGCGAGGTTGCCGCCACCTCGGCCGGCATCGGCCCCAGGCGGAAGCTGCCGATGACGCCGCCGACGCCGGTGGCATCGATCTCCGCGATCTTCTGCGCCACGGTGGCCGGGCTGCCGCAGATCAGCGCCTTTTCCACCTGCACCCGGGCCGGGGGCACGGTTTCCTGCACCATGCGCACGCCCTGTTCGGCATAGATCCGCTCGCGCAGCGCCTTGCGCTGTTCCTGCATCGCCTCGAAGGCCGGAATGCCGACGCGCTCGGCCTCGGCATCGGTTTCCGCCACCACGATGTTGCGCCAGACCCAGCTCTCCGCCAGGCAGGCCGCCACGTCATGGCCGCCCTGCTCCAGCACGGTGCGGTATTTTGAGAGTCGGTCGCGGGTGACCTCGATGCTCTGCACATTCATCATGAAGGGCTGGCCGCGCCGGGCCAGGTGCAGTGCGCCCTCCTCGGAGGACGCCGCGCGCAGCACATGGGGGTGCGGCAGCGTGCGCGGCACCGGGCGCAGCGCCGGCGCCTTGATGGTCCAGAACGTGCCCGCGTACTCGAAGCCCTGCGGGCTGGTCCAGGCCTTCAGCATGATCGCCTCGGCCTCCTCGTAGCGTGGCCCGGCCTCCCGCCAGTCAATGCCATAGCCCTGGTATTCGTATACGTTGTAGGCGGTGCCGCGCCCCAGCCCGACGATCAGCCGGCCGCCGGTCAGGTGGTCCAGCACGCTGATCTGCTCGGCCAGGCGCATCGGGTGGTGCAGCGAGACCTGGGCGACCGCGAAGCCCAGCTTGATGCGCGAAGTGGCCTGGGACAGCGCGGCGGCGAAGGTGATGGGGTCGATGTAGATGCAGTTGCCGTCGAAATGGTGCTCGGCCAGCCACAGCACATCATAGCCCAGTTCGTCGCACAGCTTCGCCTCGGCCACGCTTTCGGCGATGACCTGCCCGTCCATGGCCGGGTCCCGGCTTTCGGGAAACAGGAAGTTGCTGAAGCGCAGCATGGCGAGCCCCTTCGCGGCGGAACGCCAGCCTAGAGCGTGATCGCCTGAGGGGGAATCACCGAACGGCGTGAAGCACGCGACAACTCGACAAGCTGGTGCTGCGCCGCAACCGGGCCTGGCGCTACTTCCGCAGCACCAGGGCCGACCACGGCCCCAGGTTGATGCGCGATTCCAGCCGCATGCCCTGGCGCCGATGCGCCGCCAGCACCATGCGCACCTGCACCCCCAGCAGCCCGGCCAGAATGGCGGTGCCGCCCGGGTTCAGGTGCAACGCCATTTCCCGCGCCATGCTGCACAGCGGCCGGGCCAGGATATTGGCGAAGACCAGGTCGTAGCGCCTGCCGCGCAGGCTGCGATGCTTCCAGCCATTGGCCAGTTGCGCCCGCACCAGCGGCTGCGCCCGGTTCAGCACGGTGTTTTCCCGAATGGCGCGCACGCTCCAGGGGTCGATATCGGTGGCCAGCACCGGCCGATGCAGCCGCTTGGCCGCCGCCAGCGCCAGGATGCCACTGCCCGAGCCCAGGTCCAGCAGGCTGCGCGGCCGGCGATGCGCCATGCGCTCGAAGCCCATCAGGCAGCCGCGGGTGCTTTCATGCTCGCCCGAGCCGAAGGCAATGCCGGCATCCAGCACCAGCACGTCCCGGCCATAGGTCACCGGGTTGGGCAGGTGGGTCGGCCGCACCAGCCAGGTTCGGCCGATCGGCTGCTCCGGGAAGGCTTCCACCGTGCGGGCCAGCCAGCCATCGGCCTCCACCGGGTTGCAATGCAGCTCCGGCATCGGAATGCCGCTGACCATGGCGGCAATGGCGATGCCGGCGGCCAGGGTCTCGGCATGGGCGCCCTGTTCGCGCACGCCTTCCACCCGCCAGGTCTCGGTGTCGTCGTCCTTGAAGAAGCCAACCGTGGTGCAGGCTTGCAGGAAGGCGGCTTCAAAGGCTTCCAGCGCCTCCTCCGGCAGCAATTCCACCCACACGGCTTCCAGCGGTTCCGCGCGGCGCTTTGAGAGGCTCATCCGATTTTTTCCACGAAACGGTCCAGCACGCGCTTGGTGCCGGCCTTGTCGAACTCGATATCCAGCTTGTCGTCATCCACGCCAATGACATTGCCATTGCCGAACTTCTGGTGGAACACCCGCTGCCCCACCCGCATGGCGTCGGGCCGCGGCGCGCGTTCCTTCACGTCCCAGGCGGGGCTTTCGCTCACCCGGGGGCGGCGGGCCATCATGGGCGCGTGGTTGAACATGCCGGGCAGCTCGGCGGCGCGTTGGCGGGCCTGGCCGGCGCCGTTGACCACCTCCACATGCTCGGGCGGCAGTTCGTCGATGAAGCGGCTGGGGATGCTGCTGGTCCAGTTGCCATAGATCCGCCGGTTGGCGGCGCAGCTGATGACCACCTGCTTGCGCCCGCGGGTGATGCCCACATAGGCCAGCCGGCGTTCTTCCTCCAACGCCTTCTCGCCGCCCTCGTCCAGGCTGCGCTGGCTGGGAAACAGCCCTTCCTCCCAGCCCGGCAGGAACACCATGTCGAACTCCAGCCCCTTGGCGGCGTGCAGCGTCATCATGGAGAGCTTTTCCGCCGTGGCGTTCTCCTCGTTCTCCATCACCAGCGCGGTGTGGTCGAGGAAGCCGGCCAGGTTCTCGAACTCACCCAGGGCGCGGACAAACTCCTTCAGGTTGTCCAGCCGGCCCGGGGCCTCGGGCGATTTGTCCTGCTTCCACATCTCGGTATAGCCGCTCTCGTCCAGCAGCGTGGCGGCGGTGACCACATGGCCATCCCGGCCGAGCAACTCGCGCCAGCGGCCGAAGCCCTGCAACAACTCCCCCAGCGCCTGGCGCGGCTTGGGCCGCAGGCCCGGCAGGGCGCGTTCGGCGGCCTGGTACAGCGGAATGCGCTGTTCGCGGGCAATGTCGTGCAGCGCCTTCATCCCGGTGTCGCCCAGGCCGCGCTTCGGGGTGTTGATGATGCGCTCGAAGGCCAGGTCGTCGGCCGGTTGCGCCAGCACCCGCAGGTAAGCCAGCGCGTCGCGGATTTCCTGGCGTTCGTAGAAGCGCAGCCCGCCGACCACCCGGTAGGGCAGCCCCAGCGTGATCATGCGTTCCTCGAAGGCGCGGGTCTGGAAGCCGGCGCGGACCAGAATGGCCACCTCGTCCAGGTTCTGCCCGGCGCGCTGCGCCTGCTCCACCCGCTCGCCGACCATGCGGGCTTCCTCCTCGCTGTCCCACAGCGAGACGACGCGCACCTTGTCACCCTCGGCGTCGTTGCGGCCGGCGCGCAAGGTCTTGCCCAGGCGGCCGGTATTATGCGCGATCAAGCCGGCGGCGGCGCCGAGAATGGGCTTGGTGGAGCGGTAATTGCTCTCCAGCCGCACGATGCGGGCGCCCTCGAAATCCTTCTCGAACCGCAGGATGTTCTCGATCTCGGCGCCGCGCCAGGAATAGATGCTCTGATCGTCGTCGCCGACGCAGCAGATGTTCCTGTGGCCCTGGGCCAGCAGCCGTAGCCAATAATACTGCACCAGGTTGGTGTCCTGGTATTCGTCCACCAATATGTAGCGGAAGCGGCGATGCCAGTCCGCCAGCACTTCCGGGTGGGTCTTCAATATCTCCACCATGTGCAGCATCAGGTCGCCGAAATCGGCGGTATTCAGTTCCCGCAGGCGCTGCTGGTAGGCTTCGTACAGGCCGCGGGCGCGGTTGTTGGCATAGTCGCTGTCCTCGGCCGGGGTGACCTTGCCGGGGACGATGCCGCGGTCCTTCCAGCGCTGGATCACCGCCATCAGCCCGGGCGCCGGCCAGCGTTTCAGGTCCACCCCGGCGGCGTCCATCACCTGCTTCAGCAGGCGCAACTGGTCGTCGGTATCCAGGATGGTGAAGCTGCTGGTCAGGCCGACCAGTTCGGCATGGCGCCGCAGCATGCGGGCACACAGGGCATGGAAGGTGCCCAGCCACAGCCCATCCGCCGGCTGGCCGATGATGGCGGCGACGCGTTCCCGCATCTCCCGCGCCGCCTTGTTGGTGAAGGTGACGCTGAGCACCTGGCCCGGCCAGGCGCGGCCGGTCTTCAACAGGTGGGCGAAGCGCGTGGTCAGCACCCGCGTCTTGCCGGTGCCGGCGCCGGCCAGCACCAGCAGCGGGCCGTCGAGGGTTTCGACGGCCTCGCGCTGTTCGGCGTTCAGGCGGGCGAGATAGTCGGGGGGCTGGGGCGCGTTCACCTGGCCGATATAGAACGCCTGGGGAACGCGGCCAATGCCCCAGGCGCTTCATGGCACGGAAACGACGGCAAGCCGGGATTTTGACCGCGATCGAAACATCTTCCACGATGCCCGCACTCAGCCAGCATGAGGGCCTGTGGCGATGAACCGCTTCATTAACGGATTGGGTAGCATGGCCTTGGTGCTTCTCGTCATGGGCGTGGCGAAATGTACCTTCAAGGTCGGCACCGAAGTCGTCTCGAACGGCCTGCAGGCCCCCGGACTGACACCTCCGGCCAACGACATCCCAACCAGCCCCAGCCGACCCAAGCGGGCC
>CANBXZ010000139.1 GCA_947373495.1 Acetobacteraceae bacterium
GCTGGGGCGAAGCCTCCGTCGCGCCGACCATGACCGGTGAGTTGCTGCCCGGCATGGTGGCGGCGCTGCGGCGCTTCCTGGCGCCGGCGCTGCTGGCGCGGCCCTTGGCCAACCCGGCCGAGGCCGCGCACCGGTTGGACCGGGCGATCCGCGGCAATACCGGTGCCAAGGCGGCGGCGGAGATCGCGCTGCTGGACCTGTTCGCCCGCCGCGCCGGGCTGCCGCTGGCGGCGCTGCTGGGCCAGCCGCTGCGCCACACCGTCCCGGCCATCCGCATGGTGGGGGAGGCGGATGCCCAGGCCACGCTGGCCGGGGTGCGGACGGCGCAGGAGGATGGCTGCACCCACATCAAGCTGAAGGTTGGCATGGCGGCCAGCCCGGCAGCCGACGCCGCCATGGTGTGCGAGGCGCGGGCGATGCTGGGCGCCGGCGCCAACCTCTCGGCCGATGCCAACATGGCCTGGAGCGTGGCGGCGGCGCGGCGCTTCCTGCTGGCGCTGCCGCCCGGCACGCTGGACTACCTGGAACAGCCGGTGGCGGATGACGACCTGGCCGGCATGGCGGAACTGGCCGCGGCCTCGCCCTGCCTGCTGTGCCTGGACGAGGGGCTGCACCAGGCGGCGGATATCGACCGCTATGCCGCCCGGGGCGCGGTGGCGGGCTTCGGGCTGAAGGCGATCAAGCTGGGCGGCCTGCAGGCAACGCTGGCGGCAGATCGGCGCGCGCGTGGGCATGGATTGCAGACCACGCTGGCCTGCAAGATCGCCGAAAGCTCGGTCGGTGCCGCCGCCACCGCGCATCTGGCCGCGGTTGTGGCCGATGTTTCCTGGGGCGTCAGCGTCACCCAGGGCTACCTGGCGGCGGATGTCACCGCCACGCCGCTGCCGCTGGCGCGGGGCTTGCTTCGCATTCCGGGCTTGTCGGGCCAGCCGGGCGGGCTGGGCCATGGCGTGGTGCCGGAGGCCGCGTTGCTGCGACGCTTCGCCTGGAAGGATGCCTGATGACCCCCGATGTGCTGCTGGCCCTGGCCCGCGTGGCCGCCGATGCCGCCGCGGCCGCCGGGCCGGAGGAAGCCCTGTGGTGCGTGACCCACACCTTGCCGGCGCTGCTGGGCAACCCGGCCGCGGCGCTGCGCCCCAATGCCTTCCGGGAGGACCCGCCGCCGCTGGTGGGCAGCGCCTGCGCCGTATTCCTGCGCACCCCGTCCGGCGCGCACCACATGATCGCGGCGCCGGTCAACTTCGCCCCGGCGCAGTATCATGAACTGGTGGCGATCGGCCTCGGCCACCCCGGCGAGGTGGCGCGGCACCGCCGCCCGCTGCTGCTGCACGACACCGCGCTGCATCACAGCTTCCTGAAGATTCTGCAGAGCTTCCGCGCCGGGTCCTCGATGTTCTCGCCGCTGCTGTGGCGCGGTGACTACCTGGGCGTGCTGATCACCGCCAACGCCGCGCGCGGCAGCTTCGGGGAGGGCGACCTGCTGGCACAGCAGGCCTTCGCCGGCCTGGCCGCCGCCTGCTTCGTGGCCCAGGGCGGCCCGGCCTGGCTGGCCGGGCTGGACTATGCCGGCCTGCCGGAACGGATGGTTGGCACCTGACCAACCATCCGGCGGCCCGGCGGTTCAGTCTTCCAGCAGCGCCACGGCGCGGATCGGGCTGCCGGTGCCGCCCTTGATCTTCAGCGGGAAGCCGATGAAGCGGAAGCGGCCCTTGCCCACCAGCTGCTCCAGGTTCACCAGCCCTTCCATGTGGGTGAAGCCCAGGTCGCGGCAGACGTGGTGCACCTCGAAGTTGCTGCGGCCCGGGCGGCCCGGGCTGGCGGCTTCCACGCCGAACATCATGATGCCCTTCTTGCCCAGCCAGGTGGCGCTTTCCTTGGTCAGGCCGGGGAAGTCGTCGATGAAGGCCGGCGTGCCATAGGTGCGGTTGAAGAAGTTCATGTGCAGCAGCACGGTGTCGCCGGCCTTGATGGTGACGCCGGCGGCCTTCTCGGCGGCTTCCAGGTCCGCGATGGAGATGTCGCTCTTCAGTTCCTTGTGCGACAGGTCGAGGCAGACCGCTTCGGTGAAGAAGTTCTCCAGCGGCATCTCGTCGATGCCCTTGGCGCCGGGCTTCTCGTCGAAATGCACCGGCGCGTCCACATGCGTGCCGGAATGGTCGCCCATGTTCAGCGTCAGCACGGCGGAGGAGAATTCATAGCCATCGACCACGCGCTTTTCGCTGTGGTCGGTGAACTGCGTGATGTTGATCATCGGGTGGTTCGGCAGCCGCGGCGCCTTGTGGTACAGCGTGCGGCTCAGGTCGATCAGCTTCATGGGTGCGCTCCGGCAAAGGCTGGCGAAGTATGCCCGCGTGGCCTTGGCGCGCAAGGCGCCGTGGCCCCTGGCTTGCATCGCCAGCGCGGCATCCGCCACCCGGAGCTTTGAAGATGCGCCTGCCCCACCTGCTGCTGCTGCCACTGCTGCTTGCCTTCGCGCCAACTGCCCAAGCGCAGGGCTTTCCGGAGCGGCCGTTGCGGTTGATCGTGCCGATCAATCCCGGTGGCGGCACCGATGTCTTTGCCCGCAAGCTGGCCGAGTTGGCCGGGCCGCTGCTGGGCCAGCCGGTCATCACCGAGAATCGCCCTGGCGCCAGCGGCACCATCGGCGTGCAGCAACTGGTGGAGGCGCGGCCGGATGGCCATACGCTGGGCTTCATCTGGAACACGCCGCTGACCGCGGCACCGCATACGCTGGGCGCGCGCTACACCACTGAGAGCTTCACCTCCGTGCTGTCGGTTGGCTATTCGGCCTATGCGTTGTGCGGCCAGCCCGACTTCCCGGCCAATTCACTGCGCGAGATGGTGGCCGCGGTGCGGGCGCACCCGGGCGAATACACCTGGGGCAATGAGGGCCTGGGCGGTGCCATGCACCTGGGCGTGGAGCGCATTCTGCGCCGGCTGGAATTGCAGATGACCACGGTGCCGTTCCAGGGCGCCGGGCAGACGCTGCCGGCCTTCCTCGGCCGGCACATCACCTTCTATGGCGGCTCGGTGGTTGGCGTGATCGGCGCGGCGCGGGCGGGGCAGGCGAAGTGCCTGATGCTGACCACGGCCGAGGACCACCCCGAGATGCGCAACGCGCAGGGGCTGGCCAGCCTGGGCCTGGCCGACCACGCCATCACCATCTGGTGGGGGCTGATCGCGCCGAACAACATTCCGGCCGACCGCATGGCGCGGATCGAGGCCGCCTTCGTGCAGGCCGCCCGCACCGACGCGTTCCGCCAGTTGGTGGAAGGGCAGGGCGCCACCTACCGGCTGCAACTGGGCGCCGAGATGGCCGCCGCCACCCGCGCCGAATACCAGGCATTGGGTGACGTGGCGCGGGCGATCGGGCTGGCGAAGTAGCCGGCGCCCGCTCGGCGCCGATCAGGCTTTAGCCCGCCCGACCGTAGCGGGCGACGAACGCCTCGCGCACGGTAATGCCCAGGCCGGGCCGTTCCGGCACTTCCACGAAGCCGCCGCTGACCGGGAACTGCTCCTCGATCAGCTCGTGCAGCATGGGGTTGTGGCCCAGCGAATATTCCAGGATGAACCCGGCGCTGTTGCTGGCCGCCAGGTGCAGCCCGGCGGCGAAGGCCGGCGCGCCGGACCACAGATGCGGCGCCAGGCGCAGGTTGAAGGCGCTGGCCAGCGCGCCGATCCGCACCCCCTCGGTGATGCCGCCGGCAATGGCCAGGTCGGGTTGCAGCACGTCCAGCGCGCGCAACTCGCACAGTTCGCGGAAGTCGTGCCGGGTGAACTCGCTTTCGCCGCTGCTGATCGGCACCGAACTGGACCGCCGCACCTCGGCCTGGCCCTGCTTGTCGTCGGCGGAAACCGGTTCCTCGAACCAGAACAGGTCGCAGTCTTCGACCATGCGGCAGAACGCCTTGGCCTCGGCCACGGTCCAGGTGCCATGCGCGTCGGCCATCAGCTTCACGTCCGGCCCCAGCGCGGCGCGGGCAGCGCGCACGCGGGCGGCGGAAGCGGCTGGCGAGCCATCCATGATGCCGACGCGCATCTTCACCGCGCCGAAGCCGCCCTTTTCAATGTAGCCGAGCAATTGCGCGCCGATATTGGCCGCATCCGCCCAGCCGCCGCTGGCATAGGCCGGCATCCGCGCCGCCCGGCGCCCACCGAGCAGCCGCCACACCGGCGCGTTCAGCGACTTGCCGAGGATGTCCCACAGCGCGATGTCGACGCCGGCGATGGCGGAGACGGAAAGCCCGCGCCGTCCCAGCGCCGGGAAGACATGGCCCTCCGCGATGGCGAAGCCCTGGCGCGGGAAATTGTACATCACGTCCCATAGCCGGCTGATCTCGCGCGGGTCCTGGCCCAGCAGCAGCGGCGCGAAGTCCTGGTTGATGATGGCGGCCAGGCCGGCGCAACTGGCGGTGCTGGCCACGCCGGCCTTGGCCTCGCCCCAGCCGATGAGGCCGGTATCGGTCTCGATGCGGACGATGACGCTGTCGAAGCTCGGTTGCTTGCCGAAATCCGACAGGTGCTGGCGTTCCGGCGGGATCGGCACCTGCACCCAGGTGGCGCGGACGGCGCTGATCTTCATGGCTGCAACCCCAGCGATGCACGGCGGGCGAGGTGCTGTTCCCACACCCGCGGATTGATGAAATTGGCCGGGCGTTCGCCGCGCAGCACGCGCACCACCTCCTCGGCGCTCACCTGGCTCATGCGCGTGGCGCTTTCGGTGGAGATGCCGGCACAATGCGGCGACAGCACCACGTTCGGCAGCGCCCGCAACGGGTGGTCCTCGGCCAGGGGTTGCAGCGCGAACACGTCCAGCGCCGCGCCGCCGATGCGCCGTTGCTGCAACGCCGCCACCAGTGCCGGCTCATCCACCGTGCCGCCGCGGGAGACATTGCACAGCCAGGCGGTGGGCTTCATCCGCGCGATCAGCGCCGCCGAGGCCAGGCCGCGGGTTTCGGCAGTCAACGGGCAGGCCAGCACGACGAAATCGCTCTCGCTGAACAGGCGCTCCAGCCCGGCATAGTCGACGAAGCCGGGCAGGGCCTCCGGCCGGCGCTGATACCCCAGCACCTGCATGCGGAAGCCATGATGGGCGATTTCCGCCAGCCGGGTACCGATGGCGCCAACGCCGACAATGCCGATGGTGCGGCCGCGCATCTCGGTCGCCCGGGCGCTCATCGCCCGCGCCGGCAGCCAGCCTTCGCGCAGCAGCGTCGCGCTCATCGCCTGGGCGTTGCGGGTGGCGGCCAGCATCTGCGCCACCACGAACTCCGCCACCGCATCCGCATTCGCACCGGGCACGTTGCTGACCACCACGCCATTGGCGGTGCAATCCTCCACCGGAATGAGGTCCACGCCGACGCCGTGGCGGGACGCGATCAGCAGCTTCGGGCAGTGGCTGGCCAGGTCCGGCGGCAGCAGTTGGCGCACGATCACCGCATCGGCGTCGCGGCACAGCGCGCGCAACTCATCGGCCGACTGCGTGCCACCGCGGCCGGTCACCACCTCCAGCCCCGCCGCGTGCAGCACCTGCATGCCGATGGGTTCTATCGCTTCGGTCAACGCCACGCGCATGGACTTGCCCCCGTTGTTGCGGCGGAGGCTGCCACGCGGCACGCGGCTTGCGAAGCCCCGCGGCGGGGCACAGCATGCCACCGCCGATGCACAGCCAGGGGGCAAAACGCATGGAACCCGAGATTGTCTTGCCGACCATGGAGGCGATCCGTCGCTGGAGCGGCGTGGAATGCCCCAACGCCGCGGCGCGGTTGGGCCTTGCCGACATGGCCGGCCTGATTGCCGACATGGAAAAGCTCCGCGGCACCATGGTGTTTGAGGACGAGCCTTCCTCCTTCGAACTGGCGCTGCGCCAATGCAAGGAGCCGGCGAAATGACCGACCTGGCCGAACTCTCGATGACCGAGGCCGCCGACGCCTTCGCCCGCGGCGAGGTGAAGGCGGAAGCCTTGGTGCGGGCCTGCCTGGCGCGGGTGGATGCGCACGACCCGAAGCTGAACGTCACCATCCGGCTGGACCGCGAGGCGGCGCTGGATGCCGCCGCCGCCGCCGACCAGGCGCGTGCCGTGGGCATCAAGGCCGGGCCGCTGGCTGGCGTGCCGATGATGCACAAGGACATGTACTATCGGCAGGGCAGGGTCAGCACCTGCGGCAGCAAGATCCGCAAGGACTTCGTGGCCGACAAGACCGCGACGGTGCTGCTGAAGCTGGACGCCGCCGGCGCCATCGACATGGGCACGCTGAACATGGCGGAGTTCGCGCAGAACCCCACCGGGCACAACGCGCATTACGGCCACTGCCACAACCCGTGGAACCTGGACTACTGCACCGGCGGCTCGTCCTCCGGTTCCGGCTCGGGCGTGGCCGGGCGGTTGTTCTATGCCGCGCTGGGCAGCGACACCGGCGGTTCCATCCGGCTGCCGGCCAGCATCTGCGGCATCACCGGGCTGAAGGCCACGCAAACCCGGGTTTCGCGCCATGGCGTCATGCCGCTGTCGTTCAGTGCCGACAATGTCGGGCCGCTGGTGCGCACGGCGAAGGACGCGGCGCGCTTCCTGGCGGTGACCGCCGGGCCGGACCCGAAGGACGCCACCAGCGCGCCGGAAGCGGTGCCGGATTATGAGGCGGCGCTGGACGGCGACCTGCGTGGCCTGCGCGTGGCGGTGTGCAGCACCTGGTTCCTGGATGGCGCCGACGCCCCGGTATTGGCGGCGTTCGAGGCTGCGTTGCAGGTGTTGAAGGACCGCGGCGCCACGGTGGACTACGTGGCCGCGCCCAGCATGCCGGCCATCGCCACCTATGTCTCCGTCCTCAGCCGGGTGGAAGGCGCCGCCATCCATGCCAATTGGATGCGTGAATATCCGCAGGACTACGCCATTCACCTGAATGCGCGGCTGTTCGGCGGCTATTCCATTCCGGGCCACTACTATGTGGAGGCGCTGGCCCGGCGTGGGCCGCTGCTGAAGCAGTTCGTCGCCGAGACCCTGACCGGCTACGACCTGGTGGCGACGCCGACGGTGAAGACCCGGGTGCCGACGCTGGCCGAGACCGATATCGACGAAAACCCGGCCAACTGGTCTCGCTTCATGGCGGTTTCGGCCAATACCCGGCCGTTCAACTACCTGGGCCTGCCGACCATCAGCATTCCCTGCGGCTTCGACGACCGTGGCCTGCCGGTGGGGCTGCAATTGGCCGGCCGGCCCTTCGCCGAAAGCACGGTGCTGAAGGCGGCGGACGCCTACCAGCGCATCACGGACTGGCACCAGCGCTCGCCGCTGCTGTAGCGGCGCGCAACCAGGCGCGCCCACCGGCGCGCCTGGCCCCTGCGTGCTCAAGCCCCCGCGCTATCCGCGCGCCTAAATCCCGGCGCTATCCGCGCCTTTGAGCCCCTGCGCTACCCGCGCAAGGCCTTGATCTGCGCCGGGTAGCTCCCCGGGTCCACCAGCACATCCACCAGCGCCGGCCCGCCATGGGCCAGCGCCGCATCCAGCGCCGCCGCGTATTCGGCGGCGTTGCGCGCCCGCAGGCCCAGCGCGCCGCAGCCCTGCATCACCTTGGCGAAATCCACCTCCGGCCAGCCCAGCGAGCCTTCCGGCATCTCCCGCTGTTCCTTCTTGATGTCGATCAGGCTCAGCGTGGCGTCGTTGAACACCACGGTCACCAGCTTCACCCCCAGCGTGGCGGCGGTGGCCAATTCGCCCAGCGCCATCAGCAGGCCGCCATCCCCGGTGAAGGCCAGGGCGCCGCGCGCCGGGTCGTACAGCGCCGCGGCAATGCCGGCGGGCAGGGCGAAGCCCATGCTGGCCAGGCCGTTCGAGATCAGCAGGTCGCCCGGACGCTCGGCCTGCCAGAAGGTGGTGCAGGGGAACATGTGCGCGCCCGCATCCACCGAAACCCGTGGGTCCGCCCCGGCACGGCGGCAGGCAGCCTGGGCCATCTCCACCACCTCGGTGGGGGAAAGCCCGGCATTGCCGCCGGCCCGGTTGCGCAGGCTTTCTGCCCAGGCGCCGCGCGCGGTGGCGATCTCCCCGGGCTGCCAGGCGCTGGGCGTGGCGGCTTCGGCCAGCGCCGCCACCGCCGGGGCCAGCGGGCCGTACAGCGCCACGCTGGGGGTGCGGTACAGGATCTCCCGCGGCGCGGTGCCGATATCGATGACCGGGGCGCTGTAGCGCCAGGGCTGGGCGAAGAACTCCACCGGGTCGGCGCCGACCAGGATGATGGCATCCGCCTGCTGCACCAGCGCGGCCTCGGCATGGCTGGCGGTGAACACGCCGCCGAACAGCGGGTGCGCGTCCGGAAACACGCCCTTGGCCTTGTAGGTCACCAGCACCGGGCAGCCGAGCTTTGCCGCCAGGTCGCGCAGCGCGGCGCAGGCCGCCGGGTCGGTGGCTTCCAGCCCGGCCACCAGCACCGGGCGGCGGGCCACGGCCAGGATGGCGCGGGCGGCGGCCACCGCCTCGGCCGCCGGCGCGGCGGTGGCGACCACGCGGCTGGTCACCGGCAGCGGCGCGGCCGGGGCCTTGGCGGCGCGGCCGTTCATTTCCAGCAGCACCGGGCCGCGCGGCGCGGCCATGGCCGTGTCCAGCAGCGTGGCGGCGATGGCGCCGCTGTGCGACTCGGCCTCAAGCGCCTGCGCCGCGGCCTTGGTGACCGGCCGCAGCATGGCGGCGTGGTCGAAGAACTGGTGGTTGGCATAGGCGCGCTCGGCGCTGGCGAAGCCGTCGGCCAGCAGCAGCACCGGGGCGCGGTCCAGGCTGGCCTGGGCCATGCCGTTGGCGGCATTGCCCACGCCGGGGCCGCGGGTGACCAGCGCGGCGCTGGGCTTGCCGGAAAGCTCGGCCTCGCTGGCGGCCATGATGACGGCGGCGGTTTCCTGCCGCGCCAGGATGAAGGGAATGCCCTCCGCCTTCACCGCAGCGATCAGGTCCAGGCTGGAGCCACCGCCCGGCACGCCATAGACCCGCGCGACTCCCGCCGCCTTCATGGCCCGCGCCACCGCGCCCGCCCCGGTTAGTTCCTGCACCATGTTCGCCCCGCAGCTCTTTTGCCGGGCGGCAGCATAGGCAGCCAGGGCGGCTCGTCCATGGGGCCAGGTTTGGGCGTATTTTGGGCTGGTGCCTGCTTTGTGGGCAGTTATTGTCTCGCAAGCGATGGAATTTGCTGCGTTCCGGCTTGCCAGCAGGGGCGCTGCTGTGATGCGGTAAGCTTGGTATCAACGCTGAACATTGCCCCCCGGGGCCAGGGAAGACCCATCGCCAGTGGCCTCGACGCCTGCCGCCTATGACGAAATGAACGGCCTCATCGGCCAGATCCCCCCGGCTGCCGCCTATGCCGAGATCCAGCGTTGGCTGGCGGCAACACCGCCGGAGGAGTTGGCGCGCAAGCGCGGCGAGGCGGAACTGCTGTTCCGCCGCATCGGCATCACCTTCGCGGTGTATGGTGAGGGCGGCGACCCGGAACGGCTGATCCCGTTCGACATCATCCCCCGCATCATGGCGCAGGCCGAATGGAAGCGTCTGGCCGCCGGGCTGACCCAGCGGGTGAAGGCGCTGAACGCCTTCCTGGCGGATGTGTACGGCAAGCAGGACATCATCCGCGCCGGCAAGATCCCGAAGGCGCTGGTGCTGCAGAATGAGGCGCTGCGCCCGATCATGGCCGGGTTCACCCCGCCGGGCGGGATCTACACCCACATCTCCGGCATCGACCTGGTGCGTACCGGGCCAGACAAGTTCTACGTGCTGGAGGATAATTGCCGCACGCCCTCCGGCGTTTCCTACATGCTGGAAAACCGCGAGGCGATGCTGCGGCTGTTCCCGCGGCTGTGCCACCGCCACCGCATCGCGCCGGTCTCCCGCTACCCGGAAGAACTGCTGACCACGCTGAAGGAAGCCGCGCCGCCGAACTGCCCGGGCGTGCCCAACGTGGTGCTGCTGACCCCGGGGCCGTTCAACAGCGCCTATTACGAACACTGCTTCCTGGCCGACGAAATGGGCATCGAGGTGGTGGAAGGCGGCGACCTGGTGGTGCAGGACAAGCGCGTGTTCATGCGCACCACCGCCGGGCCGAAGCGCGTCGACGTGATCTATCGCCGCATCGACGACGAGTTCCTCGACCCCGAGGTGTTCCGCGAGGACAGCCTGGTGGGCGTGCCCGGGCTGATGGGCGCCTACCTGGCCGGCAATGTCGCGCTGGCCAATGCGCCGGGCGGCGGCATCGCGGATGACAAGGCCATCTACCCCTACGTGCCCGACATGGTGCGGTTCTACCTGGGCGAGGAGCCGTTGATCGCCAACGTGCCGACCTATCTGTGCGAGCGCGATGACGACCGCAAGTACGTGCTGGAGCACCTGGACGAGCTGGTGGTGAAGCTGTGCAAGGGCAGCGGCGGCTACGGCATGCTGGTGGGCCCGCACTCCAGCAAGGCCCAGCAGGACGAGTTCGCCGCAGCCCTCAAGGCCGATCCGGACAACTATATCGCCCAGCCGACCATCCAGCT
>CANBXZ010000140.1 GCA_947373495.1 Acetobacteraceae bacterium
CCACGCTGTTCACCGCCAGGCCGGGCGGCACCACCAGCACATTCGGCGCCTTGCCCAGCATGATGACCGGGGCGAAGTCGCGCAGCGGTTCATACGGCAGGTTGGCGTAGAGGCTGGGGTTCACCGTCAGCGGGCCGACGCTGCCCAGCAGCAGCGTGTAGCCGTCCGGCGCCGCCTTCGCCACCAGGTCGGTCCCCAGCGAGCCACCGCCGCCGGGCCGGTTCTCCACCACCACCGGCTGGCCCCAGGCGCGTTGCAGATGCTCGCCGGCGATGCGGGCCATCACGTCGTTCGCGCCGCCGGGCGGCCAGGGCACGATGATGCGCAGCGGCCGCGTGGGGAAGCCACCTTGCGCCCGGGCCGGGCGGGCCAAGGCCAGGCCCAGCAACGCCGGCGCGGCCAAGGGGGCGGCCAACGCCGCCGCCAGCAGGCGCCGGCGGATCACAGCCGGGCGGCCACGCGGGCGACCAGCGCCTCCCTGTCCTTGCGCATGCCGGCGCCCCGTTGCTGCGCCATGGCCAGCACCTCGGGCGGGGCGGTTTCCGGCGTGCCGGCGTTGAACGGCGGGCACGGCGCGTACTCGATCGCCAGTTGGATCGCCTGGGCCACCGCCGGGCTGGCCATTTCCGCCGCCAGGGTCAGCGCGAAGTCGATCCCCGCGGTCACCCCGCCGCCAGTCACCACATTGCCATCCCGCACCACACGGTCATTCACCGGGGTGGCGCCCAGCGCGGCGAGGAAATCATGGCTGGCCCAATGCGTGGTCGCACGCTTGCCCTGCAGCAGCCCGGCGGCGCCCAGCACCAGGGCGCCGGTGCAGACACTGGTGACATAGCGGGCGCCCGGCGCCTGGGCGCGCAGGAAGGCCAGCACCGCCTCGTCCTCCATCAGCGCCGCCACGCCGGGGCCGCCGGGAATGCAGATGACATCCAGCTGCGGGCATTCGGCCATGCCGGTGTCGGCCAGCATGGTGAGGCCGGTATCGGCCTTTACCGCCCCGGCCTGCTTCCACACCAGGCGCACCTGGCTGTCCGGCAGGCGGGAAAACACCTCGAACGGGCCGGTCATATCCAGCTGGGTGAGGCGCGGAAACAGCAGCATTCCAATCTGAGTGGTCATGGACATTCTCCCTTTCAGCGCATGCTGGCACGCCACAGCCGCGCGACAAAACGCGGCCAGGGGCCAGCCCCCCAGGGGCGTGGCAAATTATTGCCGGCCAGGGCCACGGCGAACAGAATGGCCAGCCCCGGCAGCAGCGGCGCCAGCAGGAAATCCCAGCCCGCGCCCTCGGCGAACACCACCAGCGGGTTGGCCCCAGCCGGGGAATGGATGGTGCGGGTGGCCATCATCGCCGCCAGCGCCAGGCCAGCCGCGGCGCACGCCCAGACCTCCGGCGGGCCGCCCAGCAGGCCCTGGGCGCTGCGGCAGGCCAGCCCGACCAGGGTGGCCAGCGCATGCCCGCCGACGAAGCTGCGCGGCTGCGCCATGGCGCCCCGCGGCATGCCGAACAGGATGACGCAGGAGCCCCCGAAGCTCGGCAGCAGCCAGGGGTGCTGGGTCAGCCGCAGCAGCGCCCAGGTCAGCGCCAGCGCGGCACAGGTGCCCAGGGCGCCCAACAACATTCGATTCCAGGTCAGTTTCATCGCCAGCCCAGCGCCTCCAGGTCTTCCACCGTGTCCACGTCCCGCAGCCGGCGCAGCAGCGCCACGCGGTGCTGGCGGCAGTTCAGCAAGGTATCGGCCAGCGCATGCCGGGTAGACCAGCGCACCCCGGCGAAGGGTCGAGGCGGCCGGCGCGGGCCGAAGCCCACCAGCCAGTAGCCGCCATCCTCCGCCGGGCCGAACACCGCCTCGGCCCGGCCCAGGGCGCGGAAGGCGCTGGCGATGTCGCGGGGCCGCAGCCCGGGAATGTCGGCACCCACCAGCACCGCGCGCCGATGCCGCCCCAGGGCGCGCTGCATCCGCTGTCCCAGGTCGCCGCGGCCCTGCGGCCGCTGGGTGAAGGGCGCGCGCAGGAAGGCATGGTCCGGCGTGGTGACCAGTTCGGTGCGCCAGCGCCGTTCATGCCGCATGGCCCGCAGCAGCCGCGCCAGTTGCGTCCGGTAGAAGCGCAGCGCCGCCAGGGCGCCGATGCCGCGGGCCAGCCGGCGCTTCACCGTGCCCAGCCGGGGCGCCCGGGCGAAGATGATGAGGGTGTCCATCTCAATAGACCTTGGCGATGACCCGCGGCGGCACGCCCAGGAACCACAGCGAAAGGCAGGCCAGGTTGCGGGCGGACCGCAGGTGCCAGCCCTGCCGGCGCCACTTCTCGGCCGAGGTCACCGCCGCCACCGGCAACCCGCGCAGCCGGGAAGGCCCAAGGCGCCGCACCAGGTCGACATCCTCCATCAGCGGCAGCGGCCGGAAGCCACCCACCGATTCGTACAGCGCGCGGGAGATCAGCAGCCCCTGGTCGCCATAGGGCAGCGCCAGCCGGCGGCAGCGCCAGGCCACCAGGCGTTCCAGCCGGCGGGCCTCCGGCGCTGCATCATCCAGGGCGAATTGGAAATACCCGGCCTGGCCCGGATGTGCCGCCATGTGCTGCCGCGCCGCGGCGAACCAGCCCCGCGCCAGCCTGGTATCGGCATGCAGGAACAGCAGCCAGTCCGCCCGCACCGCCGCCGCGCCGGCAGCCAACTGCGCCCCCCGGCCGCGCGGCGCCTGCACCACCCGGGCGCCCAGGGCGCGAGCCAGGGCCGGGGTGCCGTCGGTGCTGCCGGCATCCGCCACCATCACCGGCGCCCAGGTTTCGGCACAGGCTTCCAGCGTGGCCGGCAGGCCGCGCGCCGCGTTCAGCGTGGGGATGACGATCGCCAGCAAGTGAGTTCCCATTCTGTTCTTGACGAATCCTGCCCGCCCGAGGCAATTTGCCCAGGAACAGACGAGGAACGGAACACCATGCCGGACGGTCTCCTGCATCCAGCCTCGGCGATCCTACCCGGTGCGCGCAAGGGGCGGGGCGCCATCTCCAACCCCGCGATCCGGTTTGAGACCACGTCGCGCGAAGCCTTCGATGATGGCTGGGACAGCCTGGCGGACCTGGCCGACCTGCCGCCGCTGCCCACCACGCTGATCCGCGAACGCGCCAAATCCGCCATGAGTTGGAACGACAGCCCCGACATCGGCTTCGACCGCTCGCTGAACCCCTATCGCGGCTGCGAGCATGGCTGCGTGTACTGCTACGCCCGGCCCAGCCACGCCTATGTCGGCTATTCGCCCGGGCTCGATTTCGAAACCAAGCTGATGTTCAAGCCGGACCTGCCGGCGCTGCTGGAAAAGGAACTCTCCCGCCCCGGCTACGTCGCCCGCCCGGTGGCGCTGGGCGCGAATACCGACCCCTACCAGCCGATCGAACGCACGCTCGGCATCACCCGCCAGGTGCTGGAGGTGCTGGACCGCTTCAGCCACCCGGTCACCATCGTGACCAAGTCGGCCGGCGTGCTGCGCGACCTGGACATTCTCAAGCGCCTGGCCGCCCGCAACCTGGTGCATGTGTGCCTGAGCGTGACCACGCTAGACGCCACGCTGGCACGGCGCATGGAACCCCGTGCCGCGACGCCGACGCGCCGGCTGGCGGCCATTCAGGCGCTGGCGGAAGCCGGCATTCCCGTGGGCGTGCTGGCCGCGCCGATGATCCCCGGCCTGAACGACGCCGAGTTGGAGCGGATTCTGGAACGCAGCGTGGCCCATGGCGCCACCCGCGCCGGCTACGTGCTGCTGCGCCTGCCGCTGGAGATCAAGCAACTGTTCGAGGAATGGCTGCACCAGCACGTGCCGGACCGCGCCGCCCGCGTGCTGGCCCTGGTGCGGCAGACCCGTGCCGGCAAGCTGAACAGCAGCGAGTTCGGCCAGCGCCAGACCGGCACCGGGGTCTATGCCGATATGCTGGCCCGGCGCTTCGCCGTTGCCGTGCAGCGGCTGGGCATCGGCCGCGGCAACGTCTCCGGCCAGGGGCTGGATTCGGCGCGGTTCTGCGTGCCGCGGGTGCCGGAACGGCAACTCGCCCTGCTGTAGCCCGCCGCCTATGCTGGCGGCATGCCGCATTACCAGTTGGAGTCCGAGGCCGGGGGCCGGGTTGCCGGGGTGGACGAAGCCGGCCGGGGGCCGCTGGCCGGCCCGGTGCTGGCCGCCGCCGTGGTGTTCCTGCACGGCGTGCCGCCCGGGCTGGCCGCCTTGCTGGACGACAGCAAGAAGCTCAGCGCCACCGCGCGCCAGGCCGCCTTCATCGCGCTGCGCCAGGCCGCCGCCGAGGGCCGGGTGGAGTATGGCGTGGGCGCCGCCTCGGCCAACGAGATCGGCCAGTTGAACATCCTGCGCGCCACGCACCTGGCCATGGCCCGCGCCGTGGCCCGGCTGGCGGTGCCGCCCGACCTGGCGCTGGTGGACGGCAACCGGGCGCCGCCCCTGCGCTGCCCGGTTCGCTGCGTGGTGGGGGGCGATGCGCTGTCGTTCTCCATCGCCGCCGCCAGTATCCTGGCCAAGGTGCTGCGGGACCGGGCGATGACGCGGCTGGACCCGCGCTGGCCGGGCTACGGCTTTGCCCGCCATGCCGGCTACCCCACCGCGCAGCACCGCGCCGCGCTGGAACAGCACGGCCCCAGCCCGCACCATCGGCGCGGCTTCGCCCCGGTGGAACGGGCCTGGCTCGCGGCACGGGCGCCGCAGGGGTGAAGCTGGCGGCGCGGGCGCCGCAAGTCTGAAGCCAGCCGAAGGGAGGGCCGCGCCTAAGCCCCCAGCAGGCGGCGCAGCTTGCGGATGGCGCTGTCGGGCGTGGTCAGCACCGGGCGGCCGGTGGCGGCGGCCACCAGCGGCGCCACCCGCGCCAGGCTGAACTGCGCCAGGGCGATCACGTCGCAATCGGCCAGATCCTTGGCGGCTTCGGTGGCCAGCCGGTCATGCTCGGCAAAGTCGCCACGGTCCAGCGCCGCCATGGCGCCTTCCACCAGCTTGCACTTCACTGCCACGCCGGCCGGGAATTCCGGCGGCATGCTGGTCAGCGTGGGCGCGAAGGTGGCCAGCAGGCCAACCTTCTTCCCCATCGCCACCGCTTCCTCGATCATCGCCTCGTTCGGCTTCAGCACCGGGCGGGGGGCATGGGCCGCGGCCACCGCCTCGATGCAGGGGCCGAAGGCGGAGCAGGTGAACAGGATGGCGTCGGCGCCGGTGCCCACGGCATAGCGGCCGAGGTCCAGGAAGCGGTCGGTCATCACCTGGTCCAACTGCCCGGTCCTGGCCAGGTCGGCGGAAAGGCTGTCGTCCAGCAGGTTCATCAGCGTGGCTTCCGGCCAGGCTGCCTTGAAGGCGGCCTCGATCGGCGGCGGCGAATGGCGCAGGGCATGGATCAGGGCAATACGCATGATCGGTCTCTTATCGGGCCGCGGTGCAGCGGCGCAGGGGAGAGGGAAATTCGTTGCAGCCAGGGAAGACGATCTCGTCCGGGCCGCGCCGTTCCACCCGCAACAGGTTGGGGTTGTTGGCGCAGCCGAAGCCGTAGTCGGGCGGCAGCCGGCCACCCATCGGGCCGCCACCGCCGCCCATCAGCGGGGTCAGGCGGAATTCCAGCCCGTTCGGGGTCAGCGCCACCGTCTCGATGCTGCGTTGGCGCAGACTGATGTCGAGCGCGGTGGCGCGCAGCACCAGGTCGCGGGTGAAGATCACGGTCGGGCTGCCGCTGCATTCGGGGCCAACGCCGTCGCCGGGCGGGTACTGGCCCCCGGTCCAACTGCCGAACACCCAGGCATGCGGCGGCTGGGGGCGTGGCCGTTGGGCCAAGGCGGGGGTGGCCAGGCCAAGGCCGGGAGCCGCCAGCAAGCCGCCGAGCAGGTTCCTGCGCCGCATCCGTTACCTCCTCCGCCAGGGGCGCTGTTTTAGCGCCCCGGACAGGAAAGACCAGAGCAGGAAGGGCCGCGGCGAGACAGGCCTGGGCATGATCGCCGCAGGTGGCATGGCCAAAGGGCGCGCGGCGTGCCGCGGCTCAACGGTCTGGGCCGTGATCCCGCCGGCGTGCGACGGTGGCCAGGGGACAGCCCGGGTACAGCCCGGGTACAGCCCGGGTGCCGGTGCCATGCCGCCGCGCCGCCGGGCTGGGCAAGGCGTGAGTTGCTTCGCCGGCCCGGGCATGCCAAGCCCGGCCCCGCAACAAGCGGAAACCAGCATGCTGCGAAACCTGTACAACCGTGTCCTGGCCCTTTCGGCGCATCCGCGCGCACCCACCTGGCTGGGCGTGGTAAGCTTTGCCGAGAGCAGCTTCTTCCCCATTCCGCCCGACGCCATGCTGGTGCCGATGTGCCTGGCGCGGCCGCAGCGGGCGCTGCACTACGCCGCCATCTGCACCCTCACCTCGGTGCTGGGCGGCATGCTGGGCTATGCCATCGGCTTCTGGCTTTGGGACTTGATCGCAGAACCGGTCGTCAAGGCCTATGGCTACGCAGACGCCAAACTGCGGTTCGATGAGTGGATGAAGACTTGGGGCGTCTGGGTCATCCTGATCAAGGGGCTGACACCGATCCCGTACAAGATCGTCACCATCGCCAGTGGCGCGGCGCATTTCGACTTCCTGACCTTCCTGCTGGCCAGCATCGTCACCCGTGGTGCCCGGTTCTTCGTGCTGGCGCTGCTGCTGCGCCGGTTCGGCGAGCCGATCCGCGAGTTCATCGAAAAGCGCCTGACGCTGATCACCAGCGTGGCCGCGGCCGGCATCATCGGTGGCTTCCTGGTGCTGAAGTTGGTGTAGCCGCCGGGTCGCCATGGTATCATTCCGCGCCATGACCACCCCCGCGGACCCCCCCATGGTCGCCAGCCCCCGGCGCCGGCTTCTCGCCAGCGGCGTCGCCCTGGCCTTGGCCAGGCCCGCCTTGGCCCAGGGCCTGCCACGCCTGGGCGTACTGATGCTGCCGGCCGAGGGCGACCCGGACGCAGCACCACGCCGCACCGTGCTGCTGGAAGCCCTGGCCGCGCTGGGCTGGCGGGACCGGGAGACGATCCGTATCGACCTCCGCTGGGGTGGCGCCCAGCCGGAGGTGCTGGCGCTTGCCGCGCGCGAGATGCTGGCTCAGGCACCCGACGTCATCGTCGCCAACGGCACGCCGACTGTCGCCCTGCTCCGGTCATTGACACGCAGCATCCCCATCGTCGCCGCGCAGGTGATCAACCCGGTCGGCCTTGGGGTGGCGGAAAGCCTGGCCCGGCCGGGCGGCAACGTCACCGGCTTCACCTTCATCAGTCCCGAACTGATCGCCAAGTGGGTGTCGCTGCTGCAGGAAGTGGCGCCGGGCCTGCGCCGCGTGGTGCTGCCCTACAACCCCGCCTTCAACCCCTGGTACGCCGGCGCCGTGGCCGAGATGGCGCGCGGGCCGCAGCCGCCCGGGGTGGAGGTGGTGCAGACCATCATCCGCAGCGGTGACGAACTGCTTGCCACCTTGCCCCAACTGGCCCAGGTGGCAGGCACCGGGCTGATCCTGGGGCCGGAAAACGTGACGCTGAGCCGGATCGGCGCGCTGGCGCAGATGGCCCTGGCGCTGCGGCTCCCGGGCATTTCGGTCTATGCGCAATTCGCCGCCCAGGGTGGGCTGATGTCTTATGGCCCCGATGTGCTGGATATCTTCCGCAACGCGGCCGGCTATGTGGACCGCATCCTGCGGGGCGCCAGCCCGGCTACCCTGCCGATGCAGCAGCCGGTGCGGTTCAACTTGGCCCTCAACCTGGCCACCGCCGCCGCCTTGGGCCTGGCCATTCCCCCCAGCCTGCTGGCCGCAGCCGACCAGGTACTGGACTGACCCCCGCGGCCACGGGCCGTGGCGCCCGGCCGGCTGCCCCCCAAGGCTGTCCACCCAGGCTGGGGGCCTACAAATCCACCTTGATCCCCGCTGCCTTGATCAGCCGGTCCCACTTGGCCTGTTCGCGGGCCAGAATGGCGTCCCCGGCCTCCGGCGTGGTGGCGGTGATATCGAACCCCAGGTCGCGCAGCCGGGTCGCGGTCGGCGGGTCGGCCGCGGCGCCCACCGCGGCGGCGTGCAGCCGGCGCACCGGGGCATCCGGCGTGGCCTTGGGCACGCACAGCATGGCCCAGGTGTAGATGTCGTAGTCGGCCAGGCGCGGGTCGCTTTCCTTCATGCTCGGCACCTCCGGGTAGGCCGCCAGGCGCTGCGGCACCAGCACCGCCAGCAGGCGCAGCGTGCCGGCGCGGATATGCCCGGCCGCGGCCGGCAGGTCGGCGAACACCATCTGCACCTGGCCGCCCAGCAAATCCTGCAAGGCGGGGCTGGAGCCGCGATAGGCCACGTGCGTCATCCGCGTGCCCATGAACAGGTCGTACATCGCCCCGCCCATGTGCAGCGGCGTACCACTGCCGGAGGAGCCATAGTTCAGGCTGCCGGGCGGGGCCGCCGCCACCCAGGCATGGAACTCGGCCAGCGTCTTCGGCGGCGCATCGGCCCGCACCACCAGCACATAGGGCACCGTCGCCACCAGGGAGACGACGCGCAGCGTGCCGGCCGGGTCGAACGGGCGCGGGTCCATGGTCAGCGGCGCCATCATGAAGCTGATGCTGCCCATCAGCGCGGTGTAGCCATCTGGCCGGGCCTGCACGACGGCGCGGGTGCCGATGACGCTGCCGGCCCCGGCGCGATTCTCCACCACCACCGACTGGCCGAGCAATTCCGTCATCTTCGGCACCAGGATGCGCGCGGCGATGTCCGGGCTGCCGCCGGGGGCGAAGGGCACGATCATGTTGACCGGGCGGTCCGGGTAGCTGCCCTGGGCGGCGGCGGCCACGGGCAGCAGGCCGGCGGGCGCGGCCAGCAGGCTACGGCGGGAAAGGGTCATGACGGTTCCTCACTTTGGCGGAACCATAACGCCGTCAGCCGGCGGGCGGCGAGCCCCAAGGCGAGGAGCCACCCGGTGGTGAACCCCAGGGCGACTTCGGCGGCTTGGCCCGCGCCTCGGCCTGCGCCGGGAAGGCCGGCTGGCCCCAAGGGTTGGCACCGCTGGCAGACCTGCCGCTGGCCGGCGCCGGCGCCTCCGCCGGCGGGCCCAGGTCGCGCCCACCGGCGAAGCGCACCAGCGCGGCAATCCGGGCTTCCAGCGGCGGATGGGTGGCCAGCAGGTTGGCGCCCAGCGCCCCGGCAGGGTGGTCCAGCAGCATGGCCTGCATGGCGCTGGGCAATTCCGGCAGGTCGGCATGGCCGGCCACCTTGCGCAGGGCGGAGATCATCGCATCCGGGTCCTGCGTCAGCTCCACGCTGCCGGCATCGGCGGAGAACTCCCGCGTGCGCGACAGCGCGAAGCGCAGCCCGAGCGAGAGTGCATAGGCCAGCCCCGCCAGCACCATGGCGATCAGCACCAGCCACACGGCATTGCCGCGGTCGTTGCCGCGCCGGCCACCGCCCCAGCGGGTGCCCCGGAACATCAATTCCGCCACCAGGCTGATGACGCCGGCGAAGACCGCCGCCACCACCGCCGTGCGCGCATCCCCGGAACGGATGTGGGACAGCTCATGCCCCAGCACCGCCGCCAGTTCGCGGTCGTCCAGCGCCGCCATCAGGCCGCGCGTCACCGTCACCGCGCCCTTGTCGCGCGACAGGCCGGAGGCGAAGGCGTTGCGCTGATCGGTCTCGATGACGGCCAGGCGCGGCATCGCCAGGCCACGGCTGATGCACAGGTTCTCCAACAGGTTCCACAGCCGGGGCTCCTCGGCGCGGGTCACTTCCCGCGCGCCGGAGGCATGGTCGATGATGGCCTGGTTGGCGAACCAGGCAATGGCGAACCACACCGCGCTGGCCAGCAGCGCCAGCGGCAGGATGCTGGGCAGCAGCCACGCCGCCTGCGCCATGCCCTGGGCGATACTGTTGCTCTGCCCCGCCACCGCCAGCAGCGCCAGGGCATAGCCGATCAGCGCCAGCAGCAGCGGAAAGCCGGCCAGCAGCAGGCCGGTGCGCCAGTTGTTGTTCCAGATGAAGGTGCGCAGCCCCACCGCCTGCATGGCTGGCGGCCGCTAGAACTTCACCTGCGGCGCGGTATTGATCGCCACCCGCTCGCTCTCCGGCAGTTCGAAGAAGCCACGGGCGGTGAAGCCCAGGCTGCCGGCCAGCAGCACCGCCGGTACCGACTGGATGGCGCTGTTGTATTCGGCCACCGCGTTGTTGAAGAAGCGCCGCGCGGCGGCGATCTTGTTCTCGATATCGGACAGCTCTGCCTGCAATTGCAGGAAGTTCTGGTTCGCCTTCAGGTCCGGGTAGGCTTCCGTCAGCGCCAGCAGCCGGCCCAGCGCGGCACCCAGCTGGCCCTCGGCCTGGGCCTGGGCGGCGGGGCCGGCGGCGGTCAGCGCCGCATTACGCGCCTGCACCACGGCTTCCAGCGTGCCGCGTTCATGCGCGGCGTAGCCCTTCACGGTCTC
>CANBXZ010000141.1 GCA_947373495.1 Acetobacteraceae bacterium
GCTGCCGGCCAGCCCAGTTCCCGCACCGTGGGCACCTGCGGCAGCGCCAGCATGCGCCGCGCCCCGGTGACCGCCAGCGGGCGCAGATGCCCGGCCTCGATCAACGGGCCGCTGGTGACGGCGTAGTCGAACATCAGGTCCAGCCGGCCGGCCGCCACATCCGCCAGCGCCGCCGGCGTGCCGCGATAGGGCACATGCGTCAGTTCCACCCCCGCCACCTTGGCGAACAGCGCGCCGGCCAGGTGCACCCCGGTGCCAACCCCGCCGGAGCCATAGTTCAGCCTGCCCGGATTGGCGCGGGCGAAGGCCACCAGCTCCCCCATGCTGCGAAAGCGGGAGGCGGCGCCGACCACGGCGATGTTCATATCCGCGAACAGCGCGTGCAGCGGGATGAAATCGGCCAGCGGGTCGAAGCTGAGCCGGTACAGCGCGGGGTTGCTGCCATGCGTGCCCATGGTGCCGAACAGCGCGGTATAGCCATCCGCCCTGGCACGGGCGGCGTATTCGGTGCCGATATTGCCGCCGGCGCCGCCCTTGTTCTCCACCACCACCGGCTGGCCCAGCCGCAGCGCCAGGTGCTGGGCCATGAAGCGGGCGTTGCTGTCGGGCAGGCCGCCGGGGACGAAGGGCACCACCAGGGTGATCGGCCGGCTGGGCCAGGGCTCCGCCACACCCCCGGCGGGTTGGGCCGAGGTGGGTGAGGCCAGGGCGAGCGAGGCCAACGGCACGGCCAGGGCGCCGGCCAGCAGGGTGCGGCGGGTTTGCATTGTTGTTGTTTCCTCCCCGTGGTGTTGGTTCAGCTGCAACAGCTTGGCGTGTCGGGCGGGGTGGCGCAGCAGCCGGCGCCATCCTGCACGCTGTGGGCGTCGCGCCCGCCGGGCAGGTCCATGGCCGGGTTGGCGGCGAAGAAGTTGTTCGGCTTCAGCGCGAAGCCGGCATATTCCACCGGCATCACCGGGAAGTCCTCCGGCTTGCAGACATGGGTGTGGCCGAAGCTGTGCCACAGCACCAGGTCGGTGTTCTCCAGGCTGCGGTTGCCGGCGATGTAGGCCGGCAGGCCGTCACCGCCGGCATGCTGGTTGGGGTAGTCGCCGCTGGCGTATTTCTGCGCCGCGTCGAAGGCGGTGACCCAGACGTGCTTGGTCGCGAAGCCACCGCGATGCCGCACCGTGCTGCCTTCCGCCGCCAGCATCAGCGGGCTGGGCATGCCCACCAGCTTGTAGCCGGGGTGGTTGCCCACGGCGTTGCGCTTGTTGGGGTTCACCACCTTCCAGTAGCGCCCGGAGCGGCCATCCAGCTCCCGCGCCGCCTCGGCTTCCCGCGCCAGCGGGCGGCTGGTGGTGTCGAACACGTTGCCATACGGGTTGTCGGGGCCGATCGGGCGCGGCAGGAACTCGTGTTCCGTCACGCTGTTGCCCTCGCCGTCCAGCGCCATGTGCAGCCGGGCGTTGAAGAAGTGCTGGTGCGTCGGCCCGCCCAGGCCCGGCGCCACCATGCCGCCATGGGGGTAGGGCGCGCCGGGCGCCACGCCGGTGGTCTGGATGATGCCGGTCAGCTTGGCTTCAAGCTGGATGGTGCCGTCCAGGTACAGGTACCAATAGAAGCCGTAGTCGTAATTCCCCACCGTGGCGAAGAAGCTGATGACCAGCCGGCGCGAGCGCCTGACCTCGAACACGCCGGTGCGGAACTCGTAGTGCTTCCACAGCGTGCCGTAGTCTTCCTCATGCATGCAGACGGCGTTCTTCATCACGAAGGCATTGCCCTCGTCATCCACCGCCGGAATGTCGAAGTAGCGGATCAGCCCCAGGCAGTCGCAGCCGAGTTCCAACTGGTTGGCCAGCTTGCCCAGGCCGTATTCGCCGGCATCGAAGGCGGACTTCCAGTAGTGGCTGTGGTTCGGGTCGGCATAGGGCACCACCATTTCCGTCACGCTGGCGCGGTGGATGATGGGGCGCAGCGCCGTGCCTTCCTGCCAGCCCAGCTGGTGCAGCACCAGGCCCTCGCGCGGGGTGAAGCCGATGCGGAAGCGCCAGTTCTCCCAGGCCACCGCCCAGCCCTCCACGCTGAAGGAAGGCCCTTGCGGCTGGCTGATGCTGAGCGGCTTCAGGCTATCCCGCGGGGTGCCCAGGCTGGCGGTGTCGTAAGGCCGGTCCTGCGGCGGAATCGGCGTGTTGCGGCCGTCATCCACCAGCTCGATCACCCGCTCCGCGATCAGGTCCACCACCGCCACCAGCCCCTCGATCGGGTGGGCATAGCCGTTGTCGGTGCGGGAGGAGCGCAGGAAGCTGGTGGCGCGCAGCAGGCGGCGGCCGCGGGTATGGTCCTCGCCGAAGTAGCCGGCCGAGAACGGGTCCACCTGCACATGCTCGAAGGCTGCATCGCTGACGCCACGGCGACGCAGCGCCGCCTGCCAGCCCGCATCCGCCTTCACGATGCGCTCGCAGGCGAAGAACTCCTCCACCATGATCGGCGCCTGGCCATAGGGCGCCTGATCCAGCGGCAATTGCTTCCACTGTGCCACCGTGCCGGTGTCCAGGTTCACCACCGCCTCGAAGGTGTCGCCATTGGCGCGGTCGAGCACCATGGCGAAGGCTTCGCGCGGTGGCGTGCCGGCCCGCAGCGCCGCCTTGGTGGGTTCCTGCAACTGCACCACGGGAAAGCGGCACAACGGGCCGAGCCTGCCGCCGGCCTTCAGGATGTCGCAGGTGCGCTGGGCTTCAGCGAGGCTCAACGGGTCGAGCGGATGGGTCACGGCAGCTTCACCTCATGGCGCGGGGCGTGCCAGTTGCGCGCGGCCAGGGTCACGCGGGGCACATCTTCCTCAAGCATGAGGCGTGCCGCCACCAGTTCATGCGCCGCGGCGGCGATGGCCCGCACATAGCCGGCGGCATCGCCGTAGCGCTGCTGCACCGAGGCGCGGGGGTCGCCGGTGGCGGCGGCTTCCTCCGGCGTTTCAGGGAAGGGGATGGTGCTGCCGGTGTACTCGTGCAGCGCGCCGGGCGCCCAGCCGCGGGCGCGCAGGTTCCAGCCGGTGTAGGTGGCCAGCGGCGCCACCACCATCGGCACCCGCACGCCGCCCAGGTCGTTGCCATCCGCATCCGGCGCCGGCACCAGCACGGTATAGCCGGCCGCATCCGTCACCCCCGGCGGTTCGCGGGTGATGATGCCGGTGGCGTCGAATTCAGCGCCGAAATCCAGCAGCGGCGCGCGGCAGGCTTCCTGCGGCAGCGCCACGCCGGGCAATGGCGGGAAGCGTTGGCGCCATTCGGCGAAGGTCAGGCCGGTGCCGTCGCTGCGGCGCGGCATGCGGCTGGCCGGCGGGGCGGTGCCATGGGTGGCCCAGGCGTCCAGGTTGTCCAGCAGGGCGCGGAACAGCATGCTGGTCCAGACGGTGTTCTCCAACTGCTGGCAGGGGCCGGCCTTGGGCGCGCCCATCAGCGGGCTGGCGGCGTGCTGGCTGCTGCACCAGTGGTAGAAGCGCAGGTTGGCTGGCTCGGCCAGGTCGTTGCCGCGCGTGTCGGTATGCGCCAGCGAGCCACGGCGCTGCCAATATTCTGTGGCGGATTGGGTGTGGAACACCAGTGGGTCCGTCGCCGGTCGCTTGCAGAGGGCGTCGGTGCGGCCGGTCAGGTGGTCCGTGGTCTCGGCATAGGCGAAGGGGAAGCGGTCCGATGGGTTGAAGTGGTCCTCGTACTGCTGGCCTGCCGGCACCGTCAGGTTGCCGAAGCGCCCGGCGAACAGCCGCCCGGCGCCGGCCACATGCGGCAGCAGGCCGTCGAATACGCGCCGTCCCTCCGGCGTGGCGTTGAAGCCGTGGTACAGGAAATCCCGGATCGCCCGGCCGGTCTGGCTGCGGCCGAAGCCGTACAGCTTTTCCACCCCATGCAATGGAGAGGCCGGGCTGTCGCGCAGCCAGGCGGCCAGGTCGCGCACCGCGGCATGGCCCAGGCCCAGCACCAGCGGCGCCTCGCCCTGGTAGACCAGTTCGTAGATCCAGCCGGGCTGGAAGCCGGCGGGCAGGTGGATATGGGTGCGGCTGGGCTCCACGTAGCTGTCGTGGCCGAATACCTCCAGCCCCATGCCGCCCTCGCCCTGGCCGAAGCACCATTCGCTGTTCGGCACCGGCTGGCGCGCATCCCACGGGTAGCGGCGCCTGGTCAGCGTGGCGTGGCTGTTGTCCAGGCTCACCACCGGGTGCCGATAGGTGCTGACATAGACGCCGAGCGGAAAGGTGGTGGCGCCGACCTGGCCGATGAACTCCACCCGCACCGGGCCGCTGACCGCCACCTTCGGCACGTCCAGCAGCACGCGGCCATTGCCGGGCAGCAAATCGGCCTGCCAGGCGCCCCACACCACGCTGTAGCCGCGCCGCATCAGGTAGCCATTGCCGCCATGCGCGGCGCTGAGCGGCATGTTGGAAGCGACCGCGTCGTTGAAATACTGCAGGCAGCGCTTGTTGCCGCGATTGCCCCAGTCGAAGAACACCCGCCGATTGCCGCGCGACAGGTCCACCGGCCGCAGCACCTGCACGTCGCCGGAGAAATGCACCAGCCCATCGGCGCCGCGTGGCGCCAGGGCCAGGTCGGTGATGTTCGGCTCGTCGGGCGAAACCGCGTAGTGGGCCCGGCCGCACAGCAGTTCATAGGCGCCGGTCGCGCCATGGTCGGCACCCTCGGCGAAGGGCAGCGGGGCCTGCCAGTCCACATGCGTCACGGCCATGTTCAGCCCTCCAGAAGTGCCATCAGGGTATCGTATTGCCGATCCACCTCGGCGGCATAGCGCAGCGCCAGGCGGCGGCTGGCCAGGGCCAGTTCGTGGCGAAAGCCGGGCTCGGCGGCGAAGCGCCGCATGAAGGGCAGCAGCGCGGCGGCGTCGGCGGCCTGGTGCGCCGGGTGCTCCGCCGCCAGCCCGGCGAAGGCATCCTTCGTGCCCAGCACCGGGGCGCCGAAGCCCAGCGCCTCCACGGTCTTGACCTTCAGCCCGGTGCCGCCCTGCATCGGGTTCAGCACGCAGTCCACCGCGGCATAGAACGCCGCCGCCGAGGCCACCGCCAGCCGCCTGGGGTGCGAGCGCAGCCGCAGCGCCGGCTGGCGCAGGATGCCGCCGGCCAGCAGCCAATCCAGCTCCGGCGCCGTGGCCAGGGCGGCATCCAGCGCCTGGGCGGAACGCAGGTTCCACGGGTTGCCGCTGGCCAGCAGGCCGAAGCGCGCCAGCGGCGCGGCGGCGGGCGCGGCGTGCAGGAAGCCGAGGCCCGGCGGATGCCCCACCGTCAGCACCGGCACCGCGGTGCGGCGGCGCAGCTCGGCGCTTTCCGCCGCCTGGATGCCCAGCACCAGGTCGGCCCGGGCCAGGCCGCGGGCTTCCTCGGCCGGGCTGGTGAAGTACCAGCTGGGCTCCAGCCCGTCCCGCCGCGCCACCTGGTGGCGGCCGCCGAACAGGTCGTGCGTGTCGATCACCCGGCGGGTGTTGGGCAGCCCCTCCAGCACGCGGGAAAGCCAGACGTAGTTCACCACCACCGCCTGATAGGGCTGCCGCGCATGCAGCGCCGCCACCTGCCGGCACAGCGCCGCCGGGCACCAGTCGTCCAGGCCCCAGAAGCCGGGGAAGCGTTGCGGCGCGTGCGGTTGCGCCGGCAGGTGGTGAAACCCGTCCCAGGCCTGGCGCATGGCGGCTTCGCGGTGCGGGTCCAGCCCCTCCAGGCCGTAGTACAGCAGTTCCACCCAGGCGCCGCGCGCCCGCAACTGCGCGCCGAAGGCAGCCAGGCGCGCGGCATTGCCCTGGTCGGGCGGGTGGGAATGCATCGGCGCCACCAGCAGCACGCGCGGGGCGGTGCTCATGGCAGCAGCAGGTCCAGCAGCAGGCCGGGCGGGCCGGGTTCGGCCAGCACGCGCACGCCGCGCAGGGTTGCCCAGGGCGGCAGCAGCGCCGCCAGCAGGGCGGGGGTTTCCAGGCTCAGCGCCGCCAGGTCGTCCAGGCTGGGCGCGGCCAGCAGCAGCCGGCACCGGCCATGGCGCCCGTCCAGCGCCGCCCGCACCCGCGCCGCCGAGGCCCGCGCCGGCAGCACCAGCGGGGTGGGGTCGGCCGCGGGCGGTGCCGGCTGGTGGTGCAGGCTGGCCTCGATCACCTGGTGGTAGCGGCCGGCCACCACGGGCAGCGCCATCTCGGCCTCGGCATGGCGGCGGCCGGCCTCGCCCAGCGCCCAGGCCAGCGCCGGGTTGGCGGCCAGGCCCCTCAGGGCGGCGGCCAGCGCCGGCACCAGGTTCGGCACCGGCAGGTGCAGCACCGCATCGCGCGGCAGTTCGGCATAGCCCGCGGTATCCGCCACCAGGCAGGCCACGCCCAGCGCCAGGCCGCGCGCCAGCACGCCGCTGGCCTCCCCATGCGAGGGGAAATGCAGGCACACCAGCGCATCGCTGGCGGCGATGTGCAGGTTCAACGCCTCCTCCGTCAGCCAGCCGGTGGCACAGCCGGGCGGCAGGCCGGGTGCTTCCGCCCCGGCGTGCAGGTGGTGCAGCCGGGCGCCGGCGGCCCGCGCGGCGCCGATGGCCGCCAGCAGCCAGTCGAACCGCTTGGCCGGGTGGGGAAAGCCGGCGCTGGCCAGGATGAAGCCCGCGGCCGGCAGGCCCAGCCGGTGCCGCGCCTCGGCCCGGCCCACCCGAGGCACCGGCGGCAGCAGGTGGGGAATCACCTGCACGTGCCGGGTGGCGGCGGCGCCGTGCAGCAGCCGCAGCCGGGCGGCGGCGAAGCGGGAATGCACCACCACCGCGCGGCTGGCGGCCAGCACCCCGCCGGCATGGTCGAACAGCAGATGATCAGCGCGGCCCAGCGGCTCGCCCGCCGCCAGTTGCCGGCCGCGCCGCGCCGCCAGCCGGGCCTGGGCGCTGCCCGCCGGCGCCGCCAGGCCGGGCAGCAGCGGTTCCCCCAATTGCTGGTGCAGCCACAGCAGGCTGGGGTCGTGCAGCGTCACCACCCCGGGCCAGCGGCGCAGCGCCCGCAGCACGCAGCCGTGGCCGGGGTTGTTGCCCATCTGGTGCAGCACGCGCGGGGGCGCCGGGTCTCCGGCCTCGGTCGCCACCACGTAATGCGCGGCCAGCGCCCCGGCCAGCAGCGCGGCGTAGTCGGCAATGCCGTTGCGCGCCGGCGGCAGCGGCGAAACCAGCCTGAGGGGAGGGCGCGGCACATCCATCGGCCACACCCTGCCAGGGCTGGCGCCGCGCTCCAACCTTGCCCGGCCCCGGGGTGCGTGATAGCGCCCCTGCATGGACGCACCGGCCCCGAGCTTTCCCTGCGCCACGCTGGGCGGCAGCCAGGCCGTGGTGCGGCTGCGCTGCCTCCGGCGCTTCGTGGCCCAAGGCGGCATCACCGCGCATCTCGATGGCATGGAACTGGGCTGGCTGGCGCTGGAAGGCGTGGTGGCGCCGGGCACGGAACTGGCCCTGCCGCTGCGCCGCCTGCCGCGCGTGGCGCTGCCCGCCGCGCTGCGCTTCAGCACCGCCGCGGGCACGGCCGAGGTGGCGCCGCCCCTGGCGCTGGCGGATGCCGCCGCGGCCACCGCACTGTTCGGGCCGGGGCTGTGGCGCACCGAGGCGGTGGAGGTGGCGCAGGGCGTGGTGCAGGGCCGGCTGCTGAACGCCGCCAATGGGCTGGCGGAGCCGGTCGGCTTCGCCCGGCTGAACGCCAGCCAGGCCCGCCCGCTGCTGCTCGGCCAGCCGGTGACGCTGGCGGAGGGGGGCGTGTGCTGGCCGTTCCAACTGGCCTTGCTGGCCGAGGACCTGCTGGACAGCGGCCTGACCCTGGCGCTGCACGTGGCCGGGCAGGAAGCCCCGCTGGCCAGCCTGGCCTGGGCGCGCGGCTGGGCCGGCGAGGAAGCTGCCCGGCTGGTGGCGCTGGAAGCCCGCCTGCAGGAGGTGGAACAGGCCGCCGCCGCGCGCGCCGCGCAACTGGCGGCGGAATTGCGCCACGCCCAGGCGCAGCAGCAGGCGCGGCTGGATGCCTTCCTGGAATATGCCGGCGCGCTGCTGCTGGACCGCATGGCCGGCACCGCCAGCAGCCCGGGCGCCGAACCCGCCGGCCTGGCCGCCTTGCGCGCCATGGTGGCAGCGGCGGTGCCCAGCCAGGCCGAGGCCCCGGCGCCGGAAGCCGCGCCGCAGGCCATCGGCCTCCACCCCGGCAGCGCGCTGTTCAGCTTCGGCTGGCATGAGGTGGAATGCGATGCCGGCGGCGAATTCCGCTGGATGGGCGCAACCGGCGTGGTGGCCAACCCGGCGCCGCATCGGCTGGTGGCCGGCGTGGTGGTGGAACTGCGCCATGTCTATGGCGTGGCCGAGCCGGTGCTGCGGGCGCGGCTGGATGGCGCCGCCGCCACGGTGGCGCTGGAAGGCGCGCCCGGCGGCTTCCGCCTGCGCCTCACCCCGGCCGGGTTGGCGCCGTGCCGCAGCCTGCGGCTGGAAAGCCCGCATGCCGGCAGCCCGGCGCGGGACGGCCTCAGCGCCGACCCGCGGGTGCTTTCGGTGGCGGTGGCGCGGGTGGTGTTCAGCTACGCCGACTGAACCGGCCGGCCGGGCTATTCCGCCTTGATGTTGCGGTCCCGCACCACGCGGCCCCAGGTGGCGATCTGCTGGTCCAGGAAGCTGGTGAACTCGGCCGGCGAGGAGCCGACGATGTCCACCCCCATGTTCTGCGTCATGCGGTCCCGCACCGTGGGGTGCGCCAGGGCTTCCTTCAGCGCCGCGTTCATCCGCGCCACCACCGGGGCGGGGGTGCGGGCCGGGGCCAGGATGCCCCAGAAGGCACGGCTGGCCACGCCGGGCACCCCGGCCTCGATCAGCGTCGGAATCTGCTGCCAGTTGGGCGAACGGGCCTCGCTGGTTTGCGCCAGCGGCCGCACATGGTTGCCGATGAGCGTGGCCATGCCGGCGGCGGTGGAGATCGCCAGGTCCAGGTCGCCGGCGGCGGCGGCGGCGTTCAGCGGGTTGCCGCCGCGATAGGGCACATGCACCAGCCTGGTGCCGGTGGCGGCCTGCACCAGTTCCATCGTCAGGTGCGCCAGGCTGCCGATGCCGACCGTGCCATAGGTGATGGTCTCCGGCCGCGCCCGCGCCGCGGCCAGCATCTCCGCCACCGTGGTCCAGGGCCGGTTGTTGATGGCGGTCAGCATCATCGGGCTGGTCGCCACCAGCATCACCGGCGCCAGGTCGGCCTTGGTGTCGAAGCCGAGGTCGGGGATGAAGAACGGGTTGGTGGCGTGGGTGTCGAAGACGAAGACCCAGTTGTTGCCATCCGGCGTCGCCCGGGCAATCTCCCGCGTGCCGATGCTGCCGCTGGCGCCGGCGCGGTTGTCCACCACCAGGGGCACGCCCAGCTTCGCCGCCACATGCGGCTGCAGCAGCCGCGCCACCGTGTCGGCGCTGCCGCCGGCGGGCCAGGGCACCAGCATGCGGATGGTGCCATTGGGCCAGGCAGCCTGGGTTTGGGCACGCGCCACGGCGGGCGCGGCAAGCGTGGCGACCAACAGGCCGCGGCGAGCGATCATCATGGGACAGTTCCTTACCCTGGCCGCATTGCGCCGGCTGGCGGCCCGCGCGTCAATGTCTCTTGGCCAGGCAGGCAGGTGGCGCGGCATGCCGCGGGGCGCAACCGGCGGCGCACAGGGGCCGGGGCCTGATCGGCGCCGACCGCACCGCCGACCCGGCTCTAGCTTATTGATTCGTTGGGTGATTCACCCCTTTCGGTGATTCCACCCCAGGCGATCACGCTCTAGGCTGGCGGCAACGATTATTCGGGGAGGCTTCCATGCTCGGGTCCATGCAGCACCAGCCGCTGCTGATCTCGTCCATCATCCGCTACGCCGCGCGCCACCATGGCCAGGCCGAGGTGGTCTCCAAGCTGGGCGACGGCAGCCTGCACCGCACCACCTACGCCACGGTTGAACGCCGCGCCCGCCGGCTGGCCCAGGCGCTGGCCGGGCTGGGGGTGCGGCCGGGGGACCGGGTGGCGACGCTGGCGATGAACAGCTTCCGCCACCTGGAATGCTACTACGGCATCTCCGGCATGGGGGCGGTGTGCCACACCATCAACCCGCGCCTGGCGCTGGACGACATCGCCTACATCATCAACCACGCCGAGGATGGCGTGCTGTTCTGCGACCCCTTCTTCGCCGCCCAGGTGGCCGCGGTGGCGCCGCAGGTGCGCGGCTGCCTGCGCACCGTGGTGGTGCTGGGCGAGGCCGCCGAGATGCCGGCGCTGGACCTGCCCGCCGGCATGGCGCTGCGCTGCCATGAGGACGTGATCGCGGGCGGCGATGACAGCTACGCCTGGCCGCTGTTCGACGAATCCACCGCTTCCTCGCTGTGCTACACCAGCGGCACCACCGGGCGGCCGAAGGGCGTGCTGTACAGCCATCGGTCCACGCTGCTGCACAGCAT
>CANBXZ010000142.1 GCA_947373495.1 Acetobacteraceae bacterium
CAGGCCGCCGCCAAGCTGCGGGACCTGATCGCCCAGGGCGGCGCCGCCGTGGTGGGGCCGTGGGATGGCGAGGAAGCCATCACCCTGCTGGCGGACCTGGAGGCCGGCGCCACCGGCAGCATGACCGGCGGCGGCTACCCCGACGGCATCCGCGAGATCACCGACGCCTGGTTCGCCGGCGATCGGGAAGCGGCGGTGGCCGCCTATGGCAAATGGCTGCCGCTGATCAACTACGAGAACCGCCAATGCGGCCTGCTGGCGGCCAAGGCGCTGATGCAGGCCGGCGGGGTCATTCGCTGCGACGCGCCCCGTGCACCGCTGTTGCCGCTGCACGCCGCCACCCGCGCCGGCCTGCTGGAAACCGCGCGCCGGCTGAACCCGCTGGTACTGCGCTGGGGCCGCTGAGCCGGCCGGCAGGCCATTGATGTGTCGCGTGATTCACGCCGTTCGGTGAGCACACCCCAGGCGATCACGCTCTAGGTGCCGCAGAAGGTCTGGTACTTGCCCAGGCCCGGCGGCGCCGGCTGGGTGTAGCGCGGGTCGGCGGGTGCCTCGAACGGGCGGCGCACCACGGCCAGCAAGGCCTCGAACGGCGCCAGGTCGTTGCGCTGGGCGGCGGCTTCCAGCGCCTCCTCCACCAGGTGGTTGCGCGGGATCACAGCCGGGCTGGCGGCCAGCATTGCCGCGCGGCGGGCGGCTTCGGGCATCGGCTCGGCCGCCAGCCGGGCATGCCAGCGCGGCAGCCAGGCTTCCAGCGCCGGCAGTGCGCTGAACAAGGCACGCAGCGGCGCCGGTTGGCCACAGGCGGCATCGGCCATGGCGCGGAAGGTCAGGGTGAAATCCGCCGCGCCCTCGGCCATGGCCAGCAGCAGGTCCTGCACCAGCGCCTGGTCGCCCTCGCGCTGTTCGGCCAGGCCGATCTTGCGGCCAAGCCCGGCCATCCAGGCGGTGTTGAAGCGCTGGGCGTAGTCGGCCAATACCTGCTGCGCGAAGGCCACGGCCTGGTCCTCGTCCGGCCCCAGCACGGGCAGCAGCGCCTCGGCCAGCCGCGCCAGGTTCCACTGCGCGATGCGCGGCTGGTGGCCGTAGCGATAGCGCCCGGCGTGGTCGATGCTGCTGAACACCGTCTCCGGGCTGTAGCTGTCCATGAAGGCGCAGGGGCCGTAGTCGATGGTCTCGCCGCTGATGGCGCAGTTGTCGGTGTTCATCACGCCATGGATGAAGCCCACCAGCATCCATTGTGCCACGAGATCCGCCTGCCGGGCCGCCACGGCCGCCAGCAGGCCGCGGGCCCCCTCGGCCGCCGGGTAGTGCCGGGCCAGGGCGTAGTCGGCCAGGGTGCGCAGCGCCTCCACATCCTCCCGCGCGGCGAAATACTGGAAGGTGCCGACGCGCAGGTGGCTGCTGGCCACGCGGGTCAGCACGGCGCCGGGTACCGGCAGTTCGCGGAACACCTCCTCGCCGCTGGCCACCGCGGCCAGGGCGCGGGTGGTGGGCACGCCCAGCGCGTGCATCGCCTCGCTGATCAGGTATTCGCGCAGCACCGGGCCCACCGCGGCGCGGCCATCGCCACCGCGGGACCAGGGGGTGGGGCCGCTGCCCTTCAGTTGCAGGTCGCGCGGCTGGCCATCACGGCCCGGCACCTCACCGAGCAGGATGGCGCGGCCATCCCCCAATTGCGGGTTGAAATGGCCGAATTGGTGGCCGGCATAGGCCTGGGCGATCGGCTCCGCCCCCGCCGGCAGCAGGTTGCCGGCCAGCGCCTGCACGCCGGCCTCGCTGGCCAGGGCGGCGGCGTCCAGCCCCAACTCCTCGGCCAGGGGCAGGTTCAACTGCAACAGCCGGGGCGCCGTCACCGGGGTTGGCGGCAGCCGGGCGAACAGCCGCTCCGGCAGGCGGGCATAGGTATTCCGGAAGGGGATCGAAAGGGCCATCCGCCTCACATCGGCAAGCCTGCGGCTTCCTGCAAGGCCCAGCCGGCACGGCGGGCGACCGGAAGGGCAGGTTCAGCCGCGCCGCGCCGCCATTTCGTGGGCGACATCGGCCAGGGCCTCGGGGCCCAGGCTGGCCCGCGCCAGGGGCAGCACCGTGGCCTCCTCCAGCGCCAGGTGGCGGTGATGGCTGGCGACGAAGGCCAGGGCGGCATCGAGGAAGCCCGCCGGGGGAGGCTGCCCCTCGGCCGCGCGCAACAGGCCGGCCAGCAGCAGCGGCATCACCTGCTGTTCCTGCTGATGATGCACCCGCAGCCGCGGCAACAGCCCCTCGCTGTCGAAGCCGCGCAGGCGCGGATGCAGCGACAGTTCCTCATCGGCGATGTGCAGTGGCAGTTCCACCGTCAGCCAGCCCACCAGCGCCAGGGCCAGCACCCGCGCGGCCCGGCTCAGCGGGGCGCGGGCCAGCCGTTCAAGGTGGCGCAGCAGCACGGTCTGCCGCCCATGCTCCGCCGAGAGGAAGGCCAGGGGGTCCTTCAGCAGCGCCGGCTGCAACGGCGCGACATGGGCAAAGCCGGGCGCCAGGGCCATGGCTTATTGCACCAGCGGCCCATCGGCCGCGGCCAGGGCGAAACCCTGGATCTGGGCGCGGCCAGCCAGTACCGAGATGTACTGCCGCACCGCGATGCGGAAGCTGGCCTCGGTCAACCAGGCCGCCACCCGGTCCCGCACCGCCTCGAATGGCAGGTCGCGCCCGGGTTCGCTGCGCAGCAGGTTCAGCACATGCACGCCATAAGGGCTCGCCACCACGCGCAACTCGCCCGGCGCCATGGCCCGCAGCGCGGCTTCGAAGGCCGGCACGGTGCTGCCGGGCTCCACCAGGCCCAGGTCGCCGCCCTGCTGGCGCGAGGGGCAGGCCGACTGCGTTGCAAGCTGGGCGAAGCGATCGGGCGCGGCGTGCAGTTCCGCCAGCAACTCGGCGGCGCGGGCTTCGGCGGCGGCGCGCTCGGCCGGGTCCTGCGGATGGGCGGCCAGCAGGATGTGCCGGGCATGCCAGGCTTCCGGGCTGCGCAGGCGCGGCTGGTTCGCCGCCGCCCAGCGCCGGCAGGTGGCCTCGTCGGCTTCCGGCACCGTGACCTCGGTGGCCAGCAACGCCTCCACCGCGGCTTCCTCGTTGCTGGTGTCGTGGCCCTGGCGGGCGGCTTCGGCCAGCAGCAACTGGCGGATCACCAGCGCCTGCGCGGCGGCGTGCCAGGCGGCATCCCGCGACGCGGCGGGATGGTGCTGCATCTCGGCGGCGATGGCCGCTTCCGGGATGGTTGCCCCGTTGACCTGGATCACCGGATTTCTCCCGCCACGGGCCGCGCCGCACCGCGCCGACGCACCAGCTGGTAGGGCCGGAACACATAGCCCAGCGGCGCCGACCAGACATGCACCAGGCGCGAGAACGGGAAGGCGACGAACAGCGTCACGCCCAGCAGGATGTGCGCCTTGAAGATCCAATCCACCTCCAGCAGGTAGCCGGCGGCGTCGGTCTGCAAGGTGACGATGTGCTGTGCCCAATGCGAGAGCTGCATCATGGTGTGGCCGTCGCTGTGCGCCAGCGAGAAGGGCAGCGTGCCCAGCCCCAGCACCAGTTGCAGCCACAGCAGCGCCAGGATGGCGATGTCCGCGGTTGAGGAGGTGGCGCGGATGCGGTCGTCGAACAGCCGCCGGTGCAGCAGCAGCGACAGGCCGATGAAGCACAGCGTGCCGGCGGCGCCGCCGGAGATGATGGCGAGCATCTGCTTCTGCGGCGCGGTGATGAACAGGCCATAGACCTCGTGCGGGGTCAGCAGCCCGACGGTATGGCCGAACATCAGGAACAGGATGCCGACATGGAAGCAGTTGCTGCCCCAGCGCAATTGCCGCTTGCGCAACAGCTGGGAGGAACCGCTTTTCCAGGAATACTGCTCGCGCTCGAATCTTATCAGGCTGCCGAGCAGGAAGATGGCGACGGCAACATAGGGGTAGATGCCGAAGGCCAGGGTGTTGAGATGCTGCGTCATGGTGTTCACCCTTCGCTGGTCGCGGCGACGTGGCTGAAGACGGTGCGGCGCTGCGGCACCGGCATGGCGCCGCGCGTTGCCGCGCGCAGCTTGGCGGCCAGTACCTCGGTGCCGCATTCGGCGGCGGGGTCGCTGCCCGGGCCGAACAGCACCGGCGCCTCGGCCCACAATGCGTCCAGTTGCGCCGGGGTTTCCACCGCTTCCGCCTCCAGCGGCAAGGCGGCCGGCTGGCGGCCGGCGAACAGCAGCGCGGCATGCAGCACGCTGGCATAATCGCTGCCACGCTTGGCCAGCCGGCCATGCAGCAGGTCCAGTACCGGGGCGGCATTGGCCAGCAGCTCGGCGCCGCGCCGTGGGTCCACCGCCGCATATTCCAGCAGCGAGGGCAGGTGGTCCGGCAACTCGCCGGTTGCCGGCTCCAATCCCGCCGCCAGGTAGATGTCGTTCAGTTCCACCATGGCCGGGCCACGCTCGCGGCTGTCGCCGTGCACATGCTCGAACAGGTTGAGGCAGAGGCTGCGGGTGCGGTCGAACAGGCCGACATAGTCTTCCTGCACGTCCAGCAGCGGCTGGCCGAGGCGACGCACCAGGCGGTTCAGCCCGTGCATGGCCGGGGCCAGCGCGGCGTCGGCGGCCAGCGCCGCATGCACCTCGGGCAGGGCCGCCTGCAATTCGGCCGAGGGGTAGGAGAGCAGCGCGGCAAGCGCGCGGAGCGAGCGGCGCATGGTCACACCTCCCCCTTGCCGGCCGTGTGGATGTGGCGGAATTCCACCCGCGGCGCCATGTGCCCGGCCGAGGTCTGCTTGACCGAGAACAGGTTGGCGCCGGTGTTGCCGGCAGTGGAGGAGCAGCCATTGCCGAAGCTGAAGCCGCAGGCGGATTTGATGTCGAAGGTGTTCTCGGCATATTCGCGGTGCGTGCTGGGAATGACGAAGCGGTCCTCGTAGTCCGCCAGCGCCATCACCTTGTACATCTCCTCCACCTGCTCGACTGTCAGGCCAACCTGGTCGAGCACATCGGTCTCCACCCGGTTGTCCACGGTGCGGGCGCGCATGTGCATGCGCATCGCCATCATGCGTTGCAGCGCCAGCACCACCGGGGCTTCGTGGCCCGCGGTCAACAGGTTGGCCAGGTACTGCACCGGAATGCGCAGCGCCCGCACATCCGGCAAGGCGCGGTCCCAGCCGACATGGCCGGCTTCATGCGCCGCCTGCACCGGGGAGAGTGGCGGCACGTACCAGACCATCGGCAGGGTGCGGTATTCCGGATGCAGCGGGAAGGCGACGCCCCATTCGATCGCCATCTTGTACACCGGTGAGTTGCGCGCCGCTTCCAGCCACAGCTCCGGCACGCCATCCAGCCGTGCCTGCGCGATCACCGCCGGGTCGGACGGGTCGAGGAAGATGTCCATCTGCGCGCGATAGAGGTTCTGCTCGTTCTCGGTCGAAGCCGCTGCCTCGATGCGGTCGGCATCGTACAGCATCACGCCGAGGTAGCGGATGCGGCCGACGCAGGTCTCGCTGCACACGGTCGGCTCGCCGGCCTCGATGCGCGGATAGCAGAAGGTGCATTTCTCGGCCTTGCCGGACTGCCAGTTGTAGTAGATTTTCTTGTACGGGCAGGCCGAGACGCACATGCGCCAGCCGCGGCACTTGTCCTGGTCCACCAGCACGATGCCGTCTTCCTCGCGCTTGTAGATGCTGCCCGACGGGCAGGCCGCGACGCAGGCCGGGTTGAGGCAGTGTTCGCACAGCCGCGGCAGGTACATCATGAAGGTCTGTTCGAACTGGCCGTAGATGTCCTTCTGCACCTTGTCGAAGTTCTGGTCCTTCGACCGCTTGGCGAACTCACCGCCCAGGATCTCCTCCCAGTTCGGACCCCACTCGATCTTTTCCATCTGCTTGCCGGTGATGAGCGAGACCGGGCGCGCGGTGGGCATCGCCTTGCTCTCGCCCGCGGTCTGCAGGTGGGCGTAGTCGAAGGTGAAGGGCTCGTAGTAGTCGTCGATCTGCGGCATGTCCGGGTTGGCGAAGATGTTCGCCAGCACCCGCAGCTTGCCGCCGATGCGCGGCGTCAGCTTGCCGGAACGGCTGCGCTTCCAGCCGCCCTTCCACTTCTGCTGGTTTTCCCAGTCCTTCGGGTAGCCGATGCCGGGCTTGGTTTCCACGTTGTTGAACCAGGCGTATTCCACGCCCTCGCGGCTGGTCCAGACCTGCTTGCAGGTGACGGAGCAGGTGTGGCAGCCGATGCACTTGTCGAGGTTGAGCACCATCGCAATCTGCGCGCGAACCTTCATGCCACGGTCTCCTGAACCAGGGGTTCTTCCATCCAGTCCACCTTCGCCATCTTGCGCACCACGACGAACTCGTCGCGGTTGGTGCCGATGGTGCCGTAGTAGTTGAAGCCGTAGGAAAGCTGCGCGTAGCCGCCGATCATGTGGGTCGGCTTCAGCGTGGTGCGGGTGACGCTGTTGTGGATGCCGCCGCGGGTCAGCATGATCTCGCTGCCCGGCGTGTTCACGATCTTCTCCTGCGCGTGGTACATCATCACCATGCCTTCCGGCACGCGCTGGGAAACGACGGCGCGCGCGGTCAGCGCCCCGTTGACGTTGAACGCCTCGATCCAGTCGTTGTCGACAATGCCGACCTTCTGCGCGTCCACCTCACTGAGCCACACCACCGGGCCGCCGCGGTTCAGCGTCAGCATGATGAGGTTGTCGCTGTAGGTGCTATGGATGCCCCACTTCTGGTGCGGGGTGATGAAGTTCAGCGCGATCTCGCGCTCACCATTCGGCTTGGCGCCCACCATGGCCAGGTGCGCCTTCAGGTCCACCGGCGGCTTGTACACGCACAAGCCCTCGCCGAAGGCCAGCATCCACGGGTGGTCCTGGTACAGCTGCTGCCGGCCGCTCAGCGTCCGCCACGGGATCATCTCATGCACGTTGGTGTGGCCGGCGTTGTAGCAGACCTCCTCGCTCTCGATCCCCGACCAGGTCGGCGAGGAGATGATCTTGCGCGGTTGCGCCTGCACGTCGCGGAAGCGGATGGCCTGGTGTTCCTGGCCACGCGCCAGGTGCGTGTGGTCGCGCCCGGTGGCCTTGCCCAACGCTTCCCACGCCTTCACCGCCACATGGCCGTTGGTCTCCGGCGCCAGGTGCAGGATGACCTCGGTGGCGTCGATGTCAGTCTCGATCCGCGGCCGCTCGCCAGCGCCCGGTACGTTGCGCGTGCCGTTCAGCTTGCCGAGGAACTCGACCTCCTTGCCGGTTTTCCAGCCGATGCCCTTGCCGCCATTGCCCAGCTTGTCCAGCAGCGGGCCGAGCGCAGTGAAGCGCGCGTAGGTGTTGGGGTAGTCGCGTTCCACCACCGTCACCGCCGGCATGGTCTTGCCCGGAATCGCCGGGCATTCGCCGTGCTTCCAGTCGCGCACGCTGTTCTGCGCCAACTCCTGCGGGCTGTCGTGCAGCAGTGGCGTCAGCACCACATCCTGTTCCACGCCAAGATGGCCGGGGCTGAGTTCGCTGAAACGCCTGGCGATGCCCTTGAAGATCGCCCAGTCGGTCCGCGCCTCCCAGGCCGGGTCCACCGCCGCCGACAGCGGATGGATGAACGGATGCATGTCCGAGGTATTGAGGTCGTGCTTCTCGTACCAGGTGGCGGTGGGCAGCACGATGTCGCTGTGCATGCAGGTGGTGCTCATGCGGAAGTCGAGCGTCACCAGCAGGTCCAGCTTGCCCTCCGGCGCGTCGCGCCAGACCACTTCCTCCGGCTTCACGCCGCCTTCATGTCCCAGGTCCTTGCCCTGCACGCCGTTGGTGGTGCCCAGCAGGTACTTCAGGAAATACTCGTGCCCCTTGCCGGAGGAGCCCAGCAGGTTCGACCGCCAGATGAACATGTTGCGCGGCCAGTTCTGCGGCGCCTCCGGGTCCTCGCAGCTCATCCGCAGGGTGCCGGCCTGCAATGCCTTGGCCACGTGCTCGGCCACCGGCGTGGCGCCGGCGCTGGCGGCGATGGTCAGCGGGTTCTGCTGCAACTGTGGTGCGCTGGGCAGCCAGCCCATGCGTTCGGCGCGCACGTTGAAGTCGATCAGCGCGCCCTGCATCGCCTGCGGCGCGGTGGGGGAAAGCAGGTCCTCCACGCCCAGCTTCTCATACCTGTACTGGCCGGTGTGGGCGTAGAAGAAGCTGGTGCTGTTCATCTGCCGCGGCGGGCGTTGCCAGTCGGTGGCGAAGGCCAGCGGCGCCCAGCCGGTTTGCGGCCGCAGCTTTTCCTGGCCGACATAATGGCTCCAGCCGCCGCCCGACTGGCCGACGCAGCCGCACATCACCAACAGGTTGATGATGCCGCGATAGATCATGTCGCCGTGGTACCAATGGTTCACCGCGGCGCCGAGGATGACCATGGATTTGCCATGCGTCTTCGCCGCGTTGTCGGCGAACTCGCGCGCGGTGGTGATGATCTGCGCCCGCGGCACGCCGCAGACCTTCTCGGCCCAGGCCGGTGTATAGGGCGCGTCGGCGTCGAAATCGCTGCTGCCGTCGCGCGCCACGCCATAGTTGGCCAGGAACAGGTCATACACCGTGGCCACCGTGGCTTCGCTGCCATCGGCCAGGATGATGCGCCGCACCGGCACCTGGTGCGTCACCACTTCCGCATGCGTCGTCGGGTTGAAGAACTCCGGGGCGCGGGCGCCGAAATACGGGAAGCCAACCTCGGCCGTCTCGCCGCCGAGCAGCGACAAGCGTGGCGTTACCTCGGCGCCGCTCTGGCCGTCGCGGCCTTCCAGGTTCCACTTGCCCTGCTCGCCCCAGCGGAAGCCGATGCTGCCGGTGGGCGCATACAACTCGCCGGTGGCGTCGTTGATGGCGACGGTCTTCCACTCGCCGTTGTTGCTCTCGCCCAGGCCCGCCTGCACATCGCTGCTGCGCAGTTGGCGGCCGGCCACCAGGCGGCCATCCTTCGCTTCCAGTTTTACCAGCATCGGCAGGTCGCTGTACTTGCGCAGGTAGTCCAGGAAGTAGTCACCCTTGCCGCGGGCGTGCCACTCGCTGAGGATCACGTGGCCCATCGCCATGGCCAGCGCCGCATCGGTGCCCTGCTTGGGGTGCAGCCACAGGTCGGCGAACTTCGACGCTTCCGAATAATCCGGCGTCACCACCACGGTCTTGGCGCCGCGGTAGCGCGCCTCGGTCATGAAGTGGGCGTCGGGCGTGCGCGTCTGCGGCACGTTGCTGCCCCACATCATCAGGAAGCCCGAATTGTACCAGTCGGCGCTTTCCGGCACGTCGGTCTGCTCGCCCCAGGTCTGCGGGCTGGACGGAGGCAGGTCGCAGTACCAGTCGTAGAAGCTCATGCAGACGCCACCGATCAGCGACAGGTAGCGGCTGCCGGCGGCGTAGCTGACCATGCTCATCGCCGGAATGGGCGAGAAGCCGATGATGCGGTCAGGCCCATGCGCCTTGGCGGTGTGGATGTTCGCCGCGGCGATCATCTCCTCCGCCTCGTCCCAGCTCACCCGCACGAAGCCGCCCAGGCCGCGCACGCCCTGGTAGTCACGGCGCTTGGCTTCATCGGCCTGAATGCTGGCCCAGGCGCGCACCGGGTCGTCGTGCTCGGCCTTGGCGGCGCGCCACAGCTGCAGCAGGCGCTTGCGCATCATCGGGTGCTTCACCCGGTTGGCGCTGTACAGGTACCAGCTGTAGCTGGCGCCGCGGGCGCAGCCGCGCGGTTCGTGGTTCGGCAGGCCGGGCCGCGTGCGCGGATAGTCGGTCTGCTGCGTTTCCCACGTCACCACGCCACCCTTGACGTAGATCTTCCAGGAACAACTGCCGGTGCAGTTCACGCCGTGCGTGCTGCGCACGACCTTGTCGTGCGACCAACGCTGGCGATAGGCGTCCTCCCAGCCGCGCGGTTCATTGGTGACGCGGCCATGCGCGTCGGAAAAGCCTTCGACGTGGCGCTTGAAGAAGGACAGGCGGTCGAGGAAATGCGACATCGGTTCTGGCTCCCGCTCAGCAGGGGTTCGGGGCGTTGCGACGGGCGTAGAACCACCAGTTCAGCGCGATGCTCACGCTGAAGTAGGCGGCGCACCACCAGAAGAAGGCGTTGGGATTGCCGAAGAAGGCCACGCTCTGGCCGATCAGCATGGCGCAGGCGAAGGGGCCGTAGGCGGCCATCGCCGCGGTCCAGCCGATGACGCCGGCGGCCTGGCGCGGCGGGAACAGCATCGGCATCTGCTTGAAGGTGCTGGCGTTGCCGAAGCCGGCGAACATGAACAGGCACAGCATGGCACCAAGGAAGTAGGGGAACTGCGCCATGCTGGTGGGCGCGGTGAAGAACGGCACCGCGATGGTGGAGGCGAGCATGCCGAGGCCAGCGATCTGCGTGACCTTGGCGCCGCCGAAGCGGTCGCTCAG
>CANBXZ010000143.1 GCA_947373495.1 Acetobacteraceae bacterium
CTGGTGGGGGAGATGCTGCCACATGGCTGACAAGCCCGAGACGACCATCGGTCCGTGGCGCATCGCCATCTGGAACCGCAACCGCAGTGCCGCAAAATACTGCCTCAAGCGCCGTAACCCGGCATGGCCTTGGGGGCAGGAGGTCGCCGCCATCAACGGCGGCCCATGGACGGCAGAAACCCGGCAGCAGGCGCAGCGCCAAGCGGACAGGCTCAACGGGATGGTGCAGGCATGAGCAGTCCAGCACCCACCCATGCTGGCCAGGGTGCAGCGTGAACAGTTGGAGAACAAGGGCGGGTGGGAAACTAGCGTTAGGCAGTGGAAACCTATGGCGAACTTGGGCTTTAGTTTCCGGCTATGCAGTTGATTTAGTTGGCCTCACGCGGTTTCATCACGAATATGGCTCGCATCGCCGGCACCCCTTTTGCCGGCCGATCATGCCCGTGGCTTCGGGGCTTTGCTATCCCTGGGCCGGGTCATACTTCTGGCAGAAGGCCTCGGCGCCCAGGGTGCGGAAATCCGCCATGCGTTCGCCCAGCAGCGCATGCGGCCAGTCCCACCAGGCCAGCCGCAGCAGCGCCTCGCGGATGGCTTCGGGGAAGCGGTAGCGCAGCACCCGGCCGGGGTTGCCGACCACCACGGCGAAGGGCGGCACGTCCTTGGTCACGATGGTGCCGGCGCCGATCGCCGCGCCGGTGCCGATGCTGATGCCGGGCAGCACGATGGCGCCATGGCCGATCCACACATCATGCCCCAGCGTCACCTTGGAAGCGCGGCGCCAGGCGAAGATGGCCGGGTCGTCCCCGCCCAGCCCATAGGCCGAACTGCGATAGGTGAAGTGCGACAGCGCCACCCGTTCCAGCGGGTGGTTGCCGGGGTTGATCCGGGTTTGCGCCGCGATGGAACAGAACCGGCCGATCTCGGTGTAGATGATCTGGCTGTCGTTCACGACGTAGCTGTAGTCGCCCATGGTGGTCTCGGCCACCTTGGTGCGGGCGCCAACCTCGGTATAGGCGCCCAGCCGGCTGTCGCGCACCTCGGCGGTGGGGTGGATGCAGGGCAGGGCGCCCAGGGCTTTGTCGGCGCTGCCGGGGTCTTGCATCATGGATGCCATAGCCTTTCCTGAATATGTGCCACCAGTTGGGCCGCGCCGGCCTCGGCGGTGCCGTCGTTGCTGATGCGCAGCTCAACCTCGGCCATGGCCTGGCGGGCCAGGCGCAACGCCAGGTCGCCATCCTCGGCGCGGCCGCGCAGCGCCAGCCGGGCGGCCAGCACCGCCGCCGGGGCGGTGATCTCCACCGCGGTCACCCCGGGCAGGCGCTGCCGCGCCGTGGCGACCACCCCGCGGGAGACGTTGCACACCACCAACGCGCCCGCCGCCGCCGCCGTGGCGGCACTGGTGGGAATGCCATAGCGCAGGCCATGCGCGCCCCAATGCAGGCAGAACCGGCCGGCCTGTTCGGCGGCCAGGAAGCCCGCTTCATCCAGCGTGTCATGCGCCTCGGCGGCGCTTTCCGGCCGGGTGACGACGCGGCGGGGGAACAGCACCCGGGGCTCGGCCGCCAGGGCTTCGCGCGCCAGCCGCAGCAGCGTGTCCTTGCCGGCGCCACTCGGCCCGACCACCAGCACGAAACCACCCATCAGCCGGCCCCCTCGACCACAATCTGCACCCGTCCGGCGGCGTAGCAGCACAAGGTGAAATCCACCGGCTCGCCGGCGGCATCGGTGTCCAGCGCCTCACTGGCCAGCACCGGGCGGGTGCGGGCCTGCTGCAGCAGCGCGGCTTCCTCCGGCGTGGGCATGCGCGCGGTCACCCGGGTGACGCGGCGGTGGTAGTCCGCCACGCCGCAGGCGGCCAACGCGACGGTGACGGAGCCGTCGGCATGCAGCAGCTCGGCCAGCCGGTTGAAGCGCGGCAGCGGGAAGTGATGCGTGCCCACCAGCACCGGGCGACCATCCGCCAGGCCCAGCCGCTGCACCCGCAGCACCCGCTGGCCGCGCCGCAGCCCCAGCGCCTCGGCCACCTGGCTGTCCGCCGCCATGTCCCGCAGGGACAGGATCTTGCCCTGGGGCTCGCGGTTCTGCCGGCGGATGGTTTCGGAAAACCGGGTGCGGCCGCCCAGCGGGTAGTCCAGCACGTCCTCGGCCACGAAGGTGCCGCGGCCTTGTTCCACCCGCACCAGGCCACGGGCGCTGAGGGCTTCCAGCGCCCGCCGCACGGTGTGGCGGTTGACCTGGAATTGGGCGCTGAGCATCGCCTCGGTCGGCAATTGCTCGCCGGCCTGGCGCTGCCCGGCGGTGATCTCGCCTTCCAGCGAGCCGGCGATCTGGCGCCACAGCGCCAGCCCCTGCCCACGGTCCAGGGTTGCCTCTGTCATCGAAGGTTCACGCGTGATCTCAAGGGGTTCTGGCATTTTCGAGATTGACGATAGCTCGCCGGATATCTAGTTGTCTAGACGTCTAGAGGATAATCCGGCACGCCCATGGCTGACCCCGAACCCCCTGCCGAACAACAGCAGCGCCAGCGTTGGATGGGCGTCCTCGCCCGTGCCACGGCTGGCCAGATCGCCGCCCGGCTGGAACACGCCCCGGCCCTGCCGCCGCACCGGCGCCTGCGTGGCCCGGAGGCCGGGCTGGTGATGGTGCGCGGCCGCCAGGGCGGCGATGGCGGCCCGTTCAACCTGGGCGAGATGACCGTGACCCGGTGCAGCGTGCGGCTGGAGGAGGGTGGCCTGGGCCATGCCTATGTGGCCGGGCGAGACCTGCGCCAGGCCGAACTGGCGGCGCTGCTGGACGCGGCGTTGCAGCTTCCGGCGCTGCGCGGCGCCCTGATGGCGGCGGTGGTGGAACCGCTGGCGGCGATGCAGGCCGCCGCGGTGGCCACCCTGGCGCGCAAGGCGGCGGCGACGAAGGTGGAGTTCTTCACCATGGCGAACATGCGCTCATGATTACCGCCGGCTTCAACGACCCGGTGCTGGACAGCCAGCGCTGCTTCCGCGCGGTGCTGGACGCCATGTCCCGCCCCGGCCGCATCCATCGGCTGCCGGCGCTGCCGGAAGCCCCGGCACCGCTGAACCCCGCCGCCGCCGCGGTGCTGCTGACCCTGGTGGATGCCGACACCCCGGTGTGGCTCGACCAGCCGGAAGCAGCCGATTGGCTGCGCTTCCATGCCGGTTGCCCGGTGGCGGCCGAACCCGGCGCGGTGCCCTTCGCGCTGGCCGCCGGCGCCATGCCGGCGCTGGCCTCCCTGTGCCAGGGCAGCGAGGAGGAGCCGCACCTGGCCGCCACGCTGCTGGTGCAGGTGGCGGCGCTGCGGGCCGGGCAGGGCTGGCGCCTGGCGGGCCCGGGCATCGAGCATGAGCATCGGCTGGAGGTGGTCGGCCTGCCGGCGGACTTCCTGGCGCAATGGGCCGCCAACCAGGCGCGTTTCCCGCGCGGGGTGGACCTGGTGCTCTGCGCCGGGGACCAACTGGCCTGCCTGCCGCGCAGCGTTCAGATCACGGAGGGCTGAGCCATGTATGTGGCGGTAAAGGGCGGCGAGCGCGCCATTGGCAATGCCCATGCCTGGCTGGACGAAACCCGGCGCGGCGACCCCGCGCTGCCGGAGCTTTCGGTGCAGCAGGTGGAACAGCAGCTTGGCCTGGCGGTGGACCGGGTGATGGCGGAAGGCAGTTGCCACGACCGCGGGCTGGCGGCGCTGGCGGTGAAGCAGGCCAAGGGCGACCTGATCGAGGCCGCCTTCCTGCTGCGGGCCTATCGCACCACGCTGGCCCGCTTCGGCACCAGCGAGCCGGTGGAAACCGGCGCCATGCGCATCCAGCGCCGGATCAGTGCCACCTACAAGGACCTGCCGGGCGGCCAGGTGCTGGGTCCGACCTTCGACTATACCCATCGTCTGCTGGACTTCGCGCTCGCGGCCGAACGCGAGGCGGTGCCCCCGGCGGCGGAAGCCGAGGCCGACCCGACGCCGATGCCGCGGGTGACCGAACTGCTGGCGCGCGAGGGCCTGATGCGGCGCGAGCCGGCCGACACCACCGAGCCACCGGACCTGACGCGGGAGCCGATGCGCTTCCCCACCAGCCGGGCCGGCTGGTTGCAGGCGCTGGCGCGTGGCGATGAGGGCTTCCTGCTCGGCCTGGGCTATTCCACCCAGCGCGGCTACGGCAACAGCCACCCCTTCGCCGGCGAGATCCGCATGGGCGAGGTGACGGTGGAATTCACCCCGCCCGAACTCGGCTTCGCCATCGAGCTGGGCGAGATCACCGTGACCGAATGCCAGATGGTGAACCAGTTCGCCGGTTCCAAAAGCGAACCGCCGCAGTTCACCCGCGGCTACGGGCTGGTGTTCGGCCATGGCGAGCGCAAGGCGATGGCGATGGCCCTGGTGGACCGCGGCCTGCGCGCCGAGGAACTGGGCGAGCCGGCCGAAGCCCCGGCGCAGAGCCAGGAGTTCGTGCTGTATCACTGCGACAATGTGGAGGCGACGGGCTTCGTGGAGCACCTGAAGCTGCCGCACTACGTCGATTTCCAGAGCGAGCTGGAGAAGATCCGCACGCTGCGCAAGGGGGGCGGCGCATGATCGAGCAAGGCTACAACTTCGGCTACCTGGACGAGAACACCAAGCGGATGATCCGCCGTGCGCTGCTGAAGGCGGTGGCGCTGCCGGGCTACCAGGTGCCGTTCGGCAGCCGCGAGATGCCGCTGCCCTATGGCTGGGGCACCGGCGGCATTCAGCTGACCGCCAGCGTCATCGGCCCGGACGACACCCTGAAGGTCATCGACCAGGGCGCCGACGACACCACCAACGCGGTGTCCATCCGCCGCTTCTTCCATCGCGTCACCGGGGTCGCCACCACCGAACGCACGGCGGAGGCGACCATCATCCAGACCCGCCACCGCGTGCCCGAAGCCACGCTGGGGGAACACCAGATCCTGGTCTACCAGGTGCCGATGCCGGAGCCGCTGTTCCGGCTGGAACCGCGCGTGGCGGAAACCCGGCGCATGCACGCCCTGGCCGACTACGGCCTGATGCATGTGAAGCTGTACGAGGACATCGCCCGCCATGGCGCGGTGACCACGAGCTACAACTACCCGGTGATGGTGAACCAGCGCTACCTGATGTCGCCCAGCCCGATCCCGGCCTTCGACAACCCGAAGCTGGACCGCATGCCGGCGTTGCAGCTGTTCGGCGCCGGGCGGGAAAAGCGGCTCTACGCCGTGCCGCCCTATACCCCGGTGCGCAGCCTGGACTTCGAGGACCATCCCTTCGTGCCGGTGCGCGCGGATGCCGCCTGCGTCATCTGTGGCTCCCGCGCCAGCTACCTGGACGAGTTGATCGTGGATGACGGCGGCACCCGCCACTTCGTCTGTTCCGACACCGACTATTGCGCCAGCCGGCCGCCCTTGCAGGAGGACGCGGCATGACCGCCCTGATGACGGCCCGCGGGCTGGAGCTGCGCTTCGGCGCCATATCCGCGCTGGACGACGTGGCGCTGGAGATCCACCCCGGCGAGGTAGTGGCGATCGTCGGCGAAAGCGGGTCGGGCAAGACCACGCTGCTGCGGGTGCTGGCGGGCATGATGCCGCCCGAGGCCGGCCAGGTGCTGTACCGGGGCGAGGATGTCCACGCCATGGGCGAGGCCGCCCGGCGCCGGCTGATGCGCAGCGACTGGGGCTTCGTGCACCAGAACCCGCGGGATGGCCTGCGGCTGCGGGTTTCGGCCGGTGGCAATGTGGGGGAGCGGCTGATGGCGGCCGGCGCCCGGCACTACGGCAACATCCGCACCGAAGCCGCCGAATGGCTGCAGCGGGTGGAGATCGACCCGGCCCGCATGGACGACATGCCGGAGAAGTTCTCCGGCGGCATGCAGCAGCGCCTGCAGATCGCCCGCACGCTGGTCACCCGGCCGAAGCTGGTGTTCATGGACGAGCCGACCGGCGGGCTGGACGTGAGCGTGCAGGCGCGGCTGCTGGACCTGATCCGCGCGCTGGTGGCGGAGTTGGGGTTGGCGGTGCTGATCGTGACGCATGACATCGCCGCCGCGCGGCTGCTGGCGCATCGCATGCTGGTGATGCGCCATGGCCAGGTGGTGGAACAGGGCCTGACCGACCGCGTGCTGGACGACCCGCAACACCCCTATACGCAGCTTCTGGTTTCCTCGGTGCTTGCCGCATGATGCCCGCCATTCGAACCGAGAACCTCGGCAAGACCTTCACCCTGCATTTGCAGGGTGGCATCCGCATTCCGGTGCTGCGCAGCGTCGAACTCGGCGTGGCGCCGGGCGAATGCGTGGCGCTGTCCGGCCCCTCGGGCGCCGGCAAATCCACCCTGATGCGCTGCCTGTACGGCAATTACGGCGCCGGCACCGGCCATGTCTGGGTGCGGCACGCAGGGCGCGAGGTGGACATCACCAGCGCCGATGCGCGGGAGGTGCGGGCGGTGCGGCGGGACACGCTGGGCTATGTCAGCCAGTTCCTGCGCGTCATCCCGCGCGTGCCCACGGTGCAGATCGTGGCCGAGCCGCTGATGGCCCGTGGCCTGGCCCGGGATGCCGCGTTGGCGCATGCCGCCGCGCTGCTGGCGCGGCTGAACCTGCCGGCGGCGCTGCATGGCCTGCCGCCGGCCACCTTCTCGGGCGGCGAGCAGCAGCGGGTGAACCTGGCGCGCGGCTTCGCGCCCGGCTACCCGGTGCTGCTGCTGGACGAACCCACCGCCAGCCTGGACGCCGCGAACCGCGAGGTGGTGGTCGCCCTCATCGCCGAGGCCAAGCGCGCCGGCACCGCCATCATTGGTATTTTCCACGACACCGAGGTACGCGACCGGGTGGCCGACCGGCTGTTCGAGGTTGCCCCGTTGCAGGACGCCGCATGACCCCCGAAACCATCCTGACCAACGCCCTGCTGGTCCTGCCGAACGAGGTGGTGCCCGGCACCCTGGTGCTGCGCGAAGGCCGCATCGCCGAGGTGCAGGCCGGCCGCAGCCTGCTGGCCGCGGCGCAGGACATGCAGGGCGACTACGTGATCCCCGGCCTGGTGGACCTGCACACCGACAACCTGGAACGCCAGGTACTGCCGCGTGCCAATGCCCGCTGGCCCAGCCGTTCCGCCATGCTGGCGCATGACGGCCAATGCGCCGCCGCCGGCGTGACCACGGTGCTGGACGCGCTGTGCCTGGGCGACCTGGGCTTCGACCCCGGGCGCGGCCAGACCTTCCGGGATGGCGTGCGCGACCTGGACGAGTTGAGCGATGCCGGCGCGCTGAAATGCGAGCACCTGCTGCATCTGCGCTGTGAACTGCCGGCGCCGGACCTGATGCCGGCGCTGGAGCCGGTGGCGGAGCACCCGCGCGTGGTGATGGTGAGCCTGATGGACCACTCGCCGGGCGTCGGCCAGTACCGCGACCTGGAACGCTACCGCGACATGCGCATGCGCCAGAAGGGCCTGAGCGTGCAGGACGTGGAATCCCGCATCCAGGACCTGCTGGCCCAGCGGGCACGGCTGCGCGAACCGCAGCGTCGCCTGGTGCTGGACCGCTTCGCCAGCCGCGGCATTCCGCTGGCCAGCCACGACGACGACAATGCCGAGGAAGTGGCGCGCAATGCCGCCGATGGCATTCGCATCAGCGAGTTCCCGGTGGCGATGGAAGCGGCGCGGGCGACGCGGGCGCTGGGCGTTACCGTCATCGGCGGGGCGCCCAACATCGTGCGCGGCGGCAGCCATTCCGGCAACCTGGCGGTGGCCGACCTGGTGCGGGAAGGGCTGCTGGACGCCTTCGCCAGCGACTACGTGCCCAGCGCCATGATCGAGGCGGCGTGGCGCGCGGCGCACCTGCCCGGCGTGACCCTGCCGCAGGCCATCGCCATGGTCACCGAGGCGCCGGCGCGCATGGCCCGGCTGGCGGACCGGGGCCGCATCGCCCCCGGGCTGCGGGCGGACCTGGTGCGGTTGCGGCCGGTGGTGGGGCTGCCGGTCATCCGCGGCGTCTGGTGCCTGGGCGAGCGCGTGGCATGAGCGGCCGGCTGGCGCTGTACTGGGCCCCGGAGTTGGACGACCCGTTGCACGCGCTGGGCAGCCAGTGGCTGGGGCGGGATGCCGAAACCGGCGCCACCCTGCCGCAGCCGGTCCTGCCCGCGTTGGCGGCGGCCGGGCTGGACCTGGCGGAACTGACCGCCGATGCGCGCGGCTATGGCCTGCACGCCACGCTGAAGGCGCCGTTCCGCTTCAGCGCGCCCTATGCCCGGCTGCGGGACGCCGCCATGACGGTGGCGGCCAGCACTCGGCCGTTCCTGCTGCCGCCGCTGGCGCCGCGCGACCTGGGCGGCTTCATCGCGCTGCGGGAAGCGGAACCCAGCCCGGCACTGGCCGCCTTGGCCGATGCCTGCGTGGCGGCGCTGGACCCGTTCCGCCTGCCGCCCACCGAGGCGGAACTCGCGCGCCGCCGGCCGGAACGGCTGACGCCACGCCAGCGGGAGATGCTGGACCGCTGGGGCTACCACTACGTGTTCGAGGAATGGATGTTCCACGTCACCCTCAGCCGACGGCTGAATGAGGCCGAGCGCGCCGTGCTGATGCCGGCGGTGGCGGCGCATTTCGCCGCCGTGCTGGCGCGGCCGCGGCCGGTGCGGGCCTTGTGCCTGTTCACCCAGGTGGGGCCGGGGGCGCCGTTCCTCATCGCCGAGCGGTTGCCGTTGCTGGGCTGATGTTGGGCTGAGTTGCGGCGGTCTGCCCGTTTCCTGGGCAGCGACCTCGGCGACTCGGCCGGATTATCTGGCATGTGCCTTGCTGATACCCAGGCCATGATCGCACCCCAGACCTCCCTGCCGGATCGTGGCGGCCCGGCCCAGCCGTTGCTGCTGCTGCGCGACCTCAAGAAGCATTTCCCCATCCGGGGCGGCATGCTGGGCGGGCCGGTGGCCACCGTGCGCGCCGTGGATGGCGTGACCTTCAACGTGATGAAGGGCGAAACCCTCGGCATCGTGGGGGAAAGCGGCTGTGGCAAATCCACCACCGCGCGGCTGCTGATGCGGCTGCTGGACCCCGACGCCGGCGAGATGCTGTTCGACGGCGAGACCGTGGGCGGCAACAACAACAGCGGCGGCGTGGAGCTGAAGGAATACCGTCGCCAGGTGCAGATGGTGTTCCAGGACAGCTATGCCTCGTTGAACCCGCGCCTGCCGATCGAGGACAGCATCGCCTTCGCGCCGCGCGTGCATGGGGTTTCCGCCGGCCAGGCGCGGGAACGCGCGCATGAGCTGCTGGCCGCGGTGGGCCTGGCGCCGAACCAGTTCGCCCGGCGCTATCCGCATGAGCTTTCCGGTGGCCAGCGCCAGCGGGTCAACATTGCCCGCGCGCTGGCGCTGTACCCGCGCCTGGTGGTGCTGGATGAGCCGGTTTCCGCGTTGGACAAATCGGTGGAAGCGCAGGTGCTGAACCTGCTGATGGACCTGAAGGAAAAGTTCGGCCTCACCTATGTGTTCATCAGCCACGACCTGAACGTGGTGCAGTACATCAGCGACCGGGTGATGGTGATGTACCTGGGCCTGGTGGTGGAACAGGGCCCGGTGGATGCGATCTACGACCGCCCGGCGCACCCCTATACCCGCGCGCTGCTGGCCAGCCGGCCCTCGATGGACCCGGCCAGACGCCGCACCGAACCGCCGTTGAGCGGCGACCCGCCGAACCCGGTGAACCCGCCGAGCGGCTGCCGCTTCCGCACCCGCTGCCCGTTCAGTGAGAAGGTCTGCGAAACCACCCAGCCGCCGGCGGCGGACCTGGGCGGTGGGCACTTGGCCGCCTGCCACATGGCCACCATCGGCAGCGGCCACAGCCAGGCCGGGGGGATCGCGGCATGAGTGCGGCGCTGAAGCTGGAACCCGCCGCGCCGCTGGTAAAGCTGCGCAACCTGTCCGTTCGCTTCGTCTCGCGCGACGCCACCGTGAGCGCGGTGAATGGCGTGGACCTGGACCTGGCCGCCGGTGAATCGCTGTGCATCCTGGGTGAATCGGGCTCGGGCAAGTCGGTGACGCTGCGGGCGCTGATGAAGCTGCTGCCGAAGAAGGCGGTGGTGGAAGGCGGCATCGAGGTGGCCGGCCGCGACGTGCAGGCGATGAACGAAGGCCAGTTGCAGGATTTCCGCGGCAGCACGGTGGCGATGATCTTCCAGGAGCCGATGACGGCGCTGGACCCGGTATTCACCATCGGCACCCAAATTGCCGAAACGGTGTGCCGGCACGAAGGCATCTCCCGCCGGGATGGCATGGCGCGGGCGCTGGAATTGCTGGAACTGGTGCAGATCCCGAGTGCCAAGCGCCGGCTGGACGCCTACCCGCATGAGCTTTCCGG
>CANBXZ010000144.1 GCA_947373495.1 Acetobacteraceae bacterium
AGGTTCGCGAGCTGGCCCGGCTGTGTGGGCTGCGGCTGGACCACTGGCTGACGCTGCGCCCGGATTAGAGCGTGATCGCCTGGGATGGGATCACCGAAAGGGGGTGAATCACGCGACACATCACCAACCCAGAGCGTGATCGGCGCTTCAGTCAGCGCCGATCACGCTCTGGGTTGGGGTGGCCTGCCGCAGCCGGTGCTCCAGCGCTTCCACTGCCCGCAGCGTGGGGTGGATCGGTTCGGTCGGCATGGCGCGCAGGTCGTGGTGCAGCGCCTGCAACAACAGTTGCACGCCGATGAGGATGGGCAGGGCCGCGGCCATCACGATGCCGGCCGAAGCCGCGCCGCCTGCCGGGTCCGCCCCCCGGTTGGCCAGCCCGTAGCTGATGCCGAAGCCCAGCAGCACCGCGCCCAGCAGGAATTCCAGCGTGGCCATGGGGAAGTCCACCACCAGGTACTGGCGCAGCAGCCGGGCCCGGGTATTGCGCAGCAGCCCCCAGGCGAAGGGCCGCAGCGCGGCGCGGATCCGCAGGTGGGAGCGTTCGTCACCGTAGCGGGCGGGCATCGGCACGTCGCGCACCACGGCGCGCAGCGCGCCCAGGTGGCAGAGCAGGTCGGTCTCGAAGAAGTAGCGCCGGGCCACCGGCAGTTCCAGCACCTGGCGCGCCACCATGGCCTCGATGGCGGTGAAGCCGTTGGTCGGGTCGAACAGGTTCCAGTAGCCGCTGGCCAGCTTGGCGCCGAAGCTCAGCAGGGTGTTGCCGACCATGCGGATGCCGGGCATCGGCCGCAGGTGGCGGGAATGGGTGAAGCGGTTGCCCTTGGTGTAGTCGGCCTGGCCCAGCAGGATGGGCGCCACCAGCCGTGCCAACTGGCTCAGGTCCATCTGGCCGTCGCCGTCCACCTTCACGATGATCCGCGCGCCCTGGCGCAGCGCCTCGGCATAGCCGGCCAGGACGGCGCCACCCACGCCCTGGTTCGCGGCCAGCGTCACCACCCGCACCCGGGGGTCGTCGCAGCGCGCCGCCACCAATTGGCCCGAGCCCTCGGGGCAGGCGTCATCGATGCAGACGATGCCCTCGACCCAGGGCGGCACCTGCGCCAGCACGCCGAGGATGTGGTTGCCCACGCCGTAGCACGGCACCACCAGCCACAGGCCGGCCGCGGTGCCAGCGTCAGTTGCGCGCATGCGTGGTCTCCAGGGGCGCCGGCCGGGCCAGGTGCGCCAAGGCGGCGCAGACGGCGGCCGGCGCCACGAACAGGTAGCGCACGTCGCAGGCAATGCCGATGAAGGCAAAGCTGGCGGCGAAGCCAAGCGTGGCCGCCAGCAACGCCGCCATGGCGGTGTCGCCCGGCTGCCGGCAGCGCCGCCGCAGCAGCAGCGCCAGCAGCGCCGTCGCCACGCCCAGCCAGCTGAGGTTCAGGAACAGCGGCGTGCCGAACCAGGCCCGGGCATAGCCATACAGCGCCAGGTCCTGCGGCCGCAGCCCAGCCACCAGGCCGAGGCTTGCCAGCGCCTCCGGCGGTCCCTCCACACCCAGGTGCACCGGCAGGCAGCGCCCAAGCTCGGGCGGCAGCACCATCCAGCGGAACACCGCCGCCCGATGCTGCACCCAGGCCCATGGCGAGCCCCGCAGCATGCGCCACCATTGCTCGGTCATCCCGGCCGAGGTGCCCTGGCGCAGGAAGGCGTTCAGTTCCGGCGCCTGGCCCAACGTGTCCACCCGGCTGGGGCTGTAGTGCCGCAGTATCGCGTCGCGCCAGCGCGCCTTCTGCTCGGCCGAGGCCACCGGCTGGTCCGGCATCGGCGCGCCATGGGCGACCATGCCGGCGATGTCGTAGCGGTGCAGCACCCGCAGGCCCCAGTCCAAGCCGTTGCCGATCGGCTGGGCCGCCGTGGCCTGCACCGCCTGCTGCGCCCCCAGGTACAGGCCCAGGGCGAGCACCAGCCAGCCCAGGCCCCAGCGTGTGGCTGCGCGGCCCTGGCGCCCGGCAGCCACCCCCACGGCCACGGCGCCCAGCAACGGCACCACCAGCCCATTCTGCCGCGTGGCGGCCGCCAATCCCGCAGCCAGCGCGGCGGCGAGCAACAGGCGGCACTGGCGCCGGTGGGAGATGCCGGGGCGCTCGGCCAGGGCCAGGCAGGCAAAGCCGCAGACCGCGAGGTTGGCGAACAGCACATCCTTCCAGATGATGCCCTGGTAGATCAGCAGCAATGGTGTCGCCAGCGCCAGCAGCAGCAGCACCGCCGCCAGCCAATGGCCGCGACGTCGGGCGCCGCCGCCCGCGGCCAGCGCCATCAGCGACAGGTAGAACAGCGCCGAGGCCGCCAGCAGGTACAGCGCGGTGCCAGGCACCACCCGGTCGAACAGGCCAAGCAGCGCCGACATCAGCGGCGGATGGTTGCCGCCATAGTGGCCCGAGTGGCCTTCCAGCAGTTGCACCGCGGAATCGAAGGAGATCTGGCCGGGCGCGCCCAAGGCCAGGGCCAGCAGCCACAGCGCCAGCAGCGGCGCGGTCATGGTGCGGCCCATAGCGGCAAGCCCGCCGCCGCGGCCTGGGCCGCCAGTGACTGGTAGTAGGGCCGCACGAAGTGGAATGGCGCCGGGCCCCAGCGATGCGCCGCATCCGCCACCCGCAGCGCCGGCGGCGGCGCAACCAGGGTCGCGGCGGGAAAGACCTCGGCGAAGCGGGCATGCATCCGCCGCAGCAGCGCGTTGTGCGCGGCGCGGGAGGTAACCCGTGCCGGCAGTATCTGGCAGGCATCGGGCAAGGGCTGGCGGCCGGCGGGGGTCTCGATCTCGTCGGCCCAGAGGCAGGCATGCAGCAGGATGCGGCAGGCGCCGAGGCCGGCGCCCTGCCAGCCCTGGCGCAGCCGCAGCAGCCCGGCTTCCCAGTGCTGCCAGGCTTCCTCGCCCAGGCGGTCGATCCGCCTGGCGCCTGCCATCAGCGGGTGGTGCAGCAGGCCGCTTTGCAGCAACTCCAGGCTTTCATTGGCCACGCCTGCGCCGCAGGCGAGCAGGTCGAAGCGTTCGTCGATGAAGTCGAGCACCAGCAGGTCCGGCTGGCAGGCGCCAAGCTGCGCCAGCGTATCCTTGGCCAGTTCCGCCCGCAGATGGCGGTGCTGGTTGTTCAGCCCCGCCGCCAGCGGCGCCAGCGGGTTCTCGCAGCCCGCCGCCATGGTCAGGCTGGCCAGCGAGGTACGGTCGAAATACCGCAGCGGCCGGCTTTCCGGCGGGCCGGCCAGGCTCCAGGTGTCGCGGGTGACGCAACTGCCCACCACCGCCACGCGCGGGCCCGCGGCGCTCAACCGCCATGCGCCAGGGCGAGGAACCCGGCCGCGCCGACGGCGAAGGGGTTCGGCAGGCGGGCCCGCAGCGCCGCGTCGGTGCGCCAGCGGCGGCGATGCGCGCGCGGAATGGGCAGGCCATCGGCATGATGGCCAAAGGCCCACCATCCCGGCGGCAGGCCGGCCGGCGCCCGTGCCGCGAGGCTGGCGGCATACCAGGCCATGATCTCGTGCAGCGCGGTATCGGCGCCGGCCTGGCGTTGCAGCATGAACCGGCCGACGCCGACGAATTTGGTGAAGTGGAAGAAGCGCAGCGGCTGCCCGGCGGCACGGATGACGCCGTCAGGGCCGATCGACAGCGGCCGTTGCGCCAGGTTCCAACTGGCAACATTGCAGCCGGGGTCGCGCAGCACCTGGGTGCCGGGGAAGAACACCGGCACGTGGTCGCACCAGCGCTGGTCGGTGAACAGCCCGGCCGGGATGTCGTCGAGGCAGAACTCCAGCAGGCGGTCGCGCCACCAGCTGGCGAAGCGCCACCCCTCGGCCGAAGCGGCGACAGCGATGAAACCGAGGTTGTAGATGCCGTGCTTCAACGCCCCGATCTCGTTGTCGAGGATCGCGTCGCGGCTGGCCTCGGGCGCCAGCAGATGCGGGGTCAGCACCACATCCCTGGTGTCCAGCAGCGTGGTCACCTCGTCGAGTCGGGCGAAGACCGCGATGTCGGGGTCCAGGTAGACCACCTTGCCGGCGCCGGCCGCCAGCACGTGCAGCAGCATCGGCCCCTTCACCGCGGTGCAGAGTTCCACCACGTCGTGGCCGAACATCCAGGCCTGGAGATCCGGGATGCCGAGTTCCTCGACCGGCACGATGTGGTCGAAAGGCTCATTGGCCGGGTCGAAGCCGAATCCGGGTGGCGCCTGGTCCACCAGGCAGAGCCACAAGGTCCATTCCGGGTGGTGCCGCCGCAGGCTGTCGGCCAGTACCCGCGCCCGGTCCAGGTAGGCGAAGGACGCCGAGGTGAAGCAATGCACCGTCGCATCAGCCATGCTGCGGCAACCGTGCCGGAGTTTCGGCCAAGAGCCATTCGGCGCTGGCGCCGCTGGGCGTCAGTGACCGGCGTGCCGCCGGGGCATCGGCCAGCAGGGCCATCAGGCGGGAGCCGGCGAACAATTCAACCAGTGCGGCCTCGTCGGCCACGGCCTGGCCGCGGTCCGGCGCGTGGGCCTGAACCGCGGGCCAGACATTGCCGGCCGCCGCCCGCGCCACCACGAAGGCCCCGCCGGCCATCGCCTCATGCACGGTGAAGGAGAAGGTCTCCAGGCAGAGCGACCAGTTCACCACGATATCCACCTGCTGGTCGGCGACGGCATCGGCCATGGTTGCCAGCGCGCCGGCTTCCACCCGTACCGGGATGCAGCGCACCGAGGCCGGCAGCGGGGCGCCCTGGTCGATGCCGAGTTGCAGGAACGCGTAGCGTGGGTCATCGGCGAAGCGCGACGCCAGCGCCAGGAAGGCCTGCCAGCCCTTGTGGACGTCGCGGGTGCCGAGATGGGCAACGCGCAGGCGGCGACCCGGGTGGCGTCCTGGCAGCGGCACGGCGGTGCTGCCCAGCCGCGCCGGCGGCAACACCGCGCCAGCCAGGCCGGCAGGGCCGCCATGGTCGCGCCAAAATGCCAACGCCACGGCCGAGGGCGCCAGCACTTGCGGCCTGGTGGCGGCCAGGAAGGCCCGCACCCGAGCCAGGTGGCGGCTGCGCGTGGCGCCATGCACGCAGATGGCGCAGGCGCCACTGCCCGCCGCCGGCGCGCCGCAGAAGACGATGTCGTTGCGCAGCAGCGCCGGGCTTGGGCAAAGCGAGGCGAAGTCGTGCAGCCAGAACAACGGCCGGCCGACCTGCGCGGCCTGCAGCAGCGCCAGAACCTGCTCGGGCGCATGCCCGGCCAGATGGTGCACCACGGCCGCCGCCACCCGCCCCAATCGGCCCAGCTCAGTCAGGGCGGCCAGCAGGTCCGGCAGGCGCGCCACGCCCAGCGCGGTGCCGTCGAGGCGGACCAGGAACGCCGCATCCACGTCCAACTCCGCCAGGCTGGGCAGGCTGACCAGCGGCGCCAGGTACAGGTAGCCGATGCCGGCGCTGGCGAAGGCGCGCTGCTCGGCGCCGATCACGTTCTGCACGCCGCCGACGTTGCTGGCGTAGTCGTCATGGCCAAAGGCCAGCACCAGGTCGCCCTGGGCGGCCTGGTGCAGCAGCCCGGCGGCGGCAAGCGGGGGAATGGATGCCGGATCTGCCTTGCCGGCCGGGCGCCGCGCCCAGGCTTCATCCAGGCGATGCCGCCAGGCCGGGGCAAGCGGGGCGCTGGCAAGCGAGGTGCTGGCAAGCGGCGTGGGGCTGGCTGCCGCTGGCACTGGTGTTTCCACCGGCCGTGGCGGCCGTTGCTGCGACACCAGGTGTTTGACGATGACCGGCAAGGGCACCGGTGTTTGCGGCGGTACCAGGGTCTGCCAATCCGCCGCCTCCGGCGAGCGCACCGGGTTGCGCAGCACCCACTCGGTCTTCAGGAACGGAAAGCCGCAATGGCGTACCAGCAGGCTGGCGAAGTGGTGCACCGGGTTGAGCGGCAGGTCCAGCAGGGCGCGACGCAGCGTCGGCGAGCGGCCCGGCCCGGCTGGCAATGGCCGCATCGCCAACTGCGGTACCGCCGCCAGCAGCCCGGCCATGGCTTCCTCGGAGGCGACCATGGCCCGCTCCACCGCCGCATAGCTCCAGAGCGCCGCGACGTGATGGCCCTGGGCACGGATGGCCTGGGTCAGGCCGATCTCACCGCGGCGGACGGTCAGGCGCTTGCTTCCGGTCAACCGCGCGTCACGCAGGAAGGCCCGGACATCGGCGATCACGGCGCTGCCGCGCGCCAGCAGGAAATAGCTTTGCAGGTGCGGTGCGTGCTGCACCCCCTCGGTCAGGCCGAACAGGCCTTCGCCGCTGGCGCGCAACTGCCCGAGCGGCTGGTCCAGCGCGTGCAGCGGACCCAGCACGGAATCATTCACCAGCAACAATTCGTCCAGTGGCTCGGCCGCCTGCGGGGCCAGCGCCAGGGCATCGGACCAGGCGCCGAAGTCGAAGCCGTGGTTGCGGCGATGGATCGCCACCTCGGCGATGCCGCATACCTGCTCCCAGGCCTCCGCCTGCACCGTCGGTGCCGCGGAGATGAAGACGATGCGAAAGCCTAGTCGCGCATAGTCGCGCAACTGGCACAGCACCATCTCGCTGATGCCGCCATGCGGGGCGTAGTGGGCATAGAGCGCCAGGGAACGCCCGGTGCCGCTGGCCACGCCCGGTCGGACCAGGCGCAGCCGGCCCGTGGCGCCGGCCCGCCGCTCCCGCCAGTCCCGTGCCAAGGTGTGACAGGCGCCTGTCGCCAGGGCCAGGCTTGCCCGAGCCTTGCCGAACAGGCGCCAGAGCGGCTCCAGCGGGCGGATGTGCTGGCGGCGATACGGCTGGTCGCTCAGTGGTGTCAGTGCTGCATGACCGAGACCAGGCGGCTGGGCCGCCAGATCAACTGCCTTCGAAATCATTCTGACCCTATCTGGAAACATCGCCCGATCACCGATTGGCGGACCGCGCTGTTCTTCGATTTTTGCGCCAAGTTTTCAAGGGGAATGCCGCATCCCGCGCTCTCGTCCAGGCTGCTTCCCATCATGGAGGCGCCGGCCTGCTGGGCGGTTGAGGTACGGCGACGGACAATGCGGGAGATCGCCACCGGCCGGGCTGCAGGGCGCGGGTGATGGGCGGGGCCGCGGACCGGGCCGGCCGGACAGCAGGGGAGGGGAGCGCGGCACGCCTTACGGCTCACGCAAAGCTGTCTTCATCCTTTGCCCGATCTGCTTCGCGGTGAATCGGTGCGGCCTTATCGTCCTGCAAGCGCAGCAAGCGAGGCAGCTTCCATGATCGTCGTGCATCACCTGAACGACTCCCGCTCTCAGCGCATTCTCTGGGCGCTGGAGGAACTCGGGCTGCCCTACGAGATCCGGCGTTACGAGCGCGATCCACAGACACGGCTGGCGCCACCACAGCTCAAGGCCGTGAACCCGCTTGGCAAGTCACCGGTGATCACCGACGGCACCCACAAGGTGATCGAATCCGGCGCGATCATCGACTATCTGGTTCGGCGCCACGGTCATGGCCGCCTGCAGCCCGACCCGGCAAGCACGGCCTATGACGCGTATGTGCAATGGCTGCATTATGCCGAGGGCTCGGCCATGCTGCCGCTGATGCTGCACCTGTATGCCTCGCGCCTGGGCGACGCCGCCGCGCCTCTGGTGCCACGCATCGAGGCTGAACTGGGCAATCATCTCGGCTATGTCGACACCGCGCTGCAGGGGCGCGCATTCCTGGTCGGCGATACCCTGACGGGTGCGGATATCCAAATGAGTTTCGTGGCCGAGCTTGCCGGTGTCTTCGGCAAGCGTGCCGCCTACCCGGCCATGGAGGCATGGATCCGGCATCTGCATGCGCGGCCTGCCTACCAGGAAGCTGTCAGGCGCGGCGGGGCGTACAGCCTGGCGCAGTAGCCTTGCCATGGCGGGGAATGTTCACCGCCGACCCGTGGTTGCTGCCGGGCGCTGGCGAAGGCTTCTGGTCGGGGCATCTGGCGGCTGGCTTGCCGTGGCGCCGCCCGATGCGGCGGTGGCAAGCCTGGCCCAGGCGGGCCGGCCGCGTTCAGCCGATCAGGTCGAGGATGAGCTGGCGGATTTCGGCGGCGGAAAGGCCGGTGGTTTCCGGCGTGGCGGCAGCGGCCGGGCGCGGCGTGATGGTGGCGTGGAACGGGGCCGCATGGCCATGGGGAAGGTTATTCAGTAGCTGATTTTGCATGTGCATGAGGTTGGCGGCACCGGCTTGGGCGCGACCAACATGATTCCTGATTGAGCTGAGTGGTGTGGGAAATGGCCATATGCCAGCAGATGATGCGGCGAAGCGGCATCTCTCGGCGGCTGATGGCAGGGCGATACGGTCCCGGTTGCGGAACCCGCCCGAAGCGAGTGGGCGCAAGCTGCGCCCACTCATTCTCGTGCCGGAAGGCGCGAGATCAGGCCAGGCGCAGATTGGCGGCAGAGGTCTTGCCCTGCTGGCCACGCTGCAGCTCGTAGCTGATCTTGTCGCCTTCATTGAGGGCGGAGATGCCGGCGCGCTGCACATCGGAGATGTGGACGAAGACATCGCTGGTGCCGTCTTCCGGCTGGATGAAGCCGAAGCCCTTGGTGGCGTTGAACCACTTGACGGTGCCGTTAGCCATGGGAGTGTTCCAATCAAAACATAGCGTGCCACCACACGAGACCGCGTGGCGGATCAAACATCTGTGGGGAGCGGGCAGCGGGCTCGGCGCTCGATCACGAGCAAGGAGAGCAGGCCGAACCAAACGAGGCTGACATGGGTTGAGTAGACTTCCCGGCCGAGAATGACAACATAAACTTCGCCCCCGCCTGATTTATCACGCAGCCGTGCTTTCACGCCGATCCCGGCCGGGCGGTTGCCAAGCCGCGCCGCATGGCTTGAATGAAGCGATACATGCCGCGAACATCGCGGTATCCGACCTCAAGGGCATATCCGCCATGTTCTACGAACCCCGCCTGGGCCACGGCCTGCCGCACGACCCGTTCAAGGCCATCATCGCGCCGCGGCCGATCGGCTGGATCTCCACCGTGGATGCCGCCGGCCGCCCCAACCTGGCGCCCTACAGCTTCTTCAACGCCGTGCATGGCAACCCGCCCATGCTGGCCTTCACCAGCGAAAGCATGAAGCACAGCGCCGCCAATGCGCTGGCCACCGGGGAGTTCGTGTTCAACCTGTGCACCCGGCCGCTGTTCGAGGCGATGAACATCTCCTCCGGCGCGCTGGCCACCGGGGAAAGCGAGTTCGAGGCCGCCGGGCTTGAGACCGCGCCGGGCCGCCTGGTGAAGGCGCCGCGTGTCGCCGCTTCCCCGGCCGCGCTGGAATGCAAGGTGGTGCACTCGATGCAGTTCCACGACGTGAACGGCACCGCGCTGCAAGGCTGGATGATCGTCGGCCAGGTGATCGGCGTGCATATCGACGACGCCTACATCACCGCAGGCCGCTTCGACACCGCCCGGGCGCAGCCGCTGGCCCGCTGCGGCTACCGCGACTATGCCACGGTAACCGAGTTGTTCGAGGCGCTGCGCCCGACCGATGGCGGCGGCTACCAGGCCGGCCAGCCGGACCGCTGAGGCGGTTCAGCCGCTTTCGGCGCCGCTGAGCACCGGGCGGAAGGCGGCGTTGGACCCGGTGGGCGGGACACGGCGATGATGCCCCGCGCGTGACCGCCTGAGATGTGCTCACCGCAAGGCGAGCATCACGCGGCAACTCACGCAGCCGGAGGCTGGTCGGCGCTTCAGTCGGCGCCGATCGGACGCCCAGGTCCCGCTGCCGCCGATGGTGCCGCCCGGCGCGGCATCAGTGCCAGCGCGCAGGCCGCCGGCAGCAGCCACACCAGCCGCGCCTGGTAGCGGTGATGCGGCCGGGACAGCGCGCCGGTGATGAAGGCGTTGCAGGCCAGCGCCATGAACACGAACAGCAGCAGCGCCGCCCGTGGCATGTCCCGCGTCCGCGCCGCCTGGCGCAGCACCAGCAGCGCCACCGCCAAGGACAGCAGCAGCACCGGCAAATGCGGCCACAGGAAGGGCGCGGCGGCCTGTGGCAACAGGCCCTGGTTCTGCAAGCCGGCCAGGAAGCGGGCATTCTCGGCGGCGGGAAACCCCCGCGCGATCGCCGCACGCAGCGACTCGTACCAGTCGTTCGGCAGCGTATCCCCCACCTGCACCCGGCCCAGTTGCAGCAGCATGTTGCGCAGCATGCCCGCGGCCACCGCGCCGGGATATTCGGCCAGCGTCGCGGCCACTATCTCCCGCGCGTCGGGGATCGCCAGCAGGTGGCCGTTTTCGTACAGGCTGCCATCGGGCTGGCTGTGCAGCGGGCTGATGCCCCACAGGAAGGCGTCGCTGTCCATCGGCAGCCAGTGCAGGTAGCCGCACAGCCGCC
>CANBXZ010000145.1 GCA_947373495.1 Acetobacteraceae bacterium
CGCCGGTCCCGGCATCCAGGATCACCAGATGCGGGCCGCAGCGCAGTTCCAGGCAGGGCGTATTGCCGCCGTAGTGCTGGGTGCTGCCGCCGGGGGAAGGCGTACTGCCCCGCACTCCCCAGAAGCGCAGGCGCATCGCCCCCGGAGCGGTCTCCGGCATCAGCCGCCGCTGGCGCCGGCGGCCCGGCGAGCGCTGCCGGTCGGCGGGCTGGCGGGGGTGGGGCTGGGCTGCACCGGCGCGGCCTGGCCCGGCTGGTCGCGCCGCAGGCCGCGGGTGGCCCCGCCCACGCGGCTGCCGGGGGCGCCCCGTACCCGGCGCAGCAGGTCATCCGTGCCGGCATCGGCCTGGGCATGCGCCAGGGCCGGCAGCAGGGCCGGCACCAGCCCGACCGCGCCAAGCACGGCACAGGCCAGGAAACGACGGGTGGACTGCATGGCGCGATCTCCCTGATCCAATGGTTGAGCAGGCTTCAGCCTATCATTTCTCGTGCATCACCACCAGAACGCCGGTTTCCCCCTCGGCCAGCCGTCGGGCATGGAAGGCGGCCAGGGCGTCGGCCGGGAAGTCCTGGTGCAGCGCGGCGAACAGGGCCGGCGCCTCGGCGCTGGCGGCGGCCATGGCGGCGAAGGCGGTGGCGTAGCGGGCCAGCAACGCCGGCGGCTCCTCGGCGGCGACCGGGGCCAGGATGGGCAGGGCGTTGCGGCGGCCCTTCACCACCACGTCGCCCACCGGGCGGAAGTCGCGCTGCCGGCACTGCGCCGCGGTGTCCCCGGTTACCGCCACCCGGCTGCCGATGTACTTGTTCAATCCCTCGACGCGGGAGGCGGTGTTCAACGTGTCCCCCAGCGCGCCGTATTTCAGCTTGCCGCGGGTGCCGATATTGCCCACCAGCGCCATGCCGGTATGCACGCCGATGCGGGTATGGCCCCAGGCAATGCCGCGCGCCGCCAGCCCGGCATTGAAGCCCTGCGCCGCCTGGTCCATGGCCAGGGCAGCGGCCACGGCGCGGTCGGCGTGGTCCGGCTGGTGCATCGGCGCGCCGAACAGCACCAGCAGCCCGTCGCCGATGAAGTCGTTCACCAGCCCGCCATGCGCCACCACGGCATCGGTCAGCACGCCGAAATACTCGCCCAGCAGGCCGGCCACGGTGGCGGCGTCCATGGTCTCGGCCAGCGTGGTGAAGCCGGCGATATCGGTGAAGATCGCGGTGATCTCGCGGTGTTCGCCGCCGAAGCTGGGCAGCGTGTCGCCCTGCATCATCTGGCTGATGATGCGCGGGTCCAGGTAGCTTTCGAAGCTGCGGCGCAACTGGGTGCGTTCCCGCAGCCCGGCCGAGTGCATGACGAAGTTGCAGCCCGCCGCGCTCAGCACCCAGGCCAGCGCCACCGGCACGCCGGGCAGCAGCAGCGCGGCGGCGCCGAAGCCCAGCCCGGTGGCGCCGCCGACCACGCCCAGCCCCAGCAGCAGCGCCGCCAGCACCACCAGCACGCGGGAAGCCAGCAATGCCAGCGCCGCGCCGGCCATGGCGGCGGCCCAGACCAGGCCGTGGTCCAGCCAGCGCGGCAGCGGCCGCGGGTTGCGGCTTTCGCCATTGGCCAGGCGGATCAACTGGTCCGTTGCCTGGGCGTGCAGGGCGATCCCGATCAAGGGGCCTTCGCCGCCCAGGCCGGTGCTGAACGGGGTGGCGAAACTGTCCTTGATCGACAGCGCCGCGGTGCCCACCAGTACGATGCGGTCGCGCAGCGTGGCGGCCAACTCGGGGTGGTCCAGCAGGTCGGCGAAGCTGATCTCGCGGAAGCGGCGATGGCCGCCACGATAGTCGAACAGCATCTGGTAGCCGGCGGCATCCACCCGGGCATAGGGGCCATAGGGCTGTTCCAGCAGGGGCACCCGGCCAGGGCCCAGCGCCACGTCGTCCTCCAGCGGGCGCAGCCGCAGGCCGGTGTAGCGTTCCGCCAGCATCACCCCCATGGTGCGCCAGTTGCGGCCATTGCGTTCATCCGCCGCCAGCAGCAGGGAACGGCGCACCACGCCGCCGGCATCGGTGACGTTGTCGGCCAATACCTCCCGCCCGGTGTCCCGCAGGGCCGGCGGCGCCGGGATGCCGATATTGCCGGCGTCCGGCAGCTTGAACACCCAGAACAGGTTGTCCCGGTCGCGCTGGATCGCCTGCAATTCGTCATGGCCCGGCGGCATCGGCAGGTCGCGGTACAGGTCCACCCCCACCGCCCGCGGCGCGCCGGAGAACACCCTTTGCAGTACCTGGGCCAGGTCGTGGTCGCGGATGGGGTAGCCGAAGCGGTTGATGTCGGCCTCGGTGGTGACAACCAGCACCACCCGGTCGCTTTGCTCGGCGCCGGCATGCCAGGCCACCAGCTGGTCATAGGCCGCCAGTTCCAGGCCCTGGAGCCAGCCGGCTTCCCGCAGCGGCACCAGCAGCAACGCCACCAGGTTGGCCACCATCAGCGCCTTCACCAGGCGCCGGCGCAGCAGCGCACGCAGCCACCGCATCCCGCGCCTGGCAGCGCCCATCGCCTGGCCTACGCCGCCGTCCATCCGCCCCGCCTTCCCGCCGCCGCTGGCGCGGCATTTCCCGCCGCATACTAGGGCACCGCTGCCGCACCGCAATGACAGCCACCGCCGGTGTGGCGCCCCGCCGCAGCCTGGTTGGCGCCGGCTGAAGCGCCGACCGGGCGCCGGCTTGTCGTGTCGCCGTGCAATTCACGCCTTTCGGTGATTCCACCGCAGGCGATCAGGCTCTAGCCTTCGGTGCCAAGGGAGAAACGCCATGCTCGAAACCACCCAGGACCTCATCACCCGCGACGGCGCGATGGAGACCTTCATCGTCCGCCCCGAACGCAACGGCCCGCACCCGGCCGTGCTGATGCTGATGGACGCCCCCGGCATCCGCGAGGAACTGCGCGACATGGCCCGCCGCCTGGCCAGCGTGGGCTACTACGTGATGCTGCCCAACCTGTACTACCGCGCCGGGCGGGACAGCATGTTCGGCCCCGGCGTGCTGGTGGCGGGGGACCCGGAGCGCGACCGCATGCGCGCGATCCGCACCAAGATGACGATCCCGCCGGTGATGCAGGATGTCGCCGACATGCTGGCCTTCCTCGACACCCAGCCGGAGGTGAAGCCCGGCCCGGTCGGCACCCATGGCTATTGCATGAGCGGCCCCTATTCCCTGGCCGCCGCCGCCCGCTTCCCCGGCCGCATCGCCGCCGCCGCCAGCTTCTATGGCACCTGGCTGGTCAGCGACGCGGTGGAAAGCCCACACCTGACGCTGGGCCAGGGCAAGGCGGAACTCTACATCTCCTGCGCCGAGCACGACGAGTTGGCGCCGCTGCCGATGGTGGCGGAGCTGAAGCAGCTGTTCGACGCCTCCGGCGCGCGCGGCGAGCTGGAGATCAGCCCCGGCGTGCACCACGGCTTCGCCTTCCCGCAGCGCAGGATCTACGACCAGGCCGCCGCCGAGCGGCATTGGGAACGGCTGATCGCGCTGTACCGCCGCAACCTGGGCTGAACCGGGGCCCAGCGGGCAGGCACGGCGAAGGTGGGCGATTTGCCCGACGCGGCGGGCGGCCGGTAGCATCACCGGCATGTCCGCTTCCACCGCCGTGCCCATGCCCAGCCCTGGGCCCAGCCCCGGGCCCAGCCCTGCGCCCAGCCCTGGGCCAAGCCCCCGGCCCTCGCGCCAGGCGTGGTTGATGCTGGGCGGCGCCTTCCTGGCCTACACCATCGGCGCCAGCCTGATGCACGCCTACACCGTGTTCCTGCTGGCCTTCATCGCCGAATTCGCCTGGACCCGGGCGCAGGCCTCGCTGGCCTATTCGGTCGGGCAACTGGTGGGCGGCTTCAGCTCGCCGCTGGTCGGCACCATGGTGGACCGCATGGGGCCGCGCCGCATGGTGCTGCTGGGTGGTGCGCTGCTGACCGTGGGGCTGGTGGGCAGCGCCTATGCCACGCAGCTGTGGCAGATGGTGCTGCTGTACGGCGTGGTCATCACGCTGGGGGCCAACTGCATCGGGCTGCTGGTGTTCGTACCGCTGCTGTCCGGCCTGTTCTCCCGCCGCCGCGGCACCGCCATTGCCGTGCTGCAATCCGGCAATGCCTTCGGCCGGGCGCTGTCGGCGCCGGTGAGCCAGTTGCTGATCTCCGGCGTGGGCTGGCGCAGCGCCTACCTGGTGGAAGCCGCCGCCATGGCGCTGGTGGTGGTGCCGCTGGCGGCACTGTTCCGGCCGGAGAGGAAGGCCGCCCCGGCACCGCTGCCCGCCGGTACGCTGCCGCCGCGGCACTGGACGCTGCACGAGGCGATCCGCACCCGGCAGTTCTGGCTGCTCGGGCTGGTGTACGGGCTGACCAGCATCGGCAGCTTCCTGGTTTCCCTGCACCAGATCGCCTTTGCCGTGGATATCGGCTTCGAGCCGCTCTACGCCGCCGGCGTGCTGGGCATGGGCGCCTTCCTGGCGCTGCCGGGGGTGATCCTGACCGGCACGCTATCGGACCATATCGGCCGGGAACGCGCGGCGGTGCTGACCTATGGTGTCTCCATCATCGGCGTGCTCTGCGCGCTGCTCATCACCAGTGCCGACCAGCATGTGCTGCTGTGGGCGCATGCCTGCTGCTTCGGGCTCACCTGGGGGGCGCGCGGGCCGGCCATCACCGCCAAGACGGCGGACCTGTTCCCCGGGCCGCGGCTGGGCACCATCCTCGGCGTCATCACCATCGGCTCCGGCCTCGGCGCCGCCCTGGGGTCCTGGGCGGCGGGCTGGATCTTCGATTTCTCCGGCAGCTACAAGACGGCGTTCTGGCTCTCCATCGTCGCCTATGCCGCCGGGTCGCTGGCGTTCTGGTCGCTGAAGTCGCTGAAGGTGAAGTAGCTATACCGCCTGCCCGGCCACCCAGCCGGAAGACCAGGCCCATTGGAAATTGTAGCCGCCCAGCCAGCCGGTCACGTCCACCGCCTCGCCAATGACGAACAGGCCGGGCACGTCGCGCGCGCCCATGTCCTGCTGGCGCAGCGCCGCGGTGTCCACGCCGCCCACCGTCACCTCGGCCTTGAAGAAGCCCTCGGTGCCATCCGGGGTGATGGCCCAGTGGTTCAGCAGGGCGCCCAGCATGTTCAGCGCCTTGTCGGGGATTTCCGCCATGATGCGCGGCGGCAGGTGCCGCTCCGCCAGCACCGCCGCCAGCCTGGAAGGCAGCAATTCCGCCAGCACGGTCTTGCCCTCGGCCTTGGGCCGGGCGCGCTTGCGGTCCAGCAGCAGGGTGCGGGCATCCTGCCCCGGCAGCAGGTTCAGCGTCAGCGGCTGGCCAGGCTGCCAGTAGGAGGAGGCCTGGAGGATGGCCGGGCCGGAAAGCCCGCGATGGGTGAACAGCATGCCCTCGCGGAAGCCCGGCTTCGGCGCCCCGGCCAGGCATTCCAGCGCCACCCCGGCCAGCGGCTGCATCAAGGCCAGGTCCTCGCCGCCGAAGGTCAGCGGCACCAGGCCGGGGCGGGGGGTGACCAGGGGCAGGCCGAAATGCCGGGCGATGTCGTGCGCCATGCCGGTGGCGCCCATCTTCGGGATGGAAAGCCCGCCGGTGGCCAGCACCAGCGCCGGGGCGCTGAAGCTGCCGTGGCTGGTCACCACCTGGAAGGCGGTGTCGCGCGAAACCTCGGCGATGCGGTGGCCCAGCCGCAGGTCCACCCCGGCGGCCTCGCATTCCGCCAGCAGCATGGCCAGGATCTGCCGCGCCGAGCCGTCGCAGAACAACTGGCCCAGCGTCTTTTCATGAAAGGCGATGCCGTGCTGTTCCACCAGCGCCACGAAGTCCCGCGCGGTGTAGCGGGCCAGGGCAGACTTGGCGAAGTGCGGGTTGCCGGAAATGAACCGGTCCGCCCGGCATTCCAGGTTGGTGAAGTTGCAGCGCCCGCCGCCGGAGATGAGGATCTTGCTGCCGGCCTGCTCGGCATGGTCCAGCAGCAGCACGCGCTTGCCGCGCCGGCCGGCGCTGATGGCGCACATCAGCCCGGCGGCGCCGGCACCCAGGATGATGACGTCGGGATTTTCCATGGCAAGGTGATGCCCGAATAACCGCCGGGGAGGAAGCCGCACCCATGTTCTATGAGCCGCGCAAGGGCAATCACGGCCTGCCGTTCAATCCGTTCAAGTCCATCACCGTGCCGCGGCCCATCGGCTGGGTTTCCACGCTGGATGTGCAGGGCCGGCTGAACCTGGCGCCGTTCAGCCAGTTCCAGAACCTGGGCTTCGACCCGCCCTATGTGATGTTCGCCAGCGAGGGCCGCAGCGACAGCCCGCGCAATGCCCAGGACACCGGGGAGTTCGTGGTGAACATGGCCACCTGGGACCTGCGCGAGCAGATGAACATCACCGCGCAGAAGGTGCCGCCCGGGGTGAACGAGGCGGAGTTGGCCGGGCTGGAGATGGTCGGCTCCACCATGGTGAAGGTGCCGCGCGTGGCCGCCAGCCCGGTGAACATGGAATGCCGCTTCCACTGCACCCTGGTGCTGCCCGGCCGCGAGCCCGGCGCCTTCAGCAGCGTGGTGGTCGGGGAGGTCATCGGCATCCACATCCGCGATGAGTTCATCGGCGCCGATGGCAAGCTGGACGTGCTGAAGATGCGGCCTTTGGCCCGGCTGGGCTACCTGGACTACACCAGCGTGACCGAGGTGCTCACCATGCCGCCGCATGGCGATGGCGCCGGCACCCTCAGCCGCGGGCTGGAAGGCCGGCCGCTGAGCGAGGCGAAGGGTTGAACCGCTTGGCTTGACACCTGGCGGGGCGGGGAAAACAGTCGCGGCCAACGGCAACGACCCCAAGGAAACCCCGCATGCCCATCGCCATCGTCACCGGCGCTTCCACCGGCATTGGCCGCGCCGCCGCGCTGGACCTGGCGCGCCATGGCTACGACATCGCCCTGGCCGACCTGCCCGGCGTTTCCGTGGCCGAAGTGGCCAACCACCCGGACGCCGCCGGCCGCCGCATGTTGCCGGTGGAACTGGACCTGCGCAGCGAGGCCAGCATCGCCGCCTGCATCGCCAGCGTGGCCGCGGGGCTGGGCGGCATGGACGTGCTGGTGAACAACGCCGGCACCACGCTGCGCCGCCAGGCCACGGAAGTGACCTGGGCGGAATGGGACGGGCTGATGAACGTGAACCTGAAGGGGCACTACTTCATGTCCACGCATTTCGCCCGCTGGTGCATCGGCCAGGGGCGGCCCGGTTCCATCGTCAGCACCGCCTCCACCCACGGCCTTACCGGCATCGCCATGCAGAGCGTCTATGGCATCTCCAAGGGCGGCATCATCCAGATGACGCGCATGCTGGCGGTGGAATGGGCGCGCCAGGGCATTCGGGTGAACGCGGTGGCGCCGGCCACGGTGCTGACGCCGTCGCGCAACGCCACGCTGTCGGCGGAACCCGCGCGGCTGCAGATGATGCTGGACCGGCTGCCGCAGGGCCGCTTCCCCACCGCCGAGGACATCGCCGCCGCCATCCGCTTCCTGGCCGGGCCGGATGCCGCGGCGGTGACGGGCCACATCCTGCCGGTGGATGCCGGCCTGCTGGCGGTTTAGCCGTGCGGCGCCGTTCCCTGCTGGGCGCCGCGCTGCTGGCGGCGCCGGCGATGCAAGCCCCGGCGGTGCGGGCGCAGGACCTGCCCTGGCCCAGCCGCCCGGTGAAGTTCGTGAACCCCTTCCCGCCCGGCGGGCCCGGGGACACCTATGCCCGGCTGGTGGCGGAGCATTGCAGCCGCGCCCTGGGCCAGCCCTTCGTGGTGGAAAACCGCGCCGGCGCCACCGGGGCCGTCGGCACCGCCATGGTCATGCGCAGCCCACCGGACGGCCATACGCTGCTGTTCACCAGCAACAGCGGCTTCAGCATGGCGCCGCTGCTGGCCAAGACCCCGGCCTATGACGCGCAGCGCGACTTCACCCCGGTTTCCATGGTGGTGCACTACCCGTACTACCTGGTGGCCAACCCGCGCTATCGCACCGTGGCGGACCTGGTGGCGGCGGCCAAGGCGCGGCCCGGGCAGTTGAACTTCTCCTCCATCGGCATTGGCAGCGGCGGGCACCTGGTGGCGGAGATGTTCCGCCTGCGCGCCGGGATAGAGGTGGTGCACGTGCCCTATGTGGGCGCCGCCGCTTCGCTGATGGGCGTGGCCAGTGGCCAGGTGGACTACTACTTCGACAGCGTCGGCAACGCCCAGCCGCTGGTGGCGGAGGGCAAGCTGGCGGGCCTGGCCATCACCGGCACCGAGCGGGTGGCCGCGGTGCCCAGCGTGCCCACCATGCAGGAAAGCGGCTTCGCCGATTTCGACGTGGACCTGTGGCTGGGCCTGCTGGCGCCGCTGGGGGTGCCGCCCGAGATCCTGGCCCGGCTGAATGCCGAATGCGAAGCCTTCCTGGCGCAGCCCGCCATCCAGGCCCGGCTGCGCGCCACGGCGTTCTTCGCCGCCGGTGGGCCGCCGGAGCGGCTGGGCCGGCGCATCGCGCAGGAAACCCTGCATTGGCGCGGCATTGTCCAACAGGCCGGGCTGACGCCGAGCTGAGGCGGCGCGAAAACGGGGCAGGGCGGTTTCCGTTGCGGTGCCGCCCCGCCCGGGTGCAGGCTTTCCCCACCCGGTGTTCGGGCAGGGGGCCAACAGATGGACATTGTCGCGCGTGCCAAGGCGTTGATCCTGCAACCCAGGCAGGAATGGCAGGTGATCGCGGCCGAGCCGGCCGACACCCGCGGCCTCATCCTCGGCTATGCCGCGCCGCTGTCGCTGATCCCGGCGGTCTGCGGGCTGGTCGGCGCGGTCATGCTGGGCAGCATGATGAGCAACATGGTCGGGGTCAGGATCGGCTTCTTCTCGCTGCTGCTGCACGCCATTGCCAGCTATGTGATGGGGCTGGGCGGCATCTGGGTGCTGGGCAAGGTGATCCAGAACCTGGCGCCCCGCTTCGGCGGCGCGGCGGAGGAGGTGCCGGCGATGAAGCTGGCGACCTATTCCGCCACCGCCAGTTGGCTGGCCGGGGTGTTCATGCTGATCCCGGTGCTGGGGATTTTCGGCCTGCTGGGGCTGTACAGCCTGTACCTGTTCTACACCGGCGCACCGGCCGTGACCCGGGTGCCGGCCGACAAGGCAGGGGTATTCACCGCCGCGGTGATCCTGTGCGCCATCGTGCTGTACATGTTGATCGGCTGGATTGCCGCCATGCTGCTGCTGGGCCTTTAGGCCCGGCGGCACGGCGAGGGGCCATGGTAGCGGCGGGCGGACTTGAACCGCCGACCCCGGCATTATGAGTGCCGTGCTCTAACCAGCTGAGCTACACCGCCAAACCAAAGCCTCTCGGGGCCGAAGCCTCGGGAGGGCGCGGGATTTAGGCCGCCGCTTCGGCAAAGTCAACATGCCGCCTGATGAAGCCGCCACCCAAAACGCGATTACCCCGGTACAGCACGCAACCCTGGCCGGGCGCGGCAATGGCCGGGGCTTCCGGGCGCACCCGCAGCAGGCCGCTGGCGGCGTCCCACACCGCCAGGCAGGGCTGCGGATTCTCCCGCGCCCGCAGCTTCACCTCGCAGGCAAACGGCGCGGCCGGCGGGTCGATCAGCCAGTTCACCTCGCCGGCCACGATCTCGGCGCTCGGCAGCGACTGCTTGTGCGCCACCACCACGCGGCGGCGCGGTGCGTCCAGCGCGGCGACGTAGAGCGGTTGCTCGCCTTCCTTCAGCGCCAGCCCCAGGCCGCGGCCCTGGCCGATGGTGTAGCGGGCGATGCCCTGGTGCTGGCCCAGCACCCGGCCGGCGGTATCCACGATCTCGCCAGGCTCGGCGGCGTCGGGCCGCAGCTTGGCCACCACCTGGTGATACTGGCCCTGTGGCACGAAGCAGATGTCCTGGCTGTCGGGCTTTTCCGCCACCGCCAGGCCCAGGCGCAGGGCTTCCGCCCGCACCGCGGCCTTGTCGGGCATGTGGCCCAGCGGAAAGCGGCTGAACGCCAGCTGTTCGCGCGTGGTGGCGAACAGGAACCAGCTCTGGTCCCGGGCCGGGTCCGCGGCGCGGTGCAGTTCGGGCCCATCCGGGCCTTCCATGCGCTGCACGTAGTGGCCGGTGGCCATCGCCTCGCAGCCCAACTCCCGCGCCAGCACCACCAGGTCCTGGAACTTGACCGACTGGTTGCAGCGCACGCAGGGCACCGGCGTTTCGCCGGCGGCGTATTGCGCGGCGAAATCGTCGATGACGGCGGCGCGGAAGCGCGCCTCGCGGTCCAGCACGTAGTGGGCAATGCCGATGCGGTCGGCCACGCGCCGGGCATCCATGATGTCCTG
>CANBXZ010000146.1 GCA_947373495.1 Acetobacteraceae bacterium
AGCTGCGGCCGCTTGTCCTCGCGTTGCTCCACCGCGCGGGAGAGCTGGGACAGCGCGATGACCGGCACGCTGAGTTCCTTGGCGATGGCCTTCAGCCCCTGCGTGATCATGGAGATTTCCAGCACGCGGGATTCCGGCCGGGTGCCGGCGGCCGGGCGCATCAGCTGGAGGTAGTCCACGATCACCAGGTCCAGCCCCTTGGTCCGCGCCAGCCGGCGGCAGCGGGTGCGCAGCGCCGAGACGGTGATGGCCGGGGTGTCGTCGATGACCAGCGGCAGGGTGGAAAGCTCGCGGCTCACCTCCACGAAGCGGTCGAAGTCGCGCTGGCTGATGTCGCCGCGGCGGATGCGGTCGCCGGAGATGCGCGATTCCTCGGCCAGCAGACGGGTGGCGAGCTGGTCGGCGCTCATTTCCAGGGAAAAGATGGCGACGCAGCCCTTGGCCACGGCCTGCGGGCCGCCTTCCTCCTGCGCCTGGCGCACCAGGGCCTTGGCGGCGCCGAACGCCATCTTGGTGGCCAGCGCGGTCTTGCCCATGGCCGGGCGGCCGGCCAGGATCAACAGGTCGGAGCCATGCAGGCCGCCGGTCTTGGCGTCGAAGTCGCGCAGGCCGCTGGGCAGGCCGGAAACGCCGCCCGGGGTGGAAAACGCCCGCTCGGCGGCTTCCACCGCGGCGGTCAGCGCCTTCTCGAAGGTAATGTAGCCGCCTTCGCTGTTGCCTTCCGTGGCCAGGTTGAACAGCGACTGCTCGGCGGCCTCGATCTGCTGCTTGGCGTCGTGCAGGTCCTCGTCGGCGCCGAAGGCGTTGTTGACCAGGGTTTCGCCCACATCGATCAACTGGCGGCGCAGATAGGCGTCGTGGATCAGCCGGCCGTATTCGCCGGCATTGATGATGCCGACCATGGCCGACAGCAATTGCGCCAGGTAGGCGGTGCCGCCGACCTCGTCCAGGTCGCCGGAATGTTCGAATTCCGGGCGCAGGGTGACCACGTCGGCCAGTTGGCCGGCTTCCACCCGGCGCTGGATGGCCTTGTAGATGCGGCCATGCACCGGGTCGGCGAAATGTTCGGCGGCGAGGAATTCGGAAACCCGCTCATAGGCGCGGTTATTGGCCAGCAGGGCACCCAGCAGCGCCTGTTCGGCCTGCTGGTTCTGCGGCGGCAGGCGCTGGGACAGGCCGAGCAGGCCGCCTTCCCCCATGCCAGACGAGTCGCCGAAGGTGGGTAGGTTGTTCATCACCCCCTTCTACCCCAGCCAGCGGCCCGATGGGTCAGCTTAGCCTGTGGATCACGTGGATAGCGGGGGGCGATTGCGCGGAAAGCCGCCACCCGGCACCGCCGGCTGGCCACGGCCTGGGCGTTACCCGGCGCCGCCGGGTCGCCGGGCCAGCGCGCCGCGCAGCGCCCAGGCCAGCGGCAACGCCAGCGCGCACAGCACCATCATGGCCCAGAACGCCTGGCCGCCGGCCCGGGCGAACAACAGGCCGGAGCCGAAGGTCAGCACGCCAAAGGCCAGCCCCACCCCGGCCGAGGCATGCAGCGTCTGCGCCGTGGCGGCCAGGTGCAGCGGCATGCCGGCCAACACCCGCATCGCCGCCAGGTGCATGGCGCCGAAGGTGGCGGCGTGCAGCAGTTGCGCCAGCGCCAGGGCCGGCAGCCAGGTGGTTTCCGCCATCACCGCCCAGCGCAGCATGCCGCAGCCGGCCGCCACCAGCGCCAGGCCGGGGGCGCCCAGCCGTTCGACCAGCGGCTTGCCCCACAGGAACAGTGCCACCTCCGCCACCACGCCTTCGCCCCACAGCAGGCCGATGACGCCGGGCGAAAGCCCCGCCGCCTGCCAGTGGATGGTGCCGAAGGCGTAGTACAGCGCGTGGCTGCCCTGGATCAGCCCGGACAGCGGCAGCAGCAGCCGGAAGGCCGGGTCGCGGAACGGGGCGCGGAAGCCGCCGGCGCCGCGCGCCGCCACCGGGCTGCGCGGCAGCGCCATGGCGCACCCGGCGGTGGCCAGCAGGCACAGGCTGAACAGCCACACCACGGCGCTGGTGCCGCGCAGCGCCACCGCCTGCCCGGCCAGGATCGCCGCCAGGATGAAGGCGGCCGAGCCGGCGGAGCGCACCCGGCCATAGTCGAAGCCCTCGCGCCGGGCGGCCGCCACCGCCAGCGCATCCCCCAGCGGGGTCAGCGGCGCCATCACCAGCGCATGCACCACCGCCACGCCCAGCAGCATGGCGAAGCCGCTGCCCCAGGCGAAGCCGGTGGTGGTTGCCGCCGCCAGCACGGCGCTGGCGGCCAGCACCAGCCGGGCATCGCCCAGCCGGTCCGCCGCCCGGCCCATGGTGGGGGAAGCGAACAGCCGCACCGCCGAACCGGTGGCCAGCACGGCGGAAATCTGCCCCGGCGTCAGCCCATGGTCGCGCAGCACCGCCGGGAAGAACGGCATCAGAATGCCCACCGCGGCGAATTGGGCGGCGAACAGCAGGGCGAAGCGGGCGGCGGGGGACATCGGCGCCGGGCTTAGCCCAGCGGCCGGGCGGAGTCACCCGACGGGAGCGGTCGCAGACAGCGGGCTCGCGCCATTGGGCACGTATTTTGTTGCCAACCACGCGCTGCAACCAACAAGAAGATAGTCCTAGTCCCTCGCCTCCCCGCTTGCCTTCCCGCGCGTCCCGGCCCATGGATGCCTCCCCTGCACCACGGATACCGCGACACTCATGTTCGAAGCGCGTGTGAAGGCCGTTCTTGGGCCGACCAATACCGGCAAGACCCACCTGGCCATCACCAGGCTGCTGGCGCATGCCAGCGGCATCATCGGCTTCCCGCTACGCCTGCTGGCGCGCGAGAACTACGACCGCATGGTGGCGGCGAAGGGTGAGGCGAATGTCGCGCTCATCACCGGGGAGGAAAAGATCGTCCCGCCCGGGGCCAAGTGGTTCGCCTGCACGGTGGAAGCCATGCCGCTGGACCGGCGGGTGGAATTCGTCGCGGTGGACGAAATTCAGCTCTGCGCCGACCCCGACCGGGGCCACATCTTCACCGACCGGCTGCTGAACGCCCGCGGCATGGTGGAAACCATGTTCATGGGCGCCGAGACCATTCGCCCGCTGCTGCAGCGCCTGGTGCCGCGGGCCGAGATCGAGACGCGCCCGCGGCTTTCTCAGCTTACCTATGCCGGCCCGGCCAAGCTCACCCGGCTGCCGGCGCGCTCCGCCGTGGTCGCCTTCAGCGCCAGCGAGGTCTATGCCATCGCCGAGGCCATCCGCCGCAAGCGCGGCGGCTGCGCCGTGGTGATGGGCCGGATGAGCCCGCGCACCCGCAACGCCCAGGTGGCGCTGTACCAGGATCGCGAAGTGGACTTCCTGGTGGCGACCGACGCCATCGGCATGGGCCTGAACATGGACGTGGACCATGTGGCCTTCGCCGCGCTGCAGAAGTTCGACGGCCACCAGCTGCGCAACCTCAACGCCCAGGAAGCCGCGCAGATCGCCGGCCGCGCCGGCCGTGGCATGCGCGACGGCACCTTCGGCGTGACGGGCGAATGCCCGCCGCTGCCGGATGAGATCGTCAACAAGATCGAAGGCCACCAGTTCGAGGCGTTGCAGACCCTGGCCTGGCGCAACAGCGAGCTGGACTTCACCAGCGTGGACGCGCTGCTGGACAGCCTGGCCGCCCCGGCCCCGGAAGCCGGGCTGGCCAAGGGCAACGACGCCACCGACCACATCACCCTTGCCATGCTGGCGCGCGAAGCCGAGATGCGCCACTTGGCCAGCGGCAAGTCCCGGGTGAAGCTGCTGTGGGAAGCCTGCCAGGTGCCGGACTTCCGCAAGCTGGCGGACGATACCCACACCCGGCTCTGCGCCCGCATCTTCACCAGCCTGGCCACCAAGGGCGTGCTGGAAACCGACTGGGTCAGCGGCCAGCTCGCCGGCCTGCACAGTGTCGAGGGCGACCTCGACACCCTCATGGCCCGACTGGCCAATATCCGCGTGTGGTCCTACATCGCCGCCCGCGCCGACTGGTTGAAGGATGCCGCCGAAATGGCCGCAGAAGCCCGCAAGGCGGAAGACGCTGTCTCCGATGCCCTGCATGAACGCCTGACCGCCCGCTTCGTGGACCGCCGCGCCGCCCAGCTGATCCGCCGGCTGGAGGAAGGCGAGGAAGACCTGCTTTCCGCCGTGACCCGCAAGGGCGAGGTGCTGGTCGAGGGCCACACCGTCGGCCGGGTGGAAGGCTTCCTGTTCCACCCCGACACCACGGCCGAGACCGAGGAGGAGCGCAAGCTCGTCCTGCGGGCCGCCCGCCGGGCGCTGCGCGAGGAAATCCCCCGCCGCGTCGCCGGGCTGGAAATGGCCAAGGACGAGGTGTTCTCCCTCTCCCCCAACCACCGCGTGCTGTGGGAAGGCCATGAGGTCGCCCGCCTGCGCCCCGGCAGCGAACCCGGCAAGCCGCAGATCGAAGTGCTGGCCAGCGAGTTCCTGGACGGCGCCCAGCGCGAACGCGTGCGCGCCCGCCTGGCCAAGTGGATCGAGGGTATCCTGGGCAAGGAATTGGCCGCCATCGCCGCGGTGGAAGCCAAGGCCGAGGCCGACAACACCCTGCGCGGCCCGGCCTTCCTGCTGCGCGAGCAACTCGGCCTGGCGCCCGGCAACACCGACGCCATGGTGACGCCGGAGTTGCGGCAGAAGCTGAAGGCCATTGGCATCCGCGCCGGGCGCTTCGCGCTGTTCCTGCCGGAGGCGCTGAAGCCGCGCGCCATGGCGCTGCGGGCCCAGCTTTGGGCATTGAGCCGCAACATCGAAACCCCCACCCTGCCGAATGCCGGGCTGGTGGCGCTGCAACTGCGCGAGCCGCGCGAGGGCGAGGAAAACCCGCCGCCGCCGGTGGGCTGGCCCGCCGGTTTCGCCGAGACGATCGGCTGGCTGCCGGCCGGCGCGGTGCTGATCCGGCTGGACGTGGCCGAGCGCATCGCCGGTGAACTGGCTTTCCTGACCCGCCGCGCCCCGGCGCCGCCGCCGCCCGACCTGGCCAGCCGGCTGGGGGTGAAGGGCGACACGCTGGCCCCGGCCCTGACCGCGCTGGGCTTCCGCCTGCTGGAAGCCGAGCCGCTGGCTGAGAACATGTACGGCCCGCCGACGCCGGTGCGCATCGCCCAGCCGCGCCCGCCGCGCCAGCACCAGCACCCGCGCGGCGAGCGGCGCGAGCAGCGTGGCCCGGCGCAGCCGGCCCGTGGCCCGCGGCCGGAGCGTGCCCCACGCGAAGCCGCGGTGGCCGTGCCGTTGCCGGAAGGCATGTACGGCCCGCCCGCCCCGCCGCCGCGTGGCCCACGGCCGGAACGCGACCGCAACCGCGGTGGCGAACGCCCGCCGCGCCGCGAATTCCAGCGCGACGGCCGACCGCAAGGCGAACGCCCACAAGGTGAGCGGCCGCAAGGCGAACGCCCGGCTGGCGAACGCCCGGCTGGCGAACGCCCGGCTGGGGATCGCCCCTACCGCGACCGCCCACGTGGCGACCGGCCGCAAGGGGCTCGGCCGCAGGGTGAGCGTCCGCAGGGTGAGCGTCCCCAGGGCGACCGTCCCCAGGGTGAGCGTCCCCAGGGTGAGCGTCCCCAGGGTGAGCGTCCCCAGGGTGAGCGCCCGCATGGCGGCCGTGACCAGCGCGGACGGGAGTTCGGCCCGCGCCGCGACGACCAGCGCCCGCAGGGGGGCCGGACCGAGCATGCCCGCCCGGTGCAGACCATCGAGATGGTGTTGCCGGATGGCTTCTTCGGCCCGCCGCGCCCGCCGATGGAAAAGCCGCTGCGCCCGGACTACGCCAGCCAGGGCAAGGAACGTGGCCCGCGCCGCGACTTCGGCCGCGGTCCCGGTGGCCCGGGCGGTCCTGGCGGCCAGAATCGCGGCCCCGGCGGCCCCGGTGGCCCGCGCGACCGTGAGCGTGGCCCGGGCGGCGATCGCCCTTGGCAGGGCAAGCGCCCCGAAGGTGGTCGTGGCGACCGCAGCGGCGGCCAGCCGCGCGAACAGCAGGTGCTCGCGCCGACCAACTCCGACCCGGCGGCTGATTCGCCCTTCGCCATTCTGGCCCGGCTCAAACTGAAGTAGCGCGTGGCCCCGCCAGGCGACACCGCGGACCGCGATGCCGAGGACACGACCTGGCAGCGGTTGGACAAGTGGCTCTGGTGCGCCCGGCTGGCGAAGGCCCGGGCCACCTGCACCGAGGCGGTGGTGCGTGGTGGGTTCCGGGTGAACCGCCAGCCGACGGAAAAGCCGCATGCCCGGCTGCGGCCGGGCGATGTGCTCACCTTCCCCTGGCAGCGCGAGGTCAAGGTGTGGCGCGTGCTGGCGCTGGCGCCTCGGCGCGGCCCACCGGAGGAAGCCCGTGCGTTGTATGAGGATATGTCCGCCTCGCCCGGGGCCTGAACCCCGCCCGTGCGCCAGCCGCATGCCTGCTGCCGCCGATCAGGGCTGCGTGATGGGTTGCCTTCGCGCCAAAGGCAGGCCATGTGTCGCCTGCATGGCCCGGCCTGAGGGATAGCGTTGTGACCTACGTCGTTCTCGAAAATTGTATCAAGTGCAAGTACATGGATTGCGTGGAGGTATGTCCGGTGGACTGCTTCTATGTCGGCGAGAACTTCCTGGTCATCCACCCGGATGAATGCATCGACTGTGGCGTCTGCGAGCCGGAATGCCCGGCCGAGGCCATTGTGCCCGATAGCGATGACCGCGCCGCCGCCTGGGCCGAGGTGAACCGCAAGTTCGCCACCGAATGGCCGAACATCACCCGCAAGGGCGAATCGCCGGCCGATGCCGATGCCTGGAAGGACAAGCCGGGCAAGAAGGACCTGCTGAGCCCCAATCCGGGCCAGCCCTGATCCTGGCCTGAGGCCCCGCCTCGGCGGGGTGGCGGCAACGCCATGGCGTCACCTGCGTTGAGACGGCCTTCACGCCGATTAACGGGTGGTGACTTAGGTTGAAAAACCTGCTATCGTTTCAAACAGATGGCACAGCCGGTGGCATGCTGGTGCGCCGGGTTTCCCTGCCCCTATGGCGGTGATCCCAGCCCCGCATCCGGGCAGGCCCTCCGCCGTATGGATTTGCCCGGGTGCAAGCTGGGCAGGGTCGCATGAGACTGCGGCCCTGGCGCTGGTTGCTCCGGCAGCAGGAGAGTTGTGCGGATATGAAGTCACCCGCTCGCGCCAAGGCCACGGATACGCCATCCGCCGCGAAGCCCAAGGCCGCGTCGCCCGCCGCCCCGCCCAAGGCCGAACGCGGCACCACCGCCTCCACCGGCAAGGCCGCCGCCAAGCCGGCCCCGGCCACGAAAATCGCGCCACCGGCCGCCAAGCCGGCCGCGGCCAAGGCCGCACCACCGAAGCCGGCGCCGGCCGCCCCGCCAAAGCCGCAGCCCGCGGCCGCCAAGCCTGCCGCCGCCCCCAAGCCCGTGGCATCCAAGCCGGTCGCCAAGGCGCCGGCCCCGGTTGCCCCGCCCGCCGTCGCCGCCTCGCCTGCCGTCAAGCCGCCTGTCATCGCCTCTCCCAGTCCCGTCGTACCCAAGGTAGTTCCCGTTCCCAAGCCCGTTGCTCCCAAGGCCGCCCCGGTCCCGAAGCCGACCGTGACCGCCGCGCCCGCCACCATCGCCCCGCCCGCCGCCAGCGCCGGCACGGACCATCCCGTGTCGGAGGCGGTGCCGCCGCGCCCGACGCATATCCCGCATAAAATGGGTGGGGCGCCGATGACGACGCCGCGCCTGGCGGCCAAGCCCACCGACTTCAAGGCCGGTGACATGGTGGTCTATCCCACCCATGGCGTTGGCAGCGTGCAGGGGCTGGAGACGGTTTCCGCCGCCGGCTACTCGCTCTCGGTGATCGTGGTCACCTTCGAGGAAAACCGCATGACCCTGCGGGTGCCGGTGAACAAGGCGGCGTCCTCGGGCCTGCGCAAGTTGGCCAGCAACGAGGGCATGAAGGAAGCCCTGGACACGCTGAAGGGCCGGGCGCGCATCAAGCGCACCATGTGGTCCCGCCGCGCCCAGGAATATGAGGCGAAGATCAACTCCGGCGACCCGGTGGCCATCGCCGAGGTGGTGCGCGACCTGCACCGCAATGCCGGCCAGCCGGACCAGTCCTTCAGCGAACGCCAGATCTATGAGCAGGCGCTGGACCGGCTGGCGACCGAAGTGGCCGCGATCGACCGCACCGACAAGATGGCCGCGACCGACAAGCTGATCCTGTACCTGAAGGGCGGCTAAGTCGCCGCCGCGGCCGGTCATATACCGGCCTGTCGCACCCTGGTCCGCCCAGGCCCTGGTCAGGGCCCGGGCCGTCGGGGTTCACACCCTACGATGATGCCGCCTCCGCGGTGACGCCCTGGCTGGCCTTGGCCAGCGGGCAGGGATGCGCCGGGTCGCCGGCTTCCAGTTGCAAGGTCACGTGGGCGATGCCGAAACGCTGGCGCAGCGCGGCGCCCGTCGTCATCAGCAGGTCGTCATCCAGGCTGCCCCCGGGGCGCACCAGGTGAGCCGTCATCGCCACCCGCGTGGTGCCCAGGGCCCAGATGTGCAGGTCATGCACCTCCACCACGCCGGGCAGCCCTTCCAGGTAGTCGCGCACCGCCTGCAGGTTGACGTGCCGGGGCACCATGTCCATCGCCAGGGCCAGGGCTTCCCGCAGCAGCCCCCAGGTGCCCACCAGGATCACCATCGCCACCAGCAGCCCCAGCGCCGGGTCCACCCATAGCCAGCCGGTGGCGCGGATCACCAGCGCCCCGGCGACAACCGCCAGCGACACCGCGGCATCCGCCGCCATGTGCAGGTAGGCGCCCTCGCGGTTCAGGTCGTGCTCCCGCCCGCGGGAGAACAGCAGCGCGGTGGCCGTGTTCACCACCACCCCGGCGGCGGCCACCAGCAGCATGATGCCGGTGGCCACCGGGGCGGGGTTGAACAGCCGGTCCACCGCCTCGGCGATGATGGCGCCGACGGCCAGCAGCAGCAGCCCGGCATTGGCCAGCGCGGCCAGGATGGTGCCGCGATGCCAGCCGAAGGTGTGGCGCGGGCTGGGCCGGCGGCGCGCCAGCACCGTGGCGCCCCAGGCCAGCAACAGGCCCAGCACGTCGGAAAGATTGTGCCCGGCATCCGCCACCAGCGCCATGGAACCGGCCAGCATCCCGGCCACCCCCTCCAGCGCGGCGAAGCCCAGGTTGATGGCGACCCCGGGCGCAAAGCCACGCACCGCCTCATCCACCGGCGCATGGCCGTGATGGTGGCCGTGGTGATGGTGGTGGTCGCCATGCGGCATGCTCGGGGCCCTTCGGCGCCAGGCGAACCCCGCTCATCGGGCCCCGGCGTCGTACCATAGGAGACCGCGAAGGCCGTTCCTTCAATGGCTGGCGCGGCACTTTGGCCCTGGCCGGGCGCCCCGCCGGGGCTTTGCCGCTAAACTAACCCAGCACCCCTTGCCGCGCCGGGCGCCGCGCATGGTATAGACGCCGCCTCATGGTGAACGACACGGCCCCGATGACCCGACGCGTCCTGCCCCCGCTTGTGCTGCTGCTCGGCCTGGCGCTGTTGCCCGGTTGCTCCACGCTGCGCAGCCTGAACCCCTGGGATGGCAGCGAAGCCGCCCTGGCCCAAACCCGCCTGCCGCGGGATGGCGACCCGACGATCGACCGCACGCCCGAGGGGCTCTATGCCGCCGGCGTGGAAGCCCTGCAGGCGCGGCGCTACCAGAACGCCGTCGACCTGTTCGACCAGGTGGAACGCGACCACCCGTATTCGGCCTGGGCGACCAACGCCAAGATCATGACCGCCTACGGCGAATACCAGCGCAACCGCTACACCGAGGCGGTGGGCGCGCTGGACCGCTTCATCCAGTTGCACCCGGCGCATCGCGATATCGCCTACGCCTATTACCTGCGCGCGCTCTGCTATTATGAGCAGATCTCGGACGCGCAGCGCGACCAGCGCACCACGGAACAGGCCATGGCGGCGCTGCAGGACGTGGTGAACCGCTTCCCGGACAGTTCCTACGCCCGCGACGCGCGGCTGAAGATCGACCTGGGCCGCGACCACCTGGCCGGCAAGGAAATGAATGTCGGGCGCTTCTATGAACGCCAGCGGCTGTATTCCGCCGCCATCGGCCGGTTCCGCCGGGTGGTGGAGGAATTCCAAACCACCAACCACGTGCCGGAGGCGCTGCATCGCCTGACCGAGATCTACCTGGCGCTGGGCCTGGAGGAAGAGGCCAAGCGCACCGCCTCGGTGCTGGGCCACAACTTCCCGGGCAGCC
>CANBXZ010000147.1 GCA_947373495.1 Acetobacteraceae bacterium
TCGGCCAGCACCACCACCGGGCGCATCAGCATCATGCCGGCGACGAAGATCAGCACGCAGCCGCCGGCGCGGAACAGCCAGGCGAGCAGGGCATTGTCCTGTTCCGCCTGATGGATCATGGCGCTGGCCGGCACCGTGCCGTTGGCCACCATCAGCAGGCGGTCGCCGGCACGGGTCTGGTAGGGGCCGAGGCCGTTGCCGATCTGCTGGCCGATCACGCTGGCGGTCGGCGCCCGCGCCACCGCCCAGGTTACCCGCAGGTCGCCAATGCGCGGGGCGCCCGGGTCCTCGCCCAGGAACAGCCCGGCCTCGATCGGCCGGGCGCCGTTGCGGGCCGGCACGGCATTGGCCGGCAGCGGCTGGAATTCGCCGAGCTGGCGCAGCAGCGCCTGGTCCAGCCGGAAGCCGCCCAGCATGGCCTCGCTGGCCACCTCGGTCTGGCTGCGATAGCGCATCTGCGGGTTGCCGTGGCCGCCGGGCTGGCGGAAGCGGCTGCTGTCCAGCGCGGTTTCAGACCAGGCACGGGTGTAGCTGTAGGTGGTCACCGTCTCCTGCCCGCCACCCAGCTTGTTGCGGGTCTCGGAGTGCTGTTCCTCCTTCCACTGGAACATCTCCACCTGGCGGCGAAGCTGCACCGCGCCTTCCACCCGCAGGCCGAATTCGCTGTCCGCCAGGGTACCGCGCACTGCCAGCGGGCCGGCGACATGCACCAGCCGGCCCTCATTCGCCGGCAGCAGCTGGGCGCCTGGCACGGTCTGCACCTGGCTGGCGCCCTCGGCCAGGGACCGCGCGGTATGCACGGCGCGGCCCTCATTCCAGGCCAGCAGCCAGATCGCCACCGGCAGCAGCAGCAGCCCCGCCAGCACGCCCACCAGCGCACCCTTGATGCGGTCGAACCACGACCGGCTGGTGGTTTCGCTGAAGCCGTCCGTGCTTTCAGCGCCGTAGCCGCTGTTGGGGTCGTCTGACATGCCTGGCCCTGTCGCGAAATCGTTGGATAAAAACGTATCAGAACAATTCGACGGCACAAGGCAAAGCGACAGGGGCACCCATCCCAGGGCGGGCGGGCAAACGGCCGGCCGCGCGAACGCCACTCGCGCCGTCTTTCGCAACGGCGTAATGCCGCGGCTTGACCACCGGGACAGGGCGCTGGCCGGGCGCCTGCCCCGCCGGGCCGCGTTGCAGGAGATCACCGTGACCCCATTGCTGCGCCGCGTCGCGCTGCCACCCGGCCAGGCTGGCGCGCTTTGGCTTGCCGCCATGCCAGGCCGCCACGCCCCGCTGGCCAGCTTCGTCGAGGCCCTTGGCACCGCCGGCATCGGCCATGTGCTGTGCCTGGTGGCGCCGGCCGAACTGGCGGCGAAATCGCCGGACTACGCCGCCGCCGTGGCCGCGCGGGCGCTGCCGGCAGCCTGGCACACCCACCCGGTGGAGGATTTCGGCACCCCGGCCAACCCCGCCGCCTTCGCCGCCTGGGTGGCGGAGATGGCGGCGCTGCTGCGGCAGGGCGAAAGCCTGGTGCTGCACTGCGCCGCCGGCATCGGCCGCACCGGCACCGTGGCGCTGTGCCTGCTGCACACGCTGGGGCTGGCGCCGGCCGAGGCCGCGGAACGGGTGCGCGCCGCTGGCTCCTTCCCGGAAACCGCCGCGCAACTGGCCTTCGCCAGCGGCTTCAGCGGCGCCCCTTGATCGCCCTCAATCCCCGGGGCGCAGCCCGGCGGATTGCACCACGGCGTGGAACTTCTCCAGCTCGGCCTGCCAGAAGCCGGCGAAGTCGCGCTGGCCGCGGAACACGATGGGGGTGGAGATGCGCTCGAAGCCCTCGATCACCGCCGCGGCGCGCAGGCCACGCTCGCAGGCGGCTTCGGCCCGGGCCATGAATGCCGGTGGGGTGCCGGCCGGGGCGAAGATGCCGGCCCAGATGGAATAGACCAGGTCGAAGCCCTGCTCGCGCAGCGTCGGGGTTTCCGGGAACTCGGCGGTGCGGCGTTCCGCCATCACCCCCACCGCCTGCAACTGGTTCACCCGCAGCGCGCCCGGCAGGTCGGCATAGATCTCCACGTCGTTGCGCAGCAGCGCGATGATCGCCTCGGAACTGCCGCGGAACGGAACATGCGTCATCTCCACCCGGGCCTGCTGCGCCAGCGCCGCCATGACGATATGCGGGATGGAGCCCGGCCCGACCGAGCCATAGTTGAAGCCGCCGCCGGCGCGGCGCGCCCGCTCCACCGCCTGCGCCATGGTATGGATCGGGCTGGTCGGGGCCGACATCACCATCACCGGCGCGTCCCCCACCTGGCACAGCGGCATCAGGTCGGCCGGGCGATAGGGCAGGTCCGAACGGAAATGCGGCTGGATCGCCATCGGCCCGGTGGTGGAAAGCAGCAGCGTGGTGCCATCCGCCCGGGCGCGTGCCACCTCGGCCGCGCCGATGGCGCCGGCGGCACCGGTGCTGTTCTTCACCACCACCTGGGTACCCAGCGCCGCGGCCAGTTCCGGCGCCAGCAGCCGGGCCATGCGGTCGGCGGAACCGCCGGTGGCGAAGTTCACCACCAGGGTGATGGGGGCCTGGCCCCAGGCCGGCAGGGCCAGCGGCAGCAGGACAAGCGTGGCGAGCAGCAGGCGCAAGGGCGGGTTCCTCGAAAGGCCCTGGCCGGCGGTGGCGCCGGCAGGGCCCCCGCCGTGAAGCAATTAGCCGGCCAGACCGCCGCCCAAGGCCCGGCGCCGTGCCCGGTTCTCCGCCAGCAGGCACAGAATCTCGAACATCATGGTGGCGCCGATCAGCGCGGTGCCGCCGCTGGCGTCGAAGGGGGGCGAAACCTCCACCACATCGGCGCCCACCAGGTCCAGGCCGCTCAGGCCGCGCAGCATGCGCTGGGCTTCGCGCGGGGTCAGGCCGCCCACTTCCGGGGTGCCGGTGCCGGGGGCATAGGCCGGGTCCAGGCTGTCCACGTCGAAGGTCAGGTAGGCTGGGCCGCTGCCCACCACGCGCCGGGCCTCGGCCGCCACGCCATCCGGCCCCAGCGCCTCGCATTCCTCGATGGTGATGATCCGCACCCCGACCTCGCGCGCCCAACCCATGTCCGTGGGGTCGAACAACGAACCGCGGATGCCGATCTGCACGATGCGCCTCGGGTCCAGCAGCCCTTCCTCGATGGCGCGGCGGAACGGCGTGCCATGGGTGTAGCGGCTGCCGCCGAAATAGGTGTCGTTGGTGTCTGAATGGGCGTCGAAATGCACCATGCCCAAGGGGGCCAGCGCCGGGCTGGCCTTGGCGATGCCACGCAGGATGGGCAGCGAGACCAGGTGGTCGCCGCCGGCCGCCAGGGTCCAGGCGCCGGTGGCGCGCATGGCGGCCACGGCGGCTTCGATCAGGCCGAGGGACTCCATCAGGTCCATCGGGTTGGTCGGCGTGTCCCCGGCATCGGCGATGCGGCACAGCGCATAGGGCTCCACCCGGCTGACCGGATGCACCCGGCGCAGCATGGCGGACATGTTGCGCATCTCGCGCGGGCCATGGCGGGCGCCGGGGCGGTTGGTGGTGCCGCCGTCGAACGGAATGCCCAGCAGGGCGATGTCCAGCCCCGCCGCATCCGCCACCAGCGGCAGCCGCATGAAGGTGACGGGACCGGCGAAGCGCGGGGTTACCGTGCCGTCCAGGGGTTGCGGCCAGTCAGCTAGCGGTTCCATGCCTGCTCCGATGATGCGGCGCCATGGTTGAAGTGGCGGGCGACCGACGGCAACCGGGCTTGTGGCGGGCGGCGACCCGGCGCCGGCCGAAACTGCCCATTCCACGCGCAGCCTGCCGCGCAGGACCGGTCGGCACCGCCTGCGGCGGCGACCGCGCCAGGCCGCGACCCCGGCTGCGACCCTGGCCGCAAGCGGCGCCGGCCCGGGTGCGGGCTTGCGGCGCAGGGTCCGGTTCATGCCCCGCGATGACGCGAGCGGGGCGGCCCCGCGCTGGAGCATGCTCCAGCCTGTGTTTGAGCGGCTGATTCACCGCCCCGGCGATTTCGCCTGCACGGACCAGGCGCTACGGCAGGTCGGCCAGCCGGCGTTCCACCATCACCCGCCACGGCGCCTCGGCCGGCGCATCCGCCAGCAGGGCGCGCCAGATGGCACGGGCCTGGTCGTTGTGGCCGGCGCGCAATTCCGCCGCGCCGCTGAGGAAGCGCAGCCCGATATGCTGCGGCGCCTGGGGCAGCGCCGCGGCCAGCAGCGTGGCGGCGGCCGCGGCCTTGTCATCCTCCAGCAGCACCTGGGCGAGCTGGGCGGTGGCATCGGCGTCGAATCGCGCCGCCAGGGCGCGCTGATAGGCTTCGGCCGCGGCTTCCAGCCGGCCGCGATTGCGTTCGGCATTGCCCAGCAGCAGCCAGCCCTGGCGGGCCTGCTCGGTGGCCGGGTCCAACTGGCCCAGCCGGGTGCGCAGCTGGCTCAGCAACGCCTCGTCGCGGTCCGCCACCTGCTGGCGCATGGCAAAGGGGGCGGAGGGCATGTCGGGCGAACCGGTGGCGACATACAGCGCCAGCGCCAGCACCGGCACCGCCACCAGCGGCGCCAGGGCGCGCGGGCCGAGCCGGGTGGCGGGCGCGGGGGCCGCTTCCGGCGCGGCGGCGGCCAGCAGGCGGCGCTGCACCTCCAGCCGGGCGGCGGCGTGGCCGGCGGCGTCCAGCCGGCCGGTGACCAGCTCCTCCTCCAGTTCCGCCAACTGGGCGCGATACAGCGCCAGGTCGGCTTCGCGCCGGCCACGGGTGGCCCGCGGGCGCCACAGCGCCCAGGCCAAGGGCGCCAGCGCCAGCAGCGCCAGCAACGCCATGTACAGCCAGATCATGGCACGCGGTCCAGTTCAGCCAGCCGGGCCTGTTCCTCGGCGGAAAGCGCGGCGGGGGTGGCGGGGGGGCGGCGACGGCGCATCGCCAGCATCAGCAGCAGGCCAGCGCCCAGCGCCAGCACCGGCGTGGCCCAAAGCAGCGCGGTGCCGGCGTTGAACGGCGGCCGCAGCAGCACGAAATCGCCGTAGCGGGCATGCAGATACGCCATCACCTGGCTGTTGCCCTGCCCGGCGGCCACCTGTTCGCGCACGATGCGGCGCAGGTCGCGCGCCAGGTCGGCATCCGAATCCTCGATGCTCTGGTTCTGGCAGACCAGGCAGCGCAGCTCGCGACCGATCTCCCGCGCCCGCTGTTCCTGCGCCGGGTCGGGCAGTTGCTCGGTCGGGTCCAGCGCCCAGGCCACCGGAGCCCAGGCAGCCGGGACCCAGGCAACGGGCGCCAAGGGGGCCGCCAGCAGCAGCAGGGCCAACAGCAGCCGCTTCATGCCGCATGCCGCCGCAGCAGGGGCAGCAGGTCGGCGCGCAGCGTGTCCTCGGTGATCGGCCCGGCCCAGCGCCAGCGGATCAGGCCCTGGCGGTCGATCAGGTAGCTTTCCGGCACGCCATAGACGCCCCAGTCGATGGCGACGCGCCCGGGCTCGTCCGCCGCCAGCCGGGCGAAGGGGTTGCCGTGGCGGGCCAGGAAGGCCAGCGCGTCGCGCGGCTTGTCCTTGTAGGCAATGCCGAACACCGGCACGCCCTGGCGCTGCAACGCCATCAGCTGCGGGTGCTCGATGACGCAGGGCACGCACCAGCTGGCGAAGAAGTTCACCAGCACCGGCCGTTCCAGCGCGCGCAGGTCGGCGGCGGCCAGGCTGGGCTGGCTGCTGCCTTCCGGCGCCGCCAGGGTGAAGTCCGGCGGCGCCTTGCCCAGCAGGGCGGAAGGCACGCCGCGCGGGTCGTAGCTGCCGGTGCCGAGGCCACGCAGCATGGCCCAGAAGCCAAGGCCGGCGCCGCCCGCCGCCAGCAACGGCAGGCCGAGCAGGGCGCGGCGGCGCCACGGGTTGGGAGCAGCGTCGGGGGCCTCGGCGCTCATGCCCGCACCGCCTGCGCCTTGGGCGCCGGCGCGGCCACCCGGGTGCGGCGGTCGCTCAACGAGAGCCCGCCGCCCAGCGCCATCAGCCCGGCGCCGAGCCAGATCCACGGTGCCAGCGGGTTGTTGTGGATGCGCAGCACCACGCCGCCATCGCGTTCCTCACCCAGCACCACGTAAAGGTCGCGCAGCCAGGTGGTGTGGATGGCGGCTTCGCTGGTGGTCATGCGAGCCAGCGGGAAGCTGCGCTTTTCCGGCAGCAGCGTCACCACCGGCTCACCCTGGCGCAGCACCTGCACCGTGGCGCGACGGGCGGCGAAATTGGCCCCGGCGGCATCGGCCACGCTGTCCAGCCGATAGACATAGCCGGCCAGCTCGGCGCTCTCGCCCGGCTTCAGCAGCGCCAGCCGGTCGGTCGCCAGCCCCATGCCGGCCAGGCCCAGGATGGTCACGCCCAGGCCGGCATGCGCCAGCACCCCACCCCAGGCGGCGCGCGGCAGCCCCAGCGCACGGCCGAAGGCGGCCCTTGGGCGGGAGAACAGGCCGATGCGCTGGGCGAATTCCGCCTTGGCGCCGAAGATCAGCCAGGCGGCGGCGGCGAAGCCCAGCGCCGGGCCGACCCGCTGGCCCTCCAGCGCCAGGCACAGCAGCAGCGCGCCCAGCGCCAGCAGCGCCACCCACCACAGCTTCTGCAGCGCCGGCCACAGCCGGGCGCGCTTCCAGGGCATGAACGGGCCGACGGCCATGGCGCCGATCAAGGGCGCCGCCAGCGGCAGCGTGGCACTGTTGAAGAAGGGCGGCCCGACCGAGATCTTCTGCCCCAGCACCAGGTCGGCGAACATCGGGTACAGCGTGCCCACCAGCACCACGGCGGCCACCGAACACAGCAGCAGGTTGTTCAGCACCAGCGCGCCCTCGCGGCTGACCGGCGCGAACACCCCGGTGGGCGCCATGGCCTGCGCCCGCCAGGCGAACAGCGCGAAGCCGCCGCCCACGTACAGCATCAGCAGCGCCAGGATGAAGATGCCGCGCCCGGGGTCGCTGGCGAAGGCGTGCACGCTGTTCAGCACGCCGGACCGCACCAGGAAGGTGCCCAGCAGCGACAGCGCGAAGGCCAGCAGCGCCAGGAACACGGTCCAGGTCTTCAGTGCCTCGCGCTTTTCCACCACGATGGCGCTGTGCAGCAGGGCGCAGCCGGCCAGCCAGGGCAGCAGGGAGGCATTCTCCACCGGGTCCCAGAACCAGTAGCCGCCCCAGCCCAGTTCGTAATAGGCCCACCAACTGCCCAGGGCGATGCCGAGGGTCAGGAAGCTCCACGCCGCCAGCGCCCAGGGCCGCACCCAGCGGCCCCAGGCGGCATCCACCCGGCCTTCGATCAAGGCGGCGATGGCGAAGGCGAAGGTGACGGCAAAGCCGACATAGCCGAGGTAGAGCAGCGGCGGATGGAAGGCCAGGCCGGGGTCCTGCAGGATCGGGTTCAGCCCGTTGCCATCCACCGCCGGCGGCCAGACCCGGCGGAACGGGTCCGACGTGGCCAGCATGAAGGCCAGGAAGCCGGTGGCCACCAGCCCCAGCACCGCCAGCACCCGCGCCTGCAACGCGCTGGGCAGGTTGCGGCCGAAGATCGCCACCGCCCCGGCACACAGCGCCAGGATCAGCACCCAGAGCAGCATGGAACCCTCGTGGTTCCCCCAACTGCCGCTGATCTTGTACAGCAGCGGCTTCAGCGAATGGCTGTTCGCCACCACGGTGGAAACCGTGGTGTCGTTCATCACGAAGCTGGCGATGAGGCAGAGGAAGCTGGCCAGCACCGCCAGCAGCAGCCCGGCGGCCAGCGGCGGCACCAGCGCCATGAAGCGCGGCTGCGCCCGCTGGGCGCCATAAAGGCCAAAGCCGGCCACGGCCAGCGCCAGCGCCAAGGCCAGGCCAAGCGTGAAATGCCCGAGTTCAGGGATCATGCGGTGGGCTTGTCCTTCGGCGGCAGGGCTTCGTGCCGCAGGTGCTGCTTCAGCATTTCCAGCGCCTGGCCGTCCGGGTCGCCAGCCAGCGCATCCAGCGCCGCCTGCTCGGCGGCGGTGCGGGCCAGGTCCTCGGCCAATTGCGCGACCGTGGCGGGCTCCGGCTCGCCGTGGCGGGCATCCGGCGTGGGCAGGCCCCCGCCCTGGTTGCCGCCATCCGGCTGGCCGCTGTCGTCGCTCATCCGCCGCCACGCCCGGGTTGCAGCGTGTTCCAGCTGGAAGCGGGTGGCGCCGCGCCCTGGTTGGGGTTCCAATGGCCGCTGCGGCGCAGCGCGTCGGCCACGTCGGGCGGCATGTAGGTCTCATCGTGCCGGGCCAGCACCTCGCTGGCCTGGAACACGCCGTCCCGCCCCAGCTTGCCCAGCGTCACCACGCCCTGGCCCTCGCGGAACAGGTCCGGCAGCACGCCGCCGAACGCCACCGTCACCTGGTGCGCGCCATCCGTCACCACGAAGCGCGCCAGCGGCCGCCCGGCTTCGGTGCTGCGGGCCAGGCTGCCGGTTTCCACCAGCCCGCCCAGGCGGAAGGCGCGTTCCGGCCCCGGCACATCCCGCGCGATGTCGCTGGGGGAGCGGAAGAACACCAGGTTGTCCTGGAAGGCGGTCAGCGTCAGCGCGGTGGCGCTGCCCAGGCCCAGGGCGCAGAGCAGCAACAGGTAAAGCCGCTTCTTCTTGCGGGTCATGCGCCGCGCTTCCGGGTTTCCAGCCGCGCCAGCATCCGCCTGGCCTGGGCATGGCGCAGCGCCGCGCCCCCGGCCAAGGCCGCGAAGCCGCCCAGCACCAGCACGTAGCTGATGGCGACATGCCACCAATGAAGAGACATCAGGAGTTCTCCGCCCGGCGCGCCGCGGCCATCTGCAGGGCGCGAACCCGCCGTTCCATCACCGCCGCCCGCACCCGGAACAGCACCACCGCCGCGAAGGCGAGGCTGAAGCCCAGCGTGCAGGCCAACAATGGGTAGAGAATATCCACATGCAAGGCCGGCGCATTGACCCGGGTCAAGCTGGCCGGCTGGTGCAGGGTGTTCCACCAGTCCACGCTGAACTTCACCACCGGCAGGTTGGCCGCGCCCACCAGCGCCAGGATGGCACCCATGCGGGCACCGCGTTCCGGGTCGTCGAAGGCGCGCACCAGGGCGGCATGGCCGAGCCACAGGAAGAACAGCACCAGCACGCTGGTCAGCCTTGCGTCCCAGACCCACCAGGTGCCCCACATCGGCTTGCCCCACAGGCTGCCGGTGGCCAGGCACAGCGCGGTCACGGCAGCACCCACCGGCGAAAGCTCCCGGCAGGCCAGGTCCGCCAGCGGGTGGCGCCACACCAGCGCCACGGCGGAGGTGAGGGCCAGGCCGGCATAGCCACCCATGCCCAGCCAGGCCATGGGCACGTGCAGGTACATGATCCGCACCGTCTCGCCCTGCTGCCAGTCGGGCGGGGAAAAGGCCAGCGCCCAGGGCAGCGCCAGTGCCAGCACCAGCACGGCGGCGCCGGCCAGCCAGGGCAGCACCCGGCCCGAAAGCCGCAGGAACTGGCCAGGATTGGCGAAACGATGCAGGGCGGCAGCCGGGCGGGCCGCGGGGAAGGGCGCGTTGCTCACCGCCCCAACCTAGCCGTTCCGCGCCCTGGGTGGAACACCGCCAGCAGCACGGTTGTTGCAGCGCCCGCCACCGGCCATAACCGCCGGGCGCAGGCACAAGGAGCGTCCATGTTCCGCTGGTTGATCGCGGCGATGCTGCTGGCTGGCCCGGCCGGGGCGCAGACCTTCCTGGCCTGCCGGTTCGAGAACGGCCCCCGGCTGCGGCTGGCGCTGGAACCCCAGGGCCTGGCGCTGCAATTGCCCGGCCGCCAACTGTGGCAGGACGCGGCGGAGCTGACTTCGCTGCGGGACCCGGTCATTGCCGGCTTCACCCTGCCGATCCCGCCCGAGGCCGGTGGCCGGCTGCCGGTGCATGACCGCTTCACCCTGAGCCTGGACCGGTTGAGCGGCGAGGCCCGGCTGGCGCTGTCCCGCCTGCCGCCGGCGCCGCAGGTGGCGGAATGCCGCACCGCCACCGAAGCCGCCGCCGCCACCCGGCCGAGCGAGGCCGGCCCGCCACCGCCCTGCGACCTGCCGCAACCGGTGGCCACCCTGGCCGGCAACTGCGAGATCCTGCGGACGCGGTTCTGAGACCGGGAAACTACCCCACCGCGCGCACCAGCGAGAAACAGTCGAGCGCCGGGGAGATGCCCCAGTCCAGCACCTGCTGGCGCACCACCTCCAGGCCTTCCTTCAGGGCGTAATGCGCGAACAGCGCCTGCGA